>DATDIH010000162.1:0-21348 GCA_036521155.1 Streptosporangiaceae bacterium
GGGGGCCGGGCCGTGCGCGGCCATGCCGGGCCGGGCCCAGGACGGCAGCCCGATCGAGGTGCGCAGCTGCGGCTGGCTGGCGATCGGCACGCCGGCGTCCTGCAGCAGCGCGGCCTCCACTGCCTGCTGCGCCTGGGTACCCACGCCGTCGCCGCCGCCCGCGAAGGCGTGCGCGGCCAGCAACCGCAACTGCTGGCTGACCTCGGTGCCCGTCCAGCCAAAGGCGCCGTGCAGACCCAGGGCGCCGAGCGGGACCCCCAGCACGGGCGGCTGGCCGCTGAGTGTCATGGCCTGGCCGGCCTGCCCCTCCCACGGGTCGTAGATCGCCGGGGACTGGGCGACCCGGGCCGGTGCCCCCGGCAGGCCGGACCACTCGCGCACCAGTGGGGTCAGCGCCGCGGTCACGCCGGCCAGCTCGGGCCGGTACGACGGGTTCACGCACACCGGCACACCGTCGGCGTGCCCGCACACCGGGGCGTAGGCGATGGGCCGGTCGTTGGCCGCGTCGTGCAGGGCCGGGACGACCGCTCCGTGCGGTCCGAGATGGGCCGAGCTGACCAGGCCGACCGCGGTGCCGGCGGCGGCGAGCCCGGCCACCGTGACCGCCGCCGCGGTGATCCGCAAGCGCGGCCCGCCCGCCGCCGCGGGCAGCCCGAACAGCCCGAGGCAGGCCAGGCCCAGGCCGGCCAGCAGCATGATCCGGGCGATCGGCAGGTCCGGCAGGTAGGGGTAGAGGATCCCGGAGTCGAGCTGGAAGTTGCCGTTGGAGTTGGTGGGCAGGATCCAGGCCCAGCCGCCGGTGTGGCTGAACCCGGTCTGCGACGACATCATCATGGCCAGGAACCCGCCGAACGCCGCGACCGGCGCGGCGAACCGGCTCGGGAAGAACGCCCCCACCGTGAAGCCGGCCGCGCTGAACGCGGCGACCGCGACCGCACCCACCGCGGCCCACCAGTAGGGCGGCTCACCCTGCACATGCTGGGCCGCGTACACACCGAACATCGCGCCGGTGAGCACCACGTAGCCGCCGACGGCCCAGATCGCGGTGGCCGCCCAGGTGACCAGCTGCGCCGTCCAGCGCGGCCGGACCGTGGTAACGGCCAGGTCGGCCAGGTGCCGCCGGCCGTCCCGGGAACCCATCCAGGCCGCCAGGCCGGCCACGAACGGCCCGGAGTCGATGATCGTGTGCCCCTGGCCCATGTTCCAGAACGTGCGCAGTACCCACAAGGTGGGCATGGCCGTGCTCGGCCGGTAGGAGTCGAACCAGAACAGCACGGCGATCAGCGGCAGCACCAGCGGCATCGCGTTGCGGCGCAGCTCGATACGCAGCAGCCGGGCCGTCCCGGCCGGGAGCACCCGGGCCGGCCGTGGCACCCGGGTCCGCGCCGGGGCCGCGGTGGCCGCGGTCACGATCGCACCGCCAGCCCGGACCGGGCGGCGGCCAGCACCGCGCTGTACCCGCGCTCCAGCGGGGCGTCCCCGGCCGCGCCGGCGCCCTCGCCGCGGGCGGCCAGCTCGTCCGGGGTCCCGTGGAAGACGATCTTCCCCTCGTCCATCAGCGCGACCTGCTCGCAGGCCGCACCGACGTCTTCGACCAGGTGAGTGGAGACCACCACGGTGGCCCGCTGGCCGAGGTCCCGCAGCAGGGCCCGGAAGGACACCCGCTGCTCCGGGTCCAGGCCCGCGGTGGGCTCGTCCAGCAGCAGCAGTTCCGGGTCGTTCACCACCGCCTGGGCGATACCGGCCCGCCGCAGCATGCCGCCGGACAGCGTGCGCAGCTTGGCCCGGGCCCTGGCCTGCAGCCCCACGTGCTCGATGGCCGCGGCCACCGCCCGCGGTACCCGTCCCGGCGGCATGTCCTTGAGCAGCGCGAAGTACTCCACGAACTCGGCCACGGTGAAACCGGGGTAGTAGCCGAGGTTCTGCGGCAGGTAGCCGAGCCGGCGGCGGATCTCCCGCCGCGGCCCGTACCCGCCGGGGTCGCGGCCCAGTAGCCGCAGCTGCCCCGAGGACGGCGGCAGCACCGTGGCCATCATCCGCAGCAGCGACGTCTTGCCGGCCCCGTTCGGGCCGAGCAGCCCGAACACCCCAGGACCGGTCTCCAGGCTCACCCCGGCCACGGCCTGGGTGTGCCCGAACCGGCGGGTCACGTCGGTGAGCTCGATGTTCATCATGACTTTTCTCCCGGGATCCGGGTGGTGTACAGCACCACCGCGACACAGACGGCCGTGACGGCCAGGTAGGGCCCGATCAGGGCCGGGCTGGTCACGGCCACCGTGACCTGCCCGGACGCCTGGCCGGCCAGCAGCGTGATGGTCCAGGCGGCCAGGCCCGCGATCACCCCGGCGACCGCGGACCGGGTAACGGTGGCCGCGGCCAGGGCCAGCGCGCAGACGGCGGTCATCGGCACCAGCCAGCCGAATGTGACCGCGGCCGCCGTCCCGGACAGGGCCGACGCGGCCAGCCCGAGCACGGCGTTCAGCCCGAACACGGCCAGCGCGCGAACCAGCAGCACCATCCGGTCGCTGACCGCCATGCTCTGCGCCAGCTCCCAGGCCGGGTCGATGGCCGGCCCGTAGGCGAAGGCGATCGCAATGGCCGCCACCGCCGGTGCGAAGAACGCCACGTACGGCGTGCCCGTCGTCAGCGTCGCCGCCGCGCCGACGGCCAGCACGGCCACGCTGGCCAGCACCCAGCCCAGCAGCAGCGACGGGGTGGTGACCAGGGCCCGGGCCAGGCCGGGGGAGCGGAGCAGCCGCCCGGCCAGCCGCTCGGCCGGCCCCGGCTGCCGGCGCCACACCTGCGCGGCCACCCCCAGCCACACCCGGTCCAGGTCCACGTCGGGCGGGGCCGGGTCCCGGCCCACCGCCGCCTTCTCGAAACCGCTGTTCACAGGCCTTCTCCCTCCCGCGTCAGCGCGCCGCGGCGCAGCGCCTCCCGCAGCCGCCGCCGGACCTGGAAGGCCCGGCTCTTCACCGTGCCCTCGGGCACGCCGATCAGCTCCGCGACCTCCGCGACCGGACGGTCTTCCACGTACACCAGCCGCCAGATCTCCCGGGCCGCGCTGCCGTCCGGCCCCAGCGCGCCGACCGCCCGGTCCAGCTCGGCCCGGGACACTGCCGCTTCGGCCGGGTCGATGCCCTCCCGGTCGTCCGCGGCCACCAGCGCGGGCAGCGGCTGCTCCGCCGGCCCCCGGCGGCGGAGCAGCAGGGCCGCCTGCCGCCGGGCGATACCCCAGATCCAGCCACCCGCCACCCCACCCGCCTGGTACCGGGGCGCGCCCCGCCACACGGCCAGGAACGTCTCCTGCAGCACGTCCTCGACGTCGGAGGCCGGCAGCACTCCCCGCAACCGCACGGCCAGCCACGGCGCGTGCCGGGCAAACAATTCCCGCAACGCCCCGTCATCGCCTGCCGCTATCGCCGCGACCAGCCCGTCGTCATCCATCGCCTCTCTATTGCGCCTGAGCCCGCCCCGGTTCACCACCCCACGCCAATTTTTCGCCGCGGACCCGATTTGCCCTTGACCCGTACGTGAGCAATTACCTTGTCCCGGTCCTTCGATCATTCAAAAAGGAACCGAGATGACGGTGACGACGAACGTTTCCCGCGAGGTGCGCGTGGCGACGGCCCCCGCGGGCCTGCCCCGGCCGGCTGACCTGACCGTGGCCGAAGTCCCCATCCCCGAGCCCGGCCCGGGCCAGGTCCTGGTCCGCAACCGGTACTTCAGCGTCTTCGCCGCGCTGCGCACCCTGCTGGGCGGCAGCGTGCCGGGGGCGCCGTTCCCGGCTCTCAACCCCGGCGACACACTGCTGGGCCCGGCGGTCGGTGAGGTGGTGACCGCGCCCGCGGGCAGCGCGCTGCGCCCCGGCCAGCTGGTCACGCACCCGCTGGGCTGGCGGGAGTACGCGGTGCTCGATGCGGCCGGCTGCCAGCCGGTGAGCGACGACCTGCCCGATCCGGCCGCGCACCTGGCCCAGGGCCTGACCGCCTACGGGGCGCTGACCCGGGCGGCGCGGCTGCGGCCCGGCGAAGCGGTGCTGGTGACCGGCGGGGCCGGGTCGGTCGGCTCCATGGCCGGGCAGCTGGCCCGCCTGCTGGGCGCGGGCCGGGTGGTCGGCAGCACCGGCTCGGCGGTCAAGACTGAGGCGATGACCAGTGAGTTCGGCTACGACGGAGCCGTGGTCCGGGGCGCCGCGCCGCTGGCGGCCCAGCTGATCAAGGCCGCGCCCGGCGGGTTCGACGTGGTGCTGGACCTGGTCGGCGGCGAGGACCTGGCCGCGGCGGTCACGGCCGCCCGGCCCGGCGCGCGGCTGGTCCTGGTCGGCGCGCTGGCCGGGCAGCTCAGCCCGGGCGGGACCGGCACGGCGTCCCCGGTCGAGCTGGACTCGTTCCCGATCATCGTCAAACGCCTCACGCTCACCGGTTACAGCGGCGATGGCGACGACGACCTGCGGCAGGAGTGGGCCCGGCGGTCCGGTGAATGGCTGCGGACCAGCGAGCTGCGCTTCCCCTATACCCGGGTCGAGGGCATGGACGCCGCACCCCAGGCGTTGCACGACGTGCTGGCCGGACGATACCGGGGCTCGGTGATCGTGGCCCTCTGAGGTGGGAGGACTTATGCGGATTGGCGATGCGGCGGCAGCGGCCGGGACCACGCCCCGGGCGCTGCGCTTCTACGAGGAGAACGGCCTGCTGCACCCACCGCACCGGACCGCGGCCGGGCAGCGGGTCTACGGGCCGGCCGACGTGGACCGTATCCGGGTCATCCGCCAGCTGCTGGACCTGGGCCTCACCGTGGCCGACGTCCGGCTGGCCGCCGACCGCCTGGACCTGCTGGAAGGCGATCAGCTGCCCGCCTTCGGCGTACCGCCGGCCTGTTCGGGGTCCGCCGGCATCGTGCAGCGCCGGATCGCGGTCCTGGACGCCGAGATCACCCGGCTCACCCGGCTGCGCGATCAGCTGGCGGCCCGGGTCATGGCCTCGTCCCGGGTGGCGTAAGACGCCGGAAAGCCCTGCCGCCAGCTCGGATAGCGCAGGGTCCAGCCCAGTTCCTGCCTGGCCCGGGCATTGGACGCACCGCGCGCGCTGGCCATCATGTCCAGGCCCTCGCCCATGATCAGCCGCCCCAGCCAGGCCGGGATGTGCCGGGGCGGCCTGGCTCCCACCGCGGCGGCCAGGGCCGGCAGCCAGTCCCGGGTCGCGGCCGGTTCGTCGTCGGTCACGTTGTAGATGGCGGGTCCCTCATGGTCGAGGGCGAGCACCGCCGCGGCTGCGGCGTCATCCAGATGAACGAACGACATCATCCCCGAGCCGTCGCCCACCACCGGGTACCGGCGCTTGCGGACCGCGTCGACCAGTTGGTCGGGGTCACCGTAGAAGCCGCCGTAGCGCAGGGCGATCCCGCCCGCGCGGGTCACCGCGTCGTCGAGATGCGTCATCGCGCCGAACGTCGCCCGTGCCCCCGCGGGCGGATCGCTCAGCAGCGGGTCGTCTTCGGTCTTGACCGGGCCGCCCTCGTGCGCGTACCGGTAGGGCGCGAAGCTCTGGGCCACAAACCGGCTCACCCCGGCCGCCCGGGCCGCGGCCAGCAGGTGATCGGTACCCTCGGTCCGCAGCCGGTTGGTCAGCGCGAACGTGGTGTCGAGGCGACGGGAGAACCCGCTCCCGGCCAGCGCCGTGGCCTGGTAGATGATCGCGTCCGGCCCGACCTCGGCCACCACCCGCTGGGTGGCCGCCGGGTCCAGCACGTCCAGCCCGATCGGCTCGGCGCCCAGCTCGCGTAGCCGCCCGGCCCGGCTGGCCGACCGGGAACTTCCCGCCACCTCGTGCCCGCGTTCGCGCAACTGCCGGACGAGCCGTCCCCCGATCGCGCCGGTCGCTCCCACCACAAGCACCCGCATCACTGCCTCCTCGCCGATCTGGCCCGCCCCCGTGGCCGGGCCCTATTGGTATGACCCCCGGTAAGGTCCCGGTGTGACCCACGTTGGATCGCCGGCCCGCACCACGCCTGGCGCGTTACCGTGAAGCCGCTCGCGGAGCGGTTCGCGCCGGAGCGCCTGGGGCGTAGTTTCCGCTGGCTGCTGGCGTCCACCTGGGTCACCAACCTGGCCGATGGGATCACGCTGGCGGCCGGGCCGCTGCTGGTCGCCTCGCAGACCCGTAATCCGCTGGCCGTGGCCATGGCCGCGTTCCTGCAACGGCTGCCCTGGCTGCTGTTCGGGCTCTACGCCGGGGTGGTGGCCGACCGGGCCCACCGCCGGGCCATCGTGGCCACCACCGGGGTGGTCCGGATACTGATCCTGGCCGTGCTCATCATGTCGATCGTGGTTCACCGGGTCGACATCGCCGTCGTGCTGATCGCGCTGTTCCTGTTCGGGGTCAACGAGGCGTTCGGGGAGACGGCTTCGGCCACCCTGCTGCCGATGATGGTGGCGCCCCGGGATCTGGGCGTGGCCAACGCCCGCGCCCTGACCGGCGTCATCGTGTGGAACCAGCTGGCCGGGCCGCCCGTCGGGGCCGCGTTGTTCGCCGCCGGCCGGGCCCTGCCGTTCGTCAGCGAGATCGTGTGCGTGCTGGCCGGAGTGCTTCTGCTGCTGCGGGTCCGGCTGCCTCCGCCCGCGCCACGCACCCGGGCGACCAGGGTGCGAGACGAGATCCGCGACGGCTGGCGCTGGCTGTGGGCTCACCCGGCGATCCGCACGCTGGCCGTCACGATCTTCACGTTCAACGTCACCTACGGGGCGGCCTGGTCCGTGCTGGTGCTCTACGCGCGAGCGGCTGGGCATGAACGAGCTCGGGTTCGGCCTGATCACCACGGCCATGGCCGTCGGCGGCCTGATCGGCACCGCTTCCTACGGCTGGCTGGAACGCCGGGTGCCGCTGGGAGTGATCATGCGGGGCGGCTTGATCGTCGAGACGCTCACCCACCTGGCGCTGGCCCTGGACCGCAAGGTCTGGCTGGCCCTGCTCATCTTCACGATCTTCGGCGCCCACGCCTTCATCTGGGGCACGACCTCCACCAGCGTCCGCCAGCGCGCGGTGCCCACCGAATTCCAGGGCCGGGTCGGCAGCGTCTACCTCACCGGCGTGGTCGGCGGCATCGTCATCGGCTCGGCCATCGGCGGGGTGGTGGCCTCCTGGTGGGGCGTCACCGCCCCCTTCTGGTTCGCCTTCGCCGGCTCCGCCATCATCCTGATCTTCATCTGGCGCTCCCTGCTCCAGATCGCCCACGCCGACGAAGGCACCCGTATCGAAGCGGGCTAAAGCAGTACCCGCAACGCCAGGAACAGGTAAAACGGACGAGCTAGCCGTCGACCGCCCAGGAGCGCCCATGACCGCGACCGCGCAGGCGCAGGCGGCTTGGTTCAATCAGGCCACCGACTGGTCCAGTATCGTCAGCGCGGCGATCGCCGTGCTGGCCGTCGTCCTCGGCCTGTGGGTGTCCGGAACCTTTTACCAGACGCTCGCCTTGCTGAACAGACGCCGCAAGTTCATCGGCCCGGCCGTACGTAAGGCCGGTCTATCCAGGTCCCGGCGTCACTTCACGGGTACCTGCTGGCGCTTGCTGTCGAACCGGGCTCGCCGCGAACAGGCCCAGGTGAAAGACGAGCTGATGTGGCTGTCCGCGCTCAATCCGGCGCTGGTACGGGAGCCTGGGCTTTCCCCCGCCTTCCCGGTCCCCGTCCCGTTCACGTTCGCGCTGTCACCGGAGTCCTACCCGGCGGCTCTCACGGCGCTGTCCGCCGCCTACACCGCCTACGCCTCGTCGATCCGCAGAAGGTGGCTGCTCAGGTCGACGGCTGGGCCGCTGGCCAGGAGCGAACACGAATGCGCCCAGGCCACGGCGGAGCTCCTGCGAAAGTGGGCGTCGTACGAGCCGATACCGGAAGACGTCGCCACCAGCGGCCTGCGGAACGCCGAGATAACGATCGCCCCCAACGGGCGGCCGGCGAGCGTACGGCTGGTGGCCTGGCCCAACATGAACGCCCCCCGCGTGACTCTCGGGTTTCCTGCCGTCGGGGTTTCGTATCAGCCCTATCGCGTAGTGATGGAGGACGGCCCGGTCAGCCACGTTCAAGCCGACGGGATGGAACTGCGCCGGGTCGCCCGGCCGCCGCAGAGCAAGCCGGCCAATCCGCTGGCCTTTGACGGCGTACTCCCACGCTGGCACGGCCCCGGCTACCGCCTCGAAGTTGACCGGATCACCGGCCGGCAAAAGCTGCACCTGTGTCTATCCGAGACCACCTACTTCGCCTTCCGGGCCACTCAGGAACCCGCCGCCGCCGCGCTGGCCGGTGACGCTGAACGGTGCTCACGCCTGCTGAGCTTGAACCTCCTGGCCCTGGACGAAAACAACACGGTCGTCCTCGTCCAGCGGTCGGAGCACGTGGTGTATCCCGGCCAGTACTCAGGCACCGTCAGCGGCAACTGCGAACTCATCCCGCGCGAAGGCCTGCAGGCCGACCTGGACCATGACGGCCTGCCGGATCTGCTCGGGGCGATCGCCCGAGAGGCACGAGAAGAGCTCGGCCTGGATCTGACCGGTGAGCGCAGCCAGCTGGCGGCCCTGGGCGTCATCGAGTACACCGGCGCGACCGAACTCGAAACCCACGCCCTGGTGGCCACGGCCCGGATGCCCGGACGCGCTCAGGACTTCAGACTCGCCCGATCCGCGCCCGATCCCGCCGAGGGCCTGTGGGAGCTCGGCCAAAGGCTCATGACGGTCGATCTGAATGCCGTGCTGGACGATCGCACCCGGGGACGTCATTTCGTGCGCTGGCTGCGGGGCAGCGCGGAGCTCGCGCCCCCGGCGGCCGGGTCGCTTTGCCTGCTCATCGCGGTCCAGCTCGAGTTGCGGGGGCGCCAGGCCGCCGGGGCAGCGCCGGGCCGTGCGGTCCGGCGCTCGAACCAGTGGACCATGAGCGACTTCGAGGAGTGGCTGCGCGAGCCGCTGCCCGACGGCCCGGTCAAACCAGGCCGGTACGTGCGCTACCGCCCACTGTGGAAGTAGGACGCCCGGCTTACATCGGCCCGGTGACCGCGGCCAGCGCCTGCTCCGCCTCGCGGACCAGCGTGGCCACCAGGTCGGCCGCTGATGGCAGGTCGCTGATGAGGTCCACCGCCTCCCCGGCCCAGGCCGGCCGCGGCAGCAGCTCACCGCTGGCCACCCCGTCCCGGTAGGCCTGCTGGGCCCCGGCGTCCCCGGCCAGCTCCTCCTCTCGGCCCCGCCACTGGTCAAGGAACGGGTGCGGCAGCGTCCGGCCCGTGTACCGGCGCGGCCAGCGCGAGCCGCTCACGATGTCGAGCACGCTGCTCCGCTCGGTCTCCTCGCCTCGCCCGTCCACGATCGCCTTCTTGATCTCCAGGTCGACCACGGCTTCCTGCGTGGCCTGGAAGCGCGTCCCGATCAGCGCCCCGCTGGCCCCGAGGACCAGGGCCGCGGCCAGCCCCCGCCCGTCCGCGATCCCGCCCGCCGCCAGCACCGGGAGCGGCGCGACCAGATCCACCACCGCCGGCACGAACGGCAGCGTCGACCGCCCGTCCCTGGCCCCGTGCCCCCCGGCCTCGGTGCCCTGGGCCACGATCAGATCGGCCCCCAGGTCGACCGCCTCGCGAGCCTCATCCAAGCTGGTGACCTGCAAAATCAGCGTGGTCCCGCGTCGGCGGACCGGCTCCGTCAGCTCGGCCCTGGTCCCGAACGACAGCATCACCGCGGCCGGCTCAGCCTGGAGCACCCGCTCCACCGTGGCCGGCTCCACCGCCCAGCTCAGCAGGCCCACGCCCCACGGCTTGTCGGTGCCGTCGGCCAGGATCTCCAGCTCGGGCTCCAGCCACTTCGGGTGCCCGTTCCCCCCACCCAGCAGCCCGAGCCCACCCGCGTTCGACACCGCCGCCGCCAGCGCCCCACCCGCCGACCCGCCCATCGGCGCCAGCGCCACCGGATACCGCACCCCGAACATCCGGCTGAACGCCGTCGCCCATGCCATGCGCGTCTCCTCGATCGCCCCGTACGCGGCCGGACGATTGCCCGGGCATTAGTCGAGATCGTACTCAGTGGCGCCTCGGGCTCGATCAGCCATTTGCTCCCAGAAGCGCTTGAGATCGGCACGACCATTTCCTTGCCAGGGAGCGGTCAGTCCCTGGCCCAGCAGCGCCTGCTGCCCGCGGCAGAAAGCTTCGCCTAGCTCTGACCGGTACGGCTGCACGCCTCGTGGCGGGTACGGGCACAGGCGGAACAGGCAACCGTCCGTGCAATTGGTGCCGGGCGCTGAAGACACCCCTCCCGCGGTTGCCCTGGCGTCGAGCGAGTCCCGGTCCTGGCTGATGCAGGGGGGCAGGTCGCTGCGGTTGGCGCGCCGGAGACGTTGCTCGATCTCGCCCGGCCCCTGGCCGCGCTCGGCCAGGTTCAGCAGGATGAGTACGTCTCCCACGAGTTGCCGGGCCCGAGGGTCGAGTGTGGCCCAGCCGCTCGACGGCGGGATCCACAGATGATGCTTTCGGTAGCTTTTTCCTGGTGCCGCCCGGGAACCGACGGTGGAGACCACGCCGCTCTCGTCGATCCACAAAAATCGCTCGGGGTGGCCGGTTTTCAGCGCCTGGACCGCCAGCTTGCCCGCCTCGGAGACATATGGGTGGTCTTTGTTCTTCGCTACCTCGAGCCAGCGCCCCACAATTGCCTCGGGATCGCCTCCGGGCCGGCGCCCCTGACCTTTCGCCGGGCCGCTGCCGTTGGGGTGATATGCGGCTCGGCTGTCCAGCGGCACACCTGCATCCGGCATTTCCCACAGGCAGAGCGCGTGAATGAGGGTGAGCTGCGAGAACCAGAAGCGAGCCTGGCCGAGCATCTCCATGGCCTGCTCGGCCAGGTAAAACCTCGTATCGGAAAGGGCGTGCGGGTGATGGCGCCGGCGATTGGCCGCGTACTTGAAACCTTGCGCCAGCGCGACTTCCAGCGACAGGTCGAGGCCGGCCGCGGCCCCCGACCTCTCATCGCCAACGCAATTTAGCCATCGTTCGAGCTCCTGTCGTGCTTCCGGGCGAAAATCTCTTGCCGATCCGACCAGCAGCGGCGTCAGCCAAGCGCACAGCGTCCGGCCGTGCAGCGTTCGGTGCTCCATATTGGCGTTCGGCAGGGTGTCCGGCCATGCCGTCTTAGCCCACAGACTGACAGCGGGATCACCGAACGGCTTGTGCAGCACCTGGAAGGCGTCGTCGCCACCGGCTCCAATTTCCTGCGCAATAGCCAGCCTGACCGGATAGGAGGGCTCTTGGCCGCCGATTTCGAGCAGTTGCCGGTAAGCGGGATAGAAGTCACTCTTGCCGTGGCTTGGATGATCGGAAATTGTCCGCGCCGCATCGCCGAAGCGGCAGACCAGTCCCCGCTTGGCCTCATCGAGTGTCCGCTGGTCCACGCCCTGGATGTCGTTCCAGCAGTGTGCGAGGCGCACGGCGATATCTCGATGGTGGGACTGCTCAAGGAAACTATCGATTTCGAGCGTGGCCGCGTACAAGTCAAGTTTCTTGACCGAGTCTGAAGCATTGTAGGCGGAATAGCGGAGAACATCGCGGATCGAGCCCACATCACTGCGAAGCTCCGGTTCGTCAAGGGGCGGGGGGTCACCTTCAGGGTCGGCGGGTCCGGCCGGGGTCTGGCCATTGCTGGTGGAACCCCTCCTCGACGGCCGGGGACCAGCTGGTGCACCTAGCTGGCTACCGGCCGCTCCCTGCCGGGCCATGGCGGCAGGCGGTGATGTGGTCGCGGCCGCCTCGGGTGGGAGCGGTGGGGTGACGACGGCGTCTTGGGAGCGCGAGTACAGGACCAGGGCCATGAGCAATTCACGCCCAGGTTTCCGCAGACTCGTTTTGACATCCCGCCGGAAGGCACTGTCCTCCAGGGCGGTACGCATAAAGGAGGATCCGAGATAGGCCTGCATGATGCTGTGCCGGAAACGCAGCCCGTCCGCGTGGGCCTCGACCAACTGAAGCTGAGCGGCCCAGGTGACTGCCAGCCTGATATCAAGATTGCGAACCTTGGTTCCAAGGTCAATGGAGTTCCTGATCTCCTGGTCGATATGTGCGTACTTCGGCTCCGGGTTGGCGTCCGCTGACTCCGGCTCCACCGCCTTGTAGTAGCCGTCGATCTTGACGTCGATGCTGTCCTCTTTCAGCCCAATACAGGCCAGGGCGGAAAGCCACTTGACGGCGGCCTTCCGCTCGTCTTCGTCGAGAGGGGCCGTGGCCAGGTGGCCGTCATAAAGCGACCTCATCCACTTGTCGAGCAAGTGGAATCGCAGCCTCGACCGGTCCATGCTCCGCATGTCCATCTTTTCGGCCGACCACTCGGGTGACAGATAGTCGAGCTGGCCGCGCTGCCAGAGTTGCCGGGTGAGCTTGAGATACAACGGCAGCTCGGTCAGGCCAGCTGTCTCGACTATCCAGTCCAGCCAGCGGGGGTCACCGCCGTCGCCATCCTTGGTGATGAAACTGAGCGCTGCTTCCTCGCTCAGCGGCTCCAGCTCCATGATCGTGGCGTCCGCGCCCCGCAGGGGATCGTGCGGGCGTGACGTGATGATCAACGGCATCCCCAGCTCACGCGCCCGGTGAATGGCGAGCCGGATGGTGTTGTCGCGGTCTTGGCGAACACTCTCACCGGTGAGCGCCTCGTCCAGTCCGTCCGCGATGACGACGATCTTGTCGTCCTTGCTCAGCTGTCGCCATACCTTCTCGGCGTCGTCGGTCGACAGCATGCTGCTTTCGGCCATGGCCAGGAACCTTGCGTGGGCCATTTTGCGGAAGTTCAGCTGGTCCTCGGCCTCTCGCAACCGGATCGGCACCGGGACGGCATGGTGTTGCGCGAACAGTTTCGTCAGCTGGACCAGGACAGCGGTTTTACCCGTCCCCACGCCGCCGACCAGCAGATGGGGCCGACGCGTGTCGGGGTGATGTATGTCCTCCATGATCACCCGGCACAGCTCATTGCGGCCTACGACCTCGTCGATGTCAGGGGTGGCCGTCTCGACCATGCGCTGCGGATTGTTTTTTGCCTTTTTGACGACGGGGGAGGTCACCCGGCGAAGCCGGAAGAAGAGAAAAGTGGCCGAGGCCAGCGCCACCGTAAGGATCGGGATCAGAAATCCCACTTCGGCCCCGCAGGCCGCACTGTACTTGCCGCAGCGATCGTTGAGACGGGTCAAGATGCCCGGACCGATGATCATGACGACCAGGGACCACACCACGACGACGCTGAGGACGATCGCGCCCAGGTAGGAGAAAATCTCCAGGAGCGTTATCGCGCGCCGCTTGCGGCGCCATCTCCTCGCGGCATAAAGACCGCCCCTAGCTGACCGGCGAACGATGCGCGCATTGAAAATGCGGAGATACCGCGACTCCAGGACAGCTGGGAATCTCTTGATCGCGGCCCGGACGTGACGAGCTGAACCCGGGCTGGCTGCGTTCATACGCTGCCCCCTTGCCATCGCCTCTCTTACCGGCACGGAGCACTGAGGACGCGGCCTGATACACCCCCGGGGTGGACTGCTTAGCTGCGGCCGGTGACCGCCCAGGCGGTGGCGGTGATCTCGATCGGCCCTGCGGGCAGCAACTGCCGGGCCTGCTGTTGCAGGGCTGCGCTCTGTTCCGAAGACAGCTTGGCCACATAGGCTCCGGCCGGGCCAACCCCCAGGGTGTACGGCTCCCACCAGCGTTCGAAGCTGGCGTACTGGACCCGTACCGTCAGCGTCGAAGCCGCTATCGCGGTCAGCCCCGCCTCGCCGAACAACCGGGCCAGGTCACCCTGCCGGGCCCCGGCCAAACCGGACTCGTCGGCGGCGCCCGGGTCGGCGGCGCGTACGGCAGTCCAGAACGCCGACAGCGGTCCGCGGTCGCCCGCGTGGTCCCAGACGCAGGCCGCTACCGTCCCGCCGGGCCGGGTCACCCGGCGCATTTCCCGCAGGCCCTGGACCGGGTCGGCCATGAAGTGGACAACCAACTGGGCCAGGGCGGCGTTGAAGGTGCCCGCGGAGAACGGCAGATCCTCGGCCTGGCCCACGTGGATGTCGGTTCCGGGCAGCCGCGCCCGCACCGCCGCCGCGAATGAGCGGGACGGCTCCACCCCACTGATCGCCTCGGCTCCCGCCCGCCGGACCAGCTCGGCCGTGAGCGCGCCCGGCCCGCAGCCCACATCGAGCACCCGCTGTCCCGGGCCGGCCCCGGCCAGATCAGCGAACTGGGCGGCCAGCTGTTCCGAATACCGCCCCATGAACTGCAGGTAAGCGTCCGCGCTGACGTTGAAGCTCATACGGGCAACTTACTCAACCCGCTCGCTCTGGTTCTTGTCAGCAGCGACGGATCGCGTCCGGGCCCAGGTCGGCGACGGTTGGGTAGCCGTCGACGGCCATCAGCAGATCGGCCTCGGCCAGGATTGTCCTGAGCACGTGCACGATGCCGTCGGTGCCGCCCAGCGCGGCGCCGTAAGCGTAGGGGCGGCCGATACCCACCGCCGTGGCGCCGAGCGCGAGGGCCTTGACCACGTCCGTGCCCGAGCGGACGCCGGAGTCGAACAGGACGAGCGTCTCCGGCACGGCGGCCGCCACGTCCGCGAGGCAGTCGATGGCGGCGAGCCCTCCGTTGGCCTGGCGGCCGCCGTGGTTGGAGACGTAGACGCCATCCATACCCGCATCGACGGCCCGGCGGGCGTCGTCTGGGTGGCAGATGCCCTTGAGCACGATCGGCAGCGTGGTCAGCGACCGCAGCCAGGTCAGGTCGTCCCAGGTCAGCGGCTGCCCGAAGATCATCGCCCAGGTCAGGATGGCGGTGCCGGGGTCTTCCTCGGGCGGTTTGCCCAGTCGGCTGCGGAAGACCGGATCGGAGAAGTACGTCGCCAGGCAGCGGCCCCGCAACTGCGGGAAGTTCGAGGTGGACAGGTCCCGCGGCCGCCAGCCGGTGACCCAGGTGTCGAGGGTGACCACGATCGCGCGGTAGCCGGCCGCTTCGGCCCGGTGGACGAGGCTGGCCGCCACCTCCCGATCGGTCGGGCAGTACAGCTGGAAGAAGCCTGGAGTCTCGCCGAACTGTCCGGCTACGTCCTCCAGCGGGTCCTGGCTCAAGGTGGAGGCCACCATCGGCACGCCGGTCGCGGCGGCCGCCCGGGCCGTGGCCAGGTCACCGTGGCCGTCCTGGGTGCAGATCCCGATCACCCCGAGTGGGGCCAGGAACACCGGGGTCGGGAACCTGCTGCCGAACAGCTCGACCGACAGGTCCCGGCCGGTGCTGGCCCGGAGCATCCGCGGCACCAGGCCCCAGTGCTCGAAGGCGGTCCGGTTGGCGCGCTGGGTGTGCTCGTCACCGGCGCCTCCCGCCACGTAGGACCAGGTGCCCGGGGGCAGCGCCAGCTCGGCCCGCCGCTCCAGTTCCGCGAACGACATCGGGAACGGAGGCACCACGCCGGACAGGCCGGCCAGGTAGATCTCGTTCTGCAAGTCTCCGAAGTTGGCCATCAGCGGTCTCGCAGGACTTCGATCAGGGCCGCGTCGTCCTTGCGGCCCAGTCCCTGGTCGTGCCCGCGCTGGTAGAGCGCCCGGGCCGCCGCCGACAGCGGGACCGGTGCGCCCGCCTCGGCGGCGGCTCCCGTGACCAGGCCCATGTCCTTGACGAAGATGTCCAGGGCGCTGCGCACCTCATCGAACGTCCCGGCCACCATGCGGGCGCCGCGGTCGTCGAACATGAACGATGCCGCCGCCCCGTCCCGCAGCACCTTCCAGCATTCGCCGGGGTCCAGGCCCAGGGATTCGGCGAACGACAGCGCCTCGGCCGCGGCGGCGATGTGCACGCCGCACAGCAGCTGGTTGACCAGCTTCATACGCTGACCGTCGCCGGGGGAGGGGCCGACCAGCGGGGCGCTGCGGGCCAAGGTGTCGAGCAGGGGCTCGACCCCGGACACCGCCGAAGCCGCGCCGCCGACCAGGATCAGCAGATCACCGGCACCGGCCCGGGTGACACCGCCGGACACGGGGGCGTCCACCACCGCCACCCCCGCCTCGGCCAGCCGGGCCGCCGCGGCCACCACCGCTTCCGGGCCCACCGTCGACATGATCACCACGGTCTGCCCGGAAACCAGGGCGTGCCCGGCGCCCGATGACCCGAACAGCACCTGGTCCAGCTGGCCCGGGGTGGCCACCATGACCACCACCGCGTCGGCCCCGGTTACCGCCTCGGCCACCGAGGCCGCTGCCGAAGCGCCCTCCGGCGCGCGCCCCGGCACCACGTCGTAGGCGGTGACCGCATGCCCCGCCGCGACCAGGCAGGCCGCCATCGGGGCTCCCATCGCCCCCAGGCCCAGCCACCCGACACGCATCAAGCACCCTCCTGATCGCCGTTGAGGATCGCCACCACGTCCGCCAGGGTGCCGTCGTCGCCGACGTTGCCCGCGAACACCACGTATGGCATACCAAGCGCCTCCGGCGCGGCGTCCAGTGGCTGGAAGACCGAGATCACGCCCTGGAACAGCTGCCCGGCGACTTCGGCCCGGCGGATGCCCAGGCCGCGAACGGCCACGTCGTGCGAGGTGATGCCGCCCTTGGCCACCACCCAGGCTGGCCGGGCGGCCAGCGAATCGTGGACCACCTGGGACAGCGCCGCCGACACGGTGCGGGCGATGGCCAGGCTGTCGTCGCGATCCTTGCCGCGCACCAGCGTCCGGCTGGTGTACAGCACCACATCGGACCCGGCCAGGGCTGTAGCCACCCGCCCCGCCGCCGCGCCCACCACATCGGTGCCGTCCAGCAGCGCGGGCACGTCCAGCTCGACCTCGGTCACCCCGCCGCGTTCGCGGAGGGCCGCGACCTGGCGGCTGGTCTGCCCCACGTGCGACCCCACCACCACCAGCCCGTGCCCGGCCCGGCCCGGCCCGAACAGCTCACGGCCGCGCAGCGGCGCCTTGGGACCCATTCCGGCCAGCGACCGCACGAACGACGGCCCGGTCCGGAACGCCAGCGACCGGCCGGCCTGCTCGGCCAGCAGCACCCCGTAGGCCACGATGTCCAGGTCGGAGTACTCGGTGGCGTTGACCACCACCCACTGCCCGTCGTGCACCCCGGACAGCAGCTCGGCGATCCGCTCCGGCCCGCCGAGCCGGACGTCGGCCAGGCTCAGGCTGACCACGTCATCGGGCCGGACTCCCGCCCCGCTTCTTTCGACTATGAAATCTCGCAAGTCCGAGGCGGAGTACCCGAAAGTGGCGTCGCGCGCGAACTCCGTGTCGCCTACCGGCACCAGCTCACCGGACACCCGCGCCCAGTGGATGTCACCCGCGGTCACCCGTCCGGCCTCCAGGAACGCCGGCGCCAGCAGCACCCCGTCGAACCCGCGCCCGGTGACCGATCGCTGCACCGCCTGCAACGCGCCGACCTCAGCCATCACGTGCCCGCGCAGGGTCGAGTCGCTCCGGCTGATGAACCGCACCCGCCCGCCCACGCGATCGCCGGCCGCCAGCAACCCCCGGGCGACCCGCTCGTTCAGCGCCACCGCGTCCGCCTCGTCCAGCGACCGCGTGTTGGTCAGCACGAAACAGGTTCCGGCGGCTCCTTCGAACGCCGCCCCGTAGGCACTCTCGTCGATCACGGTCACGACCTGCACATCGTGCACGGCCTGGGACCCGGTGGGATCGTCGTCCAGCACCCCCAGCAGGAGATGCCCCTTCGCCCGCAAGGCCCGGATCGACGCCCGCAGCCCCTCATCATCAGGCCGGGCCGGCGGCTGCGCGGCTAGCACTTCCGTGGCAGGTGGCAGATTGTCCCGGGCCAAACCGACCATCCCTCCGCCTCAGCCGCAGCGGTGATCCCGCCCGTAAGATCACCTTATGGTGAACGTGCTCATCACCGGCGGTTCGGGCTTCGTCGGGGCCCGGCTGGCCCGCGAACTGCTGTCGGCCGGTTCGATCGAAGCCGACGGCCAGGGGGCCCAGCCGATCACCCAGCTGACCCTGGTCGACCGGGCCCCGCTGCCACCCGATCTGGCTGGCCACCCGGCCGTGACCGGGATCGAAGGTGACCTGCTCGACCTGCTCAGCCCGGGCGGCCATGGCCTCGACGCCACCGTGGCCGCTGATGTGATCTTCCATCTGGCCGCGGCGGTCAGCGCCGAGTGTGAGGCCGACTTCGATCTTGGCATCCGGGCCAACCTGCGGGCCACCGAGGCCCTGCTGGTGGCGGCCCGGTCGGCCGAGACCCACCCGCTGCTGGTGTTCACCAGCTCGGTGGCGGCGTTCGGTGACTCGCCGGACCACCCGCTGCCCGTCGTGGTCGATGACCAGACCGCGCCCAACCCGCAGACCAGCTACGGGGTGCAGAAGGTCATCTGCGAACAGCTGGTGGCCGACTACACCCGCAAGGGCTACCTGCGCGGCCGCTCGGTGCGGCTGATGACCGTGTGCGTGCGCCCCGGTAAGCCGAACGCCGCCGCCTCGGGCTTCATGTCCGGCATCATCCGGGAGCCGCTGGCCGGGCAGCGGGCCGTGTGCCCGGTCACCCCCGACACCGGCGTGGTGCTGTCCTCGCCGGCCAACACCATCCGCGGCCTGCTGCGGGCCGCCTCGGCCGACGATGAGACCTGGGGTGGCCGCAGCGCGGTCAACCTGCCCGCGGTCAACATCACCATCGGGGCGATGGTCGAAGCGCTGGAGCAGGTGGCCGGGCCGGAGACCACCGCGCTGATCGACTGGCAGCCCGACCCGGCCATCCAGCAGATCTGCTCGACCTGGCCCGGGCACGTGCGCGCCGATCGGGCCGCCCGCCTGGGACTGGCGCCGGACCCGGACTTCCGCTCGATCATCCGCCAGCATCTGGCCGAAACGGGTGCAGGTCAGCCAGCCGGGCCAGCTTGAACCCCAGGTGCACGGCCAGCCGGTCGTTCCCGTCCCGCAGGTTGAAGCCGCACAGCTTCTCCGCCTTGTCCAGCCGGTAGTACAAGGTGGCCCGGTGCAGGTGCAGCTGGGCCGAGGCCGCCTTCACGTCGCAGCCCAGGTCCAGGTAGGTTTCCAGCGTCCGCACCAGCGCCTCGTCACCCGCGGCGAACAACACCGACAGCCGCGGATCCAGGGCCGACTCGGCCGCGTCGGCGGGCAGCTGGGCCAGGGCCCGGAACACGCCCAGCCCCTGCCAGCGGACCACGTCCCCCACCGAGGGGACCACCGCCGCTACCTTGGCCGCCAGCCGCGCGTGCCGGTAGGAAAGGTGAGCGTCCCGCAGCCGGGGCTGAGGATCACCGGCGGCCGCGACGACCCGGGCCCCGGGCACCTTTCGCAGCCGATGCCTCAGTGCGTCCGCCACCACCTGAGCCTCGCCCAGCCCGGCCGAGTCGTCCGCCGCCGACGCCACCCGGGCCAGCACCACACCATGGTCGGCGTACCCCGACCGAAGCGCGCCGTCCTCCCGGCTGGCCCGGGCCGCGTCCTGCAGCGCCTCGCTGACCGCCTCCCGGGGCAGCTGGTCACCCACCCGCAGCGGCTGGATGACCGCCACCACCACCGGCGCCCGGGCCGCTAGCAGGCCCTGGTCCACGATCTGCCCGGCCGCCGCCTCGCGCAGGTCGGCGGCGGGGGAGAGCAGGTGGGCCAGGGCCCCGCTGGTCAGCCGGGTGCCCAGCTCTTCCTCGTACAGCAGCAGGGCGGCGTGCTCGGCGGCCCGCCGGGCCGCGGCGATGTCGGCCGTGGACAGCCGGGCCCGGTCATCGATCAGGAACAGCCAGCCCATCAGCCGCCCCTGATAGCGGACGGGTACGCACAGCCGGCCAAGGATGCCCTGGTCCGGCTGACCGGGGATGCGCAGCGGCTCGGTCGCGGCCACGATGCCCTGGTCGCGGAACCAGGACATGACCTCGCGCCGGGTCGCGCGACGCAGAATCGACTCCCGGCGCACCTCGTCGATGGGCTGGCTGTGCGAGGAGTAGACCACCATCCGCTCCTCGTGGTCCTCCAGCACGGTCGGCGCGTCCAGCCGGCTGGCCAGCTCGTCGACGATGTTCTGCAGCTCAGAGGCCATGCCTCAGGCTAAGGGTGCACCTGGGGCGGGGTGGGGACGGGGCTGGAGCGTTCGATGGCGGGCCAGCCGGTGTCGCGCTCGCGTTCGGCTCTTTCCGCGCGACCACCACCGTGCAGCCCGAACAGCCGCTTGGCCCAGAGCAGGTAGACCGCGATGGCCAGGTTGAGGATGAACGTGATCAGCTTCAGCGCCGAGATGCCCTTGGCCAGCTCGTCGACCTCGTACGGGATGAACACGATGGTGGCGATGAACGTCAGGTACTCCGCCCACCGCTTGGCGAACCACAGCCCGATCGCCTCGATGCCCTCCAGGCAGGCGTAGGCCGCGACCGCGACCCCCAGTAGGTACAGGTTGTTGGTGCTGACCGCGAACAATCGCTGCAGGTCATGCACGATGCCGTGGTGGCTGGGGTTGACCGGGCCGCCGAAGCCGCCCTGCAGGTCGTCGAGGATCTTGGTGAAGTCGGCGTTCAGGGCCACCTTGTTGCTGGCGAACAGGAAGATCGCCGCGGCCAGCGCGGACAGCACCAGGAAGTGAATGAGCCGGTCCACGGCAATGAGCCGCAGCACGTACTTGTCCCGCAGCGGACGACCGCGCAGCGGCACGGTCACCTCCGACCGCTCCGGCGGGAACCGGGTCGTGGGCTTGACCGGCGGGGTCAGCGCGATCCACGAGTCGCAGCGCAGGCAGCGGTACCAGCGCAGCCCGCCGAAGTCCCGGGCGAACAGGTCGTCCTGCGGCCGAAGCTCGGCCGCGTCGATACCGAGCAGTTCGTGGCCGTGCAGCCCGCAGCCGATGAGCTCGTAACGCAGCTTCGGGCGGTACCGCCGGGGCCGCTCCGCGCCCGGCGGGATGACCGGCGGCCCAGCCGTGTCCCCAGTCGCCATCCCCGGAGGCTACCCCGGTCCCCCACCGCGTAACGGAACCCAGGCTCAGGCGCCCGATTCGATGCCGGCCCAGGCGTTGATCCAATGGGTCAGGGTGGGCAGGTAACCGGGTGCCATGCGCGTTCCGGCATCGACTTGGATCCACGCCAGTCACCAGATGACTCACCGACTCCGCGCTTGTCGTAGCACAGCACGGTCAGCCCGGCCTCCACGAAGTGCTGGCGAATCGGCGGGAAGTAGGTGCCGTTGTTTCGGTCCGACGGCCCAGATCCGCCGACCATGACTACGCCCGCGGACGGCGTACCCGCACGGGGCATCGCGATTGAACCGGCCAGCATCACGCCGCCGCTGGAGAACGTGACATCACACAGACGGAGATCAGTCGGAATGACCTCAGTATCCCGCTTGCACCTGACCCCTGACCGC
>DATDIH010000163.1:0-11592 GCA_036521155.1 Streptosporangiaceae bacterium
CCAGCGCGACCCCGGCCTTCAGCTCCCAGTTGGCCGGGTCGTCGCCGGGCTGATCCACGCCGTCGGTGGTCTGCACCAGCAGGCCGCCGCTGACCTGTCGCCACTCGGTCCTTGGGCCCCGCTCCGGCGGCGGGCAGACCAGCAACCGGATGTTCTTCTTCTGGCTCAGGATCTCCTGGGCCTGGTCGTCGTAGGCCGGAGCCACCACGACCTCGGTGAAGATCTCGGCGATCTGCCCGGCCAGCCCGGCCGTGACCGGGCCGTTGACCGCGATCACCCCGCCGAACGCGGACGCCGGGTCGCAGGCGTTGGCCTTGCGGTGGGCCTCGGCCAGGTCGGCGCCGATGGCGATGCCGCACGGGTTCGAGTGCTTGATGATGGCCGCGCAGGGCGCGGCGAAGTCGTAGGCGGCCCGGCGGGCGGCGTCGGCGTCCACGTAGTTGTTGTAGGACATGGCCTTGCCGTGCAGCTGCTCGGCGTTGGCGATCCCGCCGTCGCCCGCGTCCGGGCCGGCCGCGGCCCGCACGTACAGGGCGGCCCGCTGGTGCGGGTTCTCGCCGTAACGCAGAATGTCGGACCGGGACCAGGCCTGGCCGTAGAAGTCCGGCCAGCCGTTCTCGCGGGCGGGCTCGTCCGGCGCGTAGCTGCTGGCGAACCAGGACGCCACCGCGCTGTCGTAGCGGGCGGTGAGCGCGAACGCGTTAGCCGCCAGGCGCTGCCGCTGAGGCAGGGTGAAGCCCCCGCCGCGGAGCGCCGCCAGCACCTCCGCGTACTGCAGCGGGCTGGTCACCACGGCCACGTTGGCGTGGTTCTTGGCCGCCGCCCGCACCATGGCCGGCCCGCCGATGTCGATCTCCTCCACGCACTGCGCGGGGGGCGCCCCACTGGCCACCGTGGACTCGAACGGGTAGAGGTTGGACACCAGCAGCTGGAACGGCTCGACCTCGAGGTCCCGCAGCTGAGCCTGGTGCTCGGGGCGCTGCAGGTCGGCCAGCAGCCCGGCGTGCACCCTGGGGTGCAGGGTCTTGACCCGGCCGTCCAGGCACTCGGGGAACCCGGTCAGGTCCTCGACCCTGGTCACCGGGACGCCGGCCCCGGCGATGACCGCGGCCGTGCTGCCGGTCGAGACGATCTCCACCCCGGCCTCGTGCAAGCCACGGGCCAGGTCATCCAGGCCCGCCTTGTCGTAGACGCTGACCAGCGCACGCCTGATCTCGATCGCGCTCAACTGCCGATCCTCACCTTCCTGCCGGAAACGGACCATCCCTCGCGAACCATCCGGCCCACGGTCTGCACGAGCAGGGCGCGCTCGGTGACCTTGATCCGTTCGTGCAGCGAGGCTTCGTCATCGTCGTCGTGCACCGGGACGCCGGCCTGGGCCACCACTGGCCCGGCATCCACCCCCGCGTCCACGATGAGCACGGTGCACCCGGTCACCTTCACCCCGTAGTCCAGGGCGTCCCTGACCCCGTGCATGCCGGGAAACGACGGTAGCAGCGCAGGGTGGGTGTTGACGCAGCGGCCACCGTGCGTGGCCAGGAACGATGGCCCCACGAGCTTCATGAACCCGGCCAGCACGACCAGGTCGGGCTGGTGGGCGCGGCAGGACTCGGTGAGGGCGGCGTCCCAGGCCGCGCGGTCCGGATAATCCTTGACCCGGTGCACGAACGTGGCAATGCCCGCCGCCTCGGCCCGTTCCAGGCCCGCGATGCCGCTCCGGTCGGCCCCGACGGCCACGACCTGGGCCCCGAACTGCTCGTCGGCGCAGGCGTCGAGCAGGGCCTGCAGGTTGGTGCCCGCACCGGAAACCAGTACCACCAGGCGTGACCGCATGGGCCCTACCTTATTGGCAGAATGGGGAGCCTATGGCTGCACCGTCCTCTCGCCCACCCGGCCCTGGCCGCCAGCGGCCCGCGTCCCCACCCGACCCGGCCGTGCAGCAGCGCGCGTGGACGGCCATGGCCCTCGGCCTGCTCAGCCTGCTCGCGTTGTTCCTGGCCAGCGGGCTGCGGCACGCGGTCTACGTGGTGGTCGCGACGCTGGTCATCGGGGCCCTGGCCGCCTGGCTGGGCAGCACCGCGGTGTCCCGGGCCCGCAAGAGCCGGACCGGCCGGCCGCGCGGCGCCGTGGCCGGGATCGTCCTGGGCCTGCTCGGCCTGGCCTTCAGCGGGCTCACGCTGATCGTGTTCGCGCTGTTCTGGAACCAGCTGTCCACCTACTGGAACTGCACCGGCGCGGCCAACACGGTGACCGCGCAGCAGACCTGCCAGCACCAGCTGAGCCGGACGATCAGCAACGACTTCGGGCCGTTCTCGGCCAAGGGCTGACCCGGGCCGGCCGTCAGTCCGGGTCGCGATCGCCGGCCCACGGATCCAGGTAGATGCGGTGGCCGCCCGCGTCGTCGGTCTCGTCGACCACGGACACCCCGGCCGGTTCGCGCTCCGGGGCCGGGGTCGCCGGGCCGGGCGCGAAGAACTCGCCGAAGCGGAAGCCCGCCTCGGGGTTCCGGCGCAGCATCCACCAGTTGGCCAGGCCGGCCGCCACGGCCGAGGTGACCCCCATCTCCAGGATCGCGACCAGGGCCACCTGCCAGCCGGACGGCCCCACCTCGGCCAGCCGGCCGTTGCCGAGCGGGCCACCGGACAGGGCGGCCAGCAGCCCGACCGCGGCCCCCGCGGCCGCGCCGGATGCGAAGCCCCAGGCCGGGGCGGCCTCCAGTATCGGGGTGGGCATGACCCGGACGGTCAGCACACCGCCGGCCACGGCGGCCAGGTAGGGCACGGCCAGCACGAGCAGGGACAGCCAGGCCGGCACGTGCCCGGCGGGCAGCGCGGCCA
This sequence comes from Streptosporangiaceae bacterium, assembly GCA_036521155.1. GTDB lineage: Bacteria > Actinomycetota > Actinomycetes > Streptosporangiales > Streptosporangiaceae > Bog-532. The sequence goes on from DATDIH010000163.1 coordinate 2,838, forward strand.
GCATGGGGAACGCGGGCAGCGAGCCCAGGGCGGCACCGGTCGGGGCCACCACCGTGCCCGCGCCGAAGGCGAAGCCCGGGCCCAGGCAGAACGCGATACCCCAGACCACGGCGTTGGGCACGTAGGCGATCTCGGTCAGGAGCAGCAGCAGCGACCCGATCGGGCCCGGCGACAGGGTGTCGGTGAGCGCGCGGAACTGGCCCAGGTGCGCGATCAGCGACCCCACCGACAGGACCGCCCCGACCGCGATGAGCAGGCCCAGCGTGGCCAGCGTGCCGATGGTCACCGAACGGGAGCGGACCGGGAGCAGCCGGATCAGCCGCCGCCACGGGGCCAGCGCGTGGGCGCCGCCGAGGCCGCCGGCCACCACCGCGACCAGGAACGGCTCGAGCACGGCCAGCGCCAGCGACGGCGCGGTCAGCGAGCTGCGGGCGGCCAGGGCCAGCGCGCCGGACAGCAGCGCGTAGGGCACGGCCAGGGCGAGGGTGGCGTAGCCGACATGCCGCAGCCGGGCCACGTCGCCGGTACGGACCACCCAGCGCCCGGCCCGCCACAGCAGCGCGCCCGGGATGAACAGCAGCCCCAGCGGCAGCATGCCGATGTGGCCCGCGCCGCGCAGGGTGAAGCCGACATGGTGGGCGGCGAGCCAGATCGTGATGGCCACCCGGAGCACGCCGGGCAGGCCGTTGCCCAGGCCCGCGTGCGGGGCGGTGATCCAGCCGATGGCGACCAGGGTGGTGAGCAGGGCGACGCCGGTCGCGGCGACCGCACCGGCCGCCATGGCCCCGGTGATGACCAGCGGCCGCCGGTAGGCGCCTGGGCCCGCCGCGTCCGGGACACGGGCACGGCCAGGAGCCTGCGGCGAAGCAGTCACGCCTTCATCCTGGCTGCGCCTCCCCCCGGGCGGGGGGAGGCGCGCCGGGGCTTACTGCTTGCGGAAGGCCTCGCGGGCCAGGACCGCGGTCTCGCTGGGGGTCTTGCCGACGCGGACGCCCGCCTTCTCCAGCGCTTCCTTCTTGGCCTGGGCGGTCCCGGCCGAACCGGAGATGATCGCGCCCGCGTGGCCCATGGTCTTGCCCTCGGGGGCGGTGAAGCCGGCCACGTAGCCGACGACTGGCTTGGTCACGTGCTCGGCGATGTAGTCGGCGGCCCGCTCCTCGGCGTCCCCGCCGATCTCGCCGATCATCACGATGGCGTCGGTCTCCGGGTCTTCCTGGAAGGCCTGCAGGCAGTCGATGTGGGTGGTGCCGATGATCGGGTCACCGCCGATGCCGACCGCGGTGGAGAAGCCGATGTCGCGCAGCTCGTACATCATCTGGTAAGTCAGCGTGCCGGACTTGGACACCAGCCCGATGCGGCCCTCGGAGGTGATGTCGGCCGGGATGATGCCCGCGTTGGACTTACCGGGCGAGGCGACGCCGGGGCAGTTCGGGCCGATGATCCGGGTCGTGTTGCCGTTGGCGCAGGCGTAGGCCCAGAACTCGGCCGAGTCGTGCACCGGGATGCCCTCGGTGATGACGATGGCCAGCGGGATGCGGGCGTCGATGGCCTCGATCACCGCGTCCTTGGTGCGCTCGGCCGGGACGAAGATCACCGACACGTCGGCGCCGGTGGCGGCCATGGTGTCGGCCACCGTGCCGAACACCGGCACCTCGGAGCCGTCCAGCTCCACGGTCTGCCCGGCCTTGCGCGGGTTGGTGCCGCCCACGACCTGGGTCCCGGCGGCCAGCATGCGGGCCCCGTGCTTGCGGCCCTCCGAACCGGTGATGCCCTGGATCAGCACCCGGCTCTGGCTGGTGAGGAAGATCGCCATCTCATGCTCCGTTCGCGGACGCCAGCTCGGCGGCGCGCCGGGCGGCATCGTCCATGGTCGCTACCTGCTCGACCACGCCGATCCCGGCCTCGTCGAGGATCCGGCGGCCCTCGGCCGCGTTGTTGCCGTCCAGCCGGACCACGATCGGGTGCCGGACCTGCTCGCCCCGCTCGCCCAGCATGCCGATCGCGGACACGATGCCGTTGGCCACCGCGTCACAAGCGGTGATGCCGCCGAAGACGTTGACGAACACGCTGCGCACCGACGGGTCGGACAGCACGATCTCCAGGCCGTTGGCCATCACCTCGGCCGAGGCGCCGCCGCCGATGTCGAGGAAGTTGGCGGGCCGCATCCCCCCCAACGCCTCACCGGCGTAGGCCACCACGTCCAGCGTGGACATGACCAGGCCGGCGCCGTTCCCGATGATGCCGACCTCACCCTCCAGCTTGACGTAGTTGAGGTGCTTGGCCTTGGCCTGGGCCTCCAGCGGGTCGGTGCTGCTCTCGTCGGCGAAGGTGGTGAAGTTGTCTTCCTGGCGGAACGCGGCGTTGTCGTCCAGGGTCACCTTGCCGTCCAGGGCCAGCACCCGGCCGTCGGCCGACAGGATCATCGGGTTGACCTCGACCAGCAGGGCGTCCTCGTCGGTGTACACCGCCCACAGCCGCTCGGCCAGCTGGGCCGCGCCGGTGACCGCCTCGGCGGGCAGCCGGCCCGCCTTGACGATCTCGGTGGCCTTGTCGTGATTCACCCCGGTCAGCGGGGATACCGGGATCCTGGCCACCGCCTCGGGGTTGGTGTGCGCGACCTCCTCGATCTCCATGCCGCCCTCGACCGAGCAGATGGAGAGGAAGGTCCGGTTGGCCCGGTCGAGCAGGAAGGACAGGTAGTACTCCTGCGCGATGTCGCTGGCCTCTTCGACCAGCACCTTGTGCACGGTGTGGCCCTTGATGTCCATGCCGAGAATCTGCTGCGCGATCTCGTAGGCGGCCTCGGGGCCGTCGGCCAGCTTCACGCCGCCGGCCTTGCCGCGGCCGCCGGCCTTCACCTGTGCCTTGACCACGACCTTGGGTTGGCCGGCGGCGGCGAACTCGGCCGCGATCTCGCGCGCCTCCTCAGGAGTGTGCGCCACCTTCCCGCTCGGCACGGGAACGCCGTATTCAGCGAAGAGCTCCTTCGCCTGATGCTCGAACAGATCCACGTCTGACCGTCCTCGGTCTTTCGCTCGGGGTCCGCGGCGGGTACCATCCGCGACCCGCCCCGGCCAGCCTAGTCCGGTTCACCACCGGCCGTGCTGGCCGGTCGCGCAGCGACGTTGTGAGGTGGCTCTCAGCACTGCGCTAGTCAGGATCGGCGGGCGGCCGCCGGGGCCAGCTCGCCCTCGACCCAGTCCACGATGGCCCGGGTGGGCGCGCCCGGGGTGAACACCCGGGCCACGCCCAGCTCGGTCAGCTGGGTGATGTCCGCCTCCGGGATGATCCCGCCGCCGAACACGGTGATGTCGGTCGCGTCCTGCTCCCGGAGCAGGTCCAGCACCCGGGCGAACAGGGTCATGTGCGCGCCGGACAGGACGGACAGGCCGATGGCGTCCGCGTCCTCCTGGATGGCGGTGGCCACGATCTGCTCCGGGGTCTGGTGCAGGCCGGTGTAGATGACCTCGACCCCCGCGTCCCGCAGCGCCCGGGCCACCACCTTGGCCCCGCGGTCGTGACCGTCCAGGCCGGGCTTGGCGATCACAACCCGGATGCTGCCCATCGGGCCTCCCAGTATTGGCTCAGCCGCTGCCGCGGCGGGGCAGCCTTAGCCGCTGCCGCGGCGGTTAGATCTTTTCCAGCGGGGCGTACCGCAGTACCAGGTGTTTTACCCCATACTCCGAGCCAAAATCGATCTTGGCCTCGGCGCGGTCGCCGACTCCGTCCACGGACACCACCGTGCCCAGCCCGAATTTGTCGTGCGTGACCAGGTCCCCGGGGGACAGCGCGGGCACGTTCCGGTTGCCGGGCGAGGCCACCCCCGGCCGCTGGGCGGCCCGCTCCATGGCCGGCGGGGTCGCCGTGCGCTCGTCCCGGCGCCACTCCAGCAGCGGCTCCGGGATCTCGCCCAGGAACCGGGACTGGCGGTGGAACGACGGCTTGCCCCACCACATCCGGGCGATGGCCCGGGTCAGGTACAGCCGCCGCATGGCCCGGGTGATCCCCACGTAGGCCAGCCGCCGTTCCTCCTCGAGCTCCTTCTCGTCGGTGGCCGAGCGCTGGTGCGGGAAGACGTCTTCTTCCATGCCGGTGAGGAACACCACCGGGAACTCCAGGCCCTTGGCCGTGTGCAGGGTCATCAGCGTGACCAGGCCGCCGCGCTGCTCGCCGTCCGGGATCTGGTCGGCGTCGGCCACCAGCGACACCTGCTCCAGGAAGTCGGCCAGCGTCCCGTCCGGGTGCTGGCCGTCGAACTCGCGGGCCACCGAGACCAGTTCGGCCAGGTTCTCGACCCGGCTCGCGTCCTGCAGGTCGGCCGACTCCTCCAGCGCGGACTGATAGCCGCTGCGGTCCAGCACGGCCTCGGCCACCTCGGCCACCGGGGCGTCGGCGGCCAGCTCGCGCAGCCCGTCGATGAGGGCGTTGAACCGGCTGATGGCCTGGGCCGACCGGCCGGCCAGGCCGGGCACCTCGTCCGGCTGGCCCAGGGCCTCGGCGAAGGTCTTCCGCTCCCGCTGGGCGAACGCCGCCACGTAGTCCTCGGCCCGGTCGCCGATGCCGCGCTTGGGCACGTTGAGGATCCGGCGCAGCGACACCTCGTCGGCCGGGTTGGCGATCAGCCGCAGGTAGGCCAGCAGGTCGCGGACCTCACGGCGCTCGTAGAACCGGACGCCGCCGATCACCTTGTAGGGCAGGCCGACCCGGATGAACACTTCCTCGAACACCCGGGACTGAGCGTTGGTCCGGTAGAAGACGGCCACGTCGCCGGGGGTGGCCTCACCCGCGTCGGTGAGCCGGTCCACCTCCTCGGCCACGAACGCGGCCTCGTCGTGCTCGCTGTCGGCCACGTACCCGGTGATCAGCGGGCCAGCGCCCTGGTCGGACCACAGGTTCTTGGGCTTACGGCTGGCGTTGCGGGAGACCACCGCGTTGGCCGCGGACAGGATGTTCTGGCTGGAGCGGTAGTTCTGCTCCAGCACGATGACCCGGGCGTCCGGGAAGTCCTGCTCGAACTCCACGATGTTGCGGATGGTGGCGCCGCGGAAGGCGTAGATCGACTGGTCGGCGTCGCCGACCACACACAGCTCGGACTTGTCCTCGGCGTGCGCGCCGACCAGCTCGCGGACCAGCACGTACTGGGCGTGGTTGGTGTCCTGGTACTCGTCCACCATGACGTGCCGGAACCGGTGCCGGTACTCGGCCGCGACCTCGGGGAAGCCCTGGAACAGGAACACCGTGTTCATGATGAGGTCGTCGAAGTCCATCGCGCCGGCCGCGGTCAGCCGCCGCTGGTACTCGCCGTACGCCTCGGCCAGCCCCTTTTCCCGGGCGGTCTGGGCCCGGGACGCGAACGTCTCGTAGTCGACGAGCTCGTTCTTCAGGTTGGACACCTGACCGTGCAGCGCCTTGGGCGGGAACTGGCGCGCGTCCAGCTCCAGCTCCCGGCAGACCAGGGCCATCAGCCGCTGCGAGTCGGCCTGGTCGTAGATGGAGAACGAGGACGGGTAGCCGAGCCGCTTGGCCTCCCGGCGGAGAATGCGCACGCAGGCGGAGTGAAAGGTCATCACCCACATCGCCCGGGCCCGCGCGCCGACCAGCTGAGCCACCCGGGATGCCATTTCCCCGGCCGCCTTGTTGGTAAAGGTGATGGCCAGGATCTCGCTGGGCAGCACGTCGCGCTCGGCCAGCAGGTAGGCGATCCGGTGGGTCAGCACCCGGGTCTTGCCCGAGCCGGCCCCGGCCACGATCAGCAGCGGGCTGCCGGCGTGGATCACGGCCGCGCGCTGTTGCGGATTCAGCCCGTCCAGGAGAGATTCAGCAGCCGTTGCGGTCACTCCACCAGCGTAGGCGCTGGGCCCGACATCTCGCGCGGCAACTCGCGCGCGATCGCGCCGTGCCCGCCTTATGCCGAAGGGGCTGCCGGGACATTGCGGGGGCCAGTGACTACTGCCCCGAGCCAACCCGATACCGTTAGCTCTTTTTGCCCCCTATAACGTATTTGTTGGCCAATTTGTGTACGGGTAACACCCCATTTCGATACTTTAAGCGGACCTCCTGTGACCCCGGTCCTGCCCCTGCTGGCGGCCCCGGAGCTCAGGTTCGCACGCCTCTCGCCAAGGGTAAGGATGCCTAACACCAACGGTCAGGGCGCTGATCGACGGCGTGGACCGTCCATTCGCCGTCCCCTCTACCTTCTCGTCGCCGTCCCCCTGCTGACGGTCATCGGCCTCTACGGCTTCGTGCTGTACACCACGGTCGGGGACGCCATCAACCTGGACCGGGCCCCCAATCTGATCAACGCGACCTCAGTTCCCGCCGCGCAGTTCAACATCAACATCCAGAACGAGCGCAAGGCGTCGATGGTCTATCTGGCCGCTCCGACCGCCGCCAGCAAGGCTCAGCTGGCCGCGGCGCAGAACGCAACCACCCAGGCCTTCCCCTCGTTCCAGGCCAAGATGACCGGCGCGGCAACCACGGACGCGGCCACCTCGGCCGAGCTGACCGTCATCCATCAGATGCTCAGCAGCATCCAGGGCCTGAGCAGGATCCGCCCGGCCATCACCGCCCGGGCCATCCAGCCCACCACGGTGTTCGGGGCGTTCAGCAACATCCTGACCGAGGAGCTGAGCCTCTTCGTCAAGGAGAACGCCAGCCTGACCAACGCCCAGGCCGCCACCCAGTCCCTGGCCGTGATCAACAGCACGGAGTCGCGGGAAGCGCTGGAACAGGAGGACTCGCTGATGTCCGCGGCGCTGGCGGCACGCCAGCTGCCCACGGCCACCCGGGTCCAGGTCACCGAGCTGGCCGGCGCCCGCCAGGCCCTCTGGCAGGCCACCGTCACCCGGCTCCAGCCGGCCAACCTGTCCGTGTTCGACGCGGCCATGAACAAGTACGCCCCCGCCAGCGTGCAGACCGCCATGGGCAATCTCGAGGCCGCGGTGGGCGCCGACACCACGCCGTTCCCGCCATTCCAGGCGGCTCAGTGGGATCCGGCGATCAAGGCCATGACGGCCGGCATGTTCAACGCCGGGGTCCAGGCTTCGGAGTTCGAGGTCGCGCAGGACCACAAGGTCACCAACGCGGCCTGGCGGCGGGTGGCGCTGTCCGGCGGCCTGGGCCTGCTCGGCCTGATCCTGTCCGTCGTGCTGTCGGGGCTGATCGGCCGCAGGATCGTCCGCCGCCTCGACCGGCTGCAGGGCTCGGTGGAGACGCTGGCCAACCAGGAGCTGCCGGACGTGGTGGCCCGGCTCCGGCGCGGCGAGGACGTGCCCGTCGACCAGATGGCCAGCATCGCCTCGGACCTGGGCCGGGACGAGATCGGCCGGGTCGGCCGGGCGTTCGACGCGGCCCGGCACACCGCGGTGGAAGCGGCCGTCGGCGAGGCCCGGATGCGCCGTGGGGTCAACGACGTGTTCCGCAACCTGGCCCGCCGCAACCAGTCGCTGCTGCACCGCGAGCTGACCGTGCTGGACGGCATGGAGCGGCGCACCACCGACCCGGAGCAGCTCGAGGACCTGTTCCGGCTCGACCACCTGACGACCAGGATGCGGCGCCACTCCGAAGGTCTGATCATCTTGTCCGGGGCCGCCCCCGGCCGGGGCTGGGTGCACCCGGTCCGCATGATCGACGTGCTGCGGGCCGCCGCGGCCGAGGTCGAAGACTACTCCCGGGTCACGGTGACCACGCCGTCGCAGGCCGCGCTGACCGGGCCGGCCGTGGCCGACGTCATCCACCTGCTGGCCGAGCTGATCGAGAACGCCACCACGCTGTCCCCGCCCTACACCCCGGTGCGGGTGTCCGGCGACATGGCGGCCAGCGGCTTCGCGGTCGAGATCGAGGACCGCGGCCTGGGCATGGGCGAGACGCGGTACGCCGAGCTCAACCACCGGCTGGAGGAGCCGCCCGAGTTCGACGTGTTCAACAGCGAGCAGCTGGGCCTGTTCGTGGTCGGCCAGCTGGCCAAGCGGCACGGCATCCGGGTCACCCTGCGCCCGTCGCCGTACGGCGGCACCACCGCCATCGCGCTGATCCCGAACGCGCTGGTCGGCACCGACGACGGCTTCATGGAGGGCCTGCCCGCCGGGGCATCGGGCCCGGCGGCGTCCTTCCCGGGCGCCGAGCCGCCCCCGCCCGCCCAGCTCACCGGCGGGCCGGCCTGGGGTGCGCTGCCCCAGGGCAACGGGACCGGGCCCAGTGCGGCTCCGAACGGCGCCACCCTGGCCGGCCCGAACGGCCCGGCCGACCCGTTCGAGTCCTACACCAGCCCGGGCTTCGGCGGCGACCCGTACTCGGCCGCGGGCAACGGCGGCGGGAACGGGGCGGGCAATGGGGCCGACCTCGGGACGGGCGACAGAGCGGGCTTCGGCTGGCTGACCCCGAACGCGGAGCAGTCCGCGCCCGGTGGCCAGGACGCCAGTGGCGCGCAGGACTTCGGCAGCCCGCAGGAATTCAGCAGCTCGCAGGAGGCGCCGCCGTTCGGCACGGTCAGCGACGGCCCGTCCGAGACCGGCCTGCCCTGGCCGTACGACCGTCCGGCACCCGCCGGTAACGGGGCCCCGGCCGGGACCGGGGCTCCGTCCTTCACGCCGAACGAGTCCTACGAGCCGCCGGAGCCATCGTTCACGCCGAATGACAGCGAGTCGGACTACCAGGCGCCGCGATCGCCGTTCCCGCCCGCGCCGTTCCCCGGCGCCGAGCCGCCCTACCAGCCGCCGCAGCCGCCGGCGCCGCTGCCCGGCGCCCCGGCCGCGGA
>DATDIH010000164.1:0-2709 GCA_036521155.1 Streptosporangiaceae bacterium
GACAGGCCGGCGATCACCTCGTCCCACAGCGAGCCGTCCATCATCAGCCCGTGCAGCAGCACGAGCACCGGCCCGTCGCCGCCGGTGTCCTGGTACTCGATCGTCCCGGCGGACAGCTCGATCTCGTTCACGCCGGCCGTCCGGCAGACTCCGCAGCCGCAGCCGCAGCCGGAATCGCGGCCGGCTGGCCGCCCGCCGATTCGCCGAGCAGGTGCCGGCGCAGGAAGGACAGTTCGGCCTCGACGGCCCGCTCGTGGCCGTCCAGGAACGGCTCGTAGTGCCCGCCTGGCATCCGGACCAGCTCGGCCCGCGGCGCCCGGCCGGCCGCGCGGACGGCGGGCCCGGCCAGGACCGACTGGTCCTGGTCACAGACCAGGACCAGCAGCGGGTACCGCACCCGGCTCGCGTACCGTCCTGGCCGGTAGAAAGAAAGGCGGAGGGCCGAACGGGCGGCGACCTCCTGCCGCCAGTCCCGGTACCTGCCGTCCGGATCGAGCGCCCTGCTGCCATCCTGGCTATCCGGCGTGGTGAGCATCGCGACGGTTCCCGGCGGCCCGGCGAGCCGCACCAGCCTCGGCGGACGGCCGGCCAGGGCGCCGACGGCGTCGGCGATGCCCAGGCCGGCGAAGCGAAGCATGGCGGCCGGCTTCTGGTACCGCGCCGCGTTGCGCGACGCGGCCGGCCCGTCGGCGTATGGCGTCTGAGCGATCGCCGCGGCCAGGCCTGCATCGCCCGCGGCTATGCGGAACACGTGGCCTGCCGAGGAGGAAAAGCTCCAGATCGCGATCCTGGCCGGGTCGACCTCGGGCAGCGCCCGGGCGCAGCCGATCGCGGCCCGCCAGTCGGCGAGCTGCTCGCCGACGCGCTGCACCTGGCGCGGCTGCCCGCCGCTCTCGCCCAGGTGGCGGTGGTCAAAGGCCAGGACGGTGAACCCGGCGTCGGCGAACCGCCTGGCGAACAGGTCGGTTCCCGGCTCCTTGGTCACTGCGAACCCGCCGGTCATGACCACACAGCCGCCGTTGGTCCCGGGGTAGTGCCAGGCCGCGCACTCGGTGTCTCCGCTCGCGAACCTGATCTTCTGCCGTTCCATGGATACCCCCGTATCGACGTCCAGAATTCGTTCTCAGCAGAAGTGAACCACGCGGTTCGCAAAATGTCTATCCGATTAGGCCCCGGCGGCCTCCTCGCGGTCCAATGCACGGGCTAGGGCCTTGAATCCGGCCTCAATCCCGGTGGTGTTCCCGCTGGTCAGCCAGTCGATGAGGAAGCCGCGCAGGGTGGCGAGGATCATCTCGGCGACCTCGAGCTTGCGCTGATCAGGCCACTGCGGCGGGCAGATCGACAGCAGCGACGGCAGGTACTGCTGCGATGCCCCCCGGCCGAGTTCGGCGTAGCGCACCGGGTCGTACATCATCAGCCCGATGGCCTGATCGAGCACCCGGGATTCCTCGCCCAGCAGGGCGGGCCAGACGGCGCGGACCCGCTGCGCCAGCGTCTGCCCCTCCGGTCCCGCGGCGATGGCGGCCAGCGCGTTGCCGATGCGCCGCTCGCGTAGCTGGAAGATGGCCTGCGCGAGCAGGTCCTCGGCCCCGTCGAAGTGGTAGAGCAGCACCTTGTGCGTGGTACTGGCGGCCCGCGCCGCCCGCCGGAGTGAGAAGTCCACCAGGCCGTTGACCGCGAGGTCGTCGGTCACCCGGTCCAGCAGTTCCCGGCGCCTGGCCTCGCCCCGTGGCGATCCCGCCGATCGCCGGTAGCCGGCTCGCCCCGGCGAGCCCTCGTCGCCGGCCACGTTCACAGCGGCAGCATCCATGGTCAGACGCTCTCACAATCTCAAGGCCGAGGTCAGTATGCACCCCTGCGGGATGCCGGCGAATGCATTACCGTGCACCGTAGCGGCCTTCGGCGCGTCCCCTGCCGGGGGAGCGCGGCCATGCGCGCCGCGTTGGAGGGGACACCGTGAGCCAGCCGCCGCCAGGGGGCCAGGGCCAGCCGTCGGATCAGGGCGATCATCCGTCGCCGTGGCCCTCCGCGGACCAGCCGCCCGCCTGGCCGTCCGGCGCGCCGGGCCAGGGGCAGCCACCCGCCTGGCCATCCGCAGGCCAGCCGTCCGGGGGCCAGCCGTCTGGGGGCCAGCCGTCTGGGGGCCAGCCGTCGGTGTGGCCGTCCGGCGGGCCGGGCCAGGAGCAGCCGTCCTGGCCCACGCCGGGCCAGTCTCCGCCTCCGCCGGGCCAGTCTCCGCCTCCGCCGCCGTCCTGGCCGCCCGCGGGCCAGCCGCCTTATCCCGGCCCCGGCTACACGTATGGCTACGGCCCACGCCCGCCTCGGTTCAGGCGCAGGCTCAGGCCCAGGTTCCTCGGCGCGATCATCGCGCTGGCCGTGATCATCGTCGTCGGCGTCGTGGTCGGGAACCTCGGCAAGAACCACGAGAACGTCTCGGTCTCGGTCACGCCGTTCCCCTCGGGCACCAGCGCGTCCGCCGGGCACCAGGAACCACCGGGCCAGATCGGCTCGTCCTTCGAGCTCAAGGACGGCAGCGGGAACCTCTACCGGGTGACCCTGGCCAAGGTGATCGACCCGGCCAAGGGCGAGAACCAGTTCACGGTGCCGGACGCAGGCAAGCGGTTCGTCGGGCTGGTCTTCCAGGTCAAGGCCCTGACCGGCAGCCCGCAGGACGAGGACGCCAACAACAACGCCGTGATCATCGGCAGC
>DATDIH010000165.1:0-6129 GCA_036521155.1 Streptosporangiaceae bacterium
TCAGGCGCGGAGGAGGCGGCGGCTGACGGCGGCCAGGGCGGCCAGCAGGACGGCCGCGAAGATCAGCAGGGCGTCGGGCGCGGATAGGTACTGGGTGGCCACCCCGAGCCCGACCACCGGTGCGGCCAGGCCGACGTAGGCGGCCAGGAAGAAGCCGGCCAGGGACTCGCCGCGGGCCTGGGGCGGGGCAATGGCGATGACCGTGGACACCGCCCCCTTGAAGGTGGCGCCGCCGCCGGCGCCGGCCAGGACGCCGCCGATGAGCAGCAGCGGCAGGCTGGTGACCCAGACCGCGACGGTGACGGCGACGATGCCCGCGACCAGCAGGGCGATCCCCAGGCGGAGCAGCCGGCCCTGCGCGGCCCGGGCCAGCGCGATCTGGCTCACCGCGGCCGCGCCGAAGACGATGAACGCCGCGATCCCGGCCAGCGCGTGCGAGTGCTGGTGCAGGGGTCCGGCCAGGAAGCTGGGGGCCAGCGAGTTGAACAGGCCGAACACCGCGAACACCACGCCACCGGCGGCGCCCGCGGCGAAGAACGCCGGGCGGCTGGCGGCCGGGACGCTGACCCGCTGCGGCCGGTAGGCGGGACGCGGCTTGGGCCTGGTCACGGTCTCCGGGACCATGGCCAGGATCAGCAGGCCCACCACCAGCAGGCCTTCGGCTACCCAGTACGGCAGGTGCAGCGGGTCCGGCGCGTACTGAGCCAGCAGGCCAGCCAGCAGCGGGCCGAGCCCGATCCCGCCCAGGTTGGCCGCGATGGCCACCGCGTCCGCCGACCCCGCACCCGCAGATCGCGCCGGCCCCCCAGCCCGGCCGGCCCGGTGCAGTTCGGTGAGATGGGCGGTGGCGGTCGCGGTCAGCAGGCCGATACTGATCCCGGACACGAACCGGGCCACCAGCAGGCCCGGCACGGACAGCCAGGTCAGGAACAGCACCCCGGAGACCAGGTTGACCGCGATGGCGGCGGCCAGCATCCGGCGCCGCCCGGCCCAGTCGGACAGGTGCCCGGCCAGCAGCAGGCTGACCGCCACCCCGGCCGCGTACACCGCGAAGATCACGGTCAGCGTGAGCGAGCCGAACCCGTCGCGCGCCTGGTACAGCACGTACAGAGGCGTGGGGATGGCCGAGAACGCCATGGTCACCGCGAACGCGTAGGCCACCAGCCAGAATCCGGCCCGGTGCCGCCGCGCCGACGGCGGCGCCCCCGGCCCCGGAGCCGTCCCAGGCTGAGGTTCCGCGGGGCCGGCGGCCCGGGGGACCGGCCGGCCGGAACGGGTCAACGACGTCATCACGCCTCCTGGCGACGGTGTTCTCTGCACACCAGCGTCAACTGATCGCCAGTCACGAATCATTTCAATATGTTGATCGTTTTTGATGATAAGAATGAGACCGAACGGCGATAATGATCAGGTGGAACTCCATCAGCTGGAGTACTTCGTCGCGGTGGCCGAAGAATTGAGCTTCACCCGCGGCGCGCGCCGGGCGCACGTGGTCCAGTCGGCCGTGTCCGCCGCCATCACCCGGCTGGAACGCGAGCTGAACGCCCCGCTGTTCGAACGCACCCGGCGCCGGGTGGCGCTGACCGACGCGGGCTCGGCGCTGCTCCCGGAGGCCCGGGCCACCCTGGCCACCGCCCAGGGCGCGCGGGACGCGGTGGCCGCGGTACGGGGCGGCCTGCGCGGTTCGGTGACGCTGGGCATGATGCTGTCGACCGGGCCGCTCGACATAGCCGCCGTGCTCGGCCGGTTCTCGGCGGCTCACCCGGACGTGGTGGTGCAGGCCCGGCAGGCCGCCGAGGGCACCGCGGCCCACCTGCGGGACCTGCGCGAGGGCGCGCTGGACCTGGCCCTGGTCGCGCTGGCGGGCCCGCCGCCGCCCGGCATTACCGCCCGGCTGCTCGCCTCCGAGTACCTGCTCCTGCTGGCGCCGCCCGGTGGGCGTTACGCGGAGCGCACCAGCATCGACCTGGCCGAGGCGGCCGAGATCCCGTTCATCGAGGCGCCGCCGGGCTGGGGCAACCGGGCCGTGGCCGACCGCGCGTTCGCCGCCCGCGGCCTGCAGCGGACGGTCCGGTTCGAGGTCACCGACTACCAGACCACGGTGGCCATGGTCCGCACCGGCCTCGGGGTCGCGCTGCTGCCCGCCTCGTCGGCCCGGGAACTGGCCGCGCAGTCCGGCGTCAACCTGCTGACCGTGACCGGGGCCGACCTGACCTGGAACATCTCCCTCGCGGTGGCTCAGTCCCGCCGGCTGCCGGCCGCGGCCCAGGCCCTGCTGACCGACATCACCGAGGCGGTGTAACCGCGCCCTCGGCGGCGGTCGCCCGGCCGTCCGGGCTGGGCTCGGCGAACTCCGGCCCGTCCGTGGCGAAGCCGCTGGCCAGCGCGGTCAGGGCGGCGTCCAGGTACACGGTCAGGTCCGCATCGGCCCGTGCGCTCCAGCGGTCGTAGGCGGCCCGGCACGCGGCCAGCGTGGAACGCCCCACCACCAGCGGGTACAGCGACCACGGCGGCTGCCTGGTCCGGGCCCCGACGAACTCGCTGACCACCCGTTCCCAGGCGTCGTAGTGGACGGTGGCGCTGGAGGCCAGCGCCGGTACCGACCCGATCAGGTTCATCCGGATCCGCAGTTCGGGCACGTCCTCGGCCCGGTAGTGGTTGGCCGCCACCACCGCCTGCCGGATTGCGTCCATCATCGGCACCTGGTCCGGCACCTTGGCCAGGGCGGCGCGGATCACGTCGACCTCGGAATCGAACTCGCCCCAGAGCGCGCTGGCCTTGGAGTCGAAGTACCGGAAAAAGGTGCGCCGGCTCACCCCGGCTTCGGCCGCGATCTGCTCGATCGTGGTCTCCTCGAAGCCCTGCTCGGTGAACAACCGGAGCGCGATCAAGGCCAGCGTCCGCCGGCTGGTGCCCGGAGGCCGGCCACGGCGGGCGGCTGCGTCTGGTGCGGGCTGAAGATCATCCATGAATTCCCTCAAATGGTAGCCCCGCCCCTTGATTGCGTCACCGTGTGACGTAAGATTAAAAAACATTCGTCACCCGGTGTCGAAAAGGTTCCGCGAAGCTCGCTCGGCACCGTATTCGCAGCTAGGAGCAGGTATGAGCGAGACCGTCAAGGACGCCGAAGCCCGCACCACCGCCCCGGAGCGCGATACCGACACTGCTCCGGACGCGGAACCGCGCGCCGAAGAACTGCTGATCGAGGAGGTCTCGATCGACGGCATGTGCGGTGTCTACTAAGACCTCCAGTAGGCCAGCCCCGGCCGGGACGACACTGCCCCTGGTTGAGCAGTTCCAGTTCGGCCTGGATGCGCCGATCTGCCTGACCTGGGAGCTGACCTACGCCTGCAATCTGTCCTGCCGGCACTGCCTGTCCAGTTCCGGCCGGCGGGACCCGCGCGAGCTGAGCACCGCGGAGTGTAAGGCCGTCATCGACGAGCTCGAGCGCATGCAGGTGTTCTACGTGAACATCGGCGGGGGCGAGCCCACGGTCCGGCCCGACTTCTGGGAGCTGGTCGAGTACGCCACCGGCCACCACGTCGGGGTCAAGTTCTCCACCAACGGGGTCAAGATCACCCCGGACGTGGCCCG
This sequence comes from Streptosporangiaceae bacterium, assembly GCA_036521155.1. Classification (GTDB taxonomy): domain Bacteria; phylum Actinomycetota; class Actinomycetes; order Streptosporangiales; family Streptosporangiaceae; genus Bog-532. Next base: position 3,595 of record DATDIH010000165.1, read on the forward strand.
GCAGCTGGCGGCCAGCGACTACGTGGACGTCCAGATCTCCCTGGACGGTGCCACCGCCGGGATCAACGACGCCGTGCGCGGTCCAGGCTCGTACGCCACCGCGCTGACGGCCATGGCCAATCTGGCCGAGGCGGGTTTCGCCGGATTCAAGATCTCGGTCGTCTGCACCCGGCAGAACATCGGCCAGCTGGATGAGTTCAAGGCCATCGCCGACCGGTACGGCGCGCAGCTGCGGCTGACCCGGCTGCGCCCGTCCGGCCGCGGCGCCGACGTGTGGGACGAACTGCACCCCACCGCCGGGCAGCAGCGGGAGCTGTACGACTGGCTGGTCGCCCGGGGCGAGCAGGTGCTGACCGGCGACTCGTTCTTCCACCTGGCCGCCTACGGCAGTGCGCTGCCCGGGCTCAACCTGTGCGGGGCGGGCCGGGTGGTGTGCCTGATCGACCCGGTGGGTGACGTGTACGCCTGCCCGTTCGCCATCCACGACAACTTCCTGGCCGGCAACGTCCGCGAGCCCGGCGGGTTCGCCGGGGTGTGGCGGACCTCGGAGCTGTTCACCGAGCTGCGCCAGCCCCAGGGCGGCGGGGCCTGCACCTCGTGCTCGGCCTATGACGCCTGCCGGGGCGGCTGCATGGCGGCCAAGTTCTTCACCGGCCTGCCCCTGGACGGCCCGGACCCCGAGTGCGTCAAGGGCCACGGCGAGCAGGCCCTGGCCGCCGCGGCCGCGGCCGCCGGGCGCGCCCCGGCCCCGCGCCCGTCCGGCGACCATTCGCACCGCACCAGCCCGGCCCGCGGCCCCCGCGCCAACAGCCCGGTGCCCGTCACCATTGGCCGGCGCCCGCCGGACCGTGCCTGCGACGAGAACCCCCTGGCCGGTCTCGCCCTCGGCGCCCCGTTAGTCAGCCCTCGCTAGCGGCCGAGGCCCTCCGTCCGGGCCGAGGCTGATCCCGCTCCCCGCGCTCACCGGTGCTGCCGCACCGGTGCCGGCGCCTGCCCGCGAGCGCCGGCTTCACCAACAAGAAGTAGCGCCGCTGATACAGCAAGAAGCGGCAGCACTGACCACCACTGATAACAGCAAGAAGCAAGCAGAGCGAACAAGCCGAGCAAAGGAGAGCAAAGCACATGGCAGGACGAGTAGAGGGCAAGGTCGCCTTCGTCACCGGCGCGGCCCGCGGCCAGGGCCGCAGTCACGCGATCCGGCTGGCCGAGGAGGGCGCGGACATCATCGCGGTCGACCTGGCCGGGCAGATCGACACCGTGCCCTACGCGATGGCGACCCCGGACGACCTGGCCGAGACGGTCAAGGAAGTCGAGGCGCTGGACCGCCGGATCGTGGCCACCCAGGCCGACGTCCGCGACTTCGGCGCAGTCAAGGCGGCGCTGGACGACGGCGTGGCGCAGCTCGGGCACCTGGACATCGTGTCCGCGAATGCGGGCATCTTCAGTTTCGGGAGCCTTGAGGAGCTCGACGAGACGCACTGGCAGGACATGATCGACGTGAACCTTACCGGCGTGTGGCACGCGGCCAAGGCGGCCATCCCGCACCTGCGCGCGGCGGGTGGCGGGTCGATGATCCTGACCAGCTCCACCGCGGGGCTGATGGCCATCCCGCACATCGGGCACTACACGGCGGCCAAGCACGGCGTCGTGGGCCTGATGCGCACGCTGGCGCTGGAACTGGCCCCGGACATGATCCGGGTCAACAGCGTCCACCCGACGAGCGTGGATACTGACATGATCCAGAACTCGGCGACCTACGAGCTGTTCGGCGCGGACCTGCCGGTGGACCAGCGCACCAGGGAAGTGCTGGGCAGCCGGTTCCAGGAGCTGAACGCGCTGCCCATCCCGTGGGTCGAGCCGGTCGACATCTCCAACGCCGTACTGTGGCTGGCCTCGGACGAGTCCCGGTACGTGACCGGGGTGACGCTGCCCATCGATGCGGGATCGCTCATCAAGTGACCGCCTACGACCTGACCGCTGCCCAGACGGCAGCACAGCAGATACCAGGGGAACAGTGACAGAGGAAACGAGTACCGCGGACCTGGCGCGCACCTATCAGCGGGTGGCGGCGCGCCTGGTGGGCCGCGAGCGTGAGCTGACCCTCACGCTCGCGGCGGTCGCCGCCGGCCGCGACATCATCCTGGAGGGACCGCCCGGCACCAGCAAGAGCACGCTGCTGCGGGCGATCACCGCCGAGTGGGGCATCCCGTTCGTGTTCGTCGAGGGCAACGCGGACCTCACCCCGGCCAAGCTGGTCGGGCACCACAACCCGGCCCGGGTGCTGCGCGAGGACTACAGCCAGGACAACTTCGTGGACGGCCCGCTGCTGGAGGCCATGCGCGAGGGCGGCTTCCTGTACATCGAGGAGTTCAACCGGGCCCCCGAGGACACGCTGAACACGCTGCTCACCGCGATGGCCGAGCGGCAGGTGGCGGTGCCCCGGGCGGGCACGGTCACCGCCAAGCCCACGTTCCGGGTCATCGCGTCGATGAACCCGTACGACAACGTGGGCACCACCCGGCTGTCCACGTCGGT
>DATDIH010000166.1:0-7239 GCA_036521155.1 Streptosporangiaceae bacterium
CGTCGACGGCCACGAACCAGCGGTCGCCGCCGTCGGCGGGGGCGGGGTCGCGGGCCGTCCAGTGGTAGCTGCCGGCCCCGACTGGCGCATAGCTCAGCTCGTCCGGGCGCAGGTCCCAGCCCTGTTCGAGGGCGAGCCGCAACTCGGGCTCGGCGACCCCCTCCGGCTGGTCTTTCACAACCGCTCACCGTAGACAGCGGGCGAACCGCCGGGCCACGTATTTTCCGGCCACGTATTTTCCGGGCGCCGCGGCTTTCCGCGTTCCGCGGGCTTTCCGGGCTCCCCGGCCGGTACGGCGCGAAAAGGCCAGCGCCGCCTACTCGCGAGTAAGAAAAATCTTGACGGAGTTCGATGGAAAGGTTTCCATAAAGTTCGATCCGCTTGCCGATCGCCTCGCCTGGGAGGTCCATATGCCGCTGGTCACGCGACACCGAGTCCGGGCCGGGCTGGCGACGATCGCCGCCACGGTGCTCGGCGCAGGCCTGCTTTCCGCCACCTCGGCGGGGGCCGCGACCTCGGCCGGCCCCGCCAGCGTGCGGCTGATCTGGCTGCCCGCACCCGGGTCCGCGGCCGGGACGGCGGTGTCCACGTCGGTCACGGCGGTGACCCCGTGGGGAGCGATGTCCGGGACCACGTCGATCCTGCGGACGCTGCCGGACGGCAGCGACCAGGGGGACAGCACCGCTCAGCGCTGGCTGCCGACCGGACCCGGCCACTGGCTGCGCCAGCCGCTGCCGCAGCCCGCGGGCACCAGCTTCGGCCAGGGGGTGGGCCTGACCGGCCTGGCCGAGGTGGGCGGGTCCTGGGACACCGACGGCCTCGCCGACGACGACGTGGCCGTGCGCTGGCCCGCCACCGGAGGCCACGGCACCGTCATCGGCGCCACCGACAGCCGGGTGACCGCGGTCGGGCCCGACGGCACCTGGGGTGTGCAGACCGACCTGCCCGGCTACCGGTCCATCGCCGCCAACGCCGAACTGGTGGCCCGCGACGGCACCCGCACCCCCATCGACACCGGGGCCCGGCTGAACACCGTCATCTCGATCGCGGACCGGCACACCGCGCTGCTCACGCTGATCGACGGGGTGGGCGAAGGCACCACCAGCACGCCGGCGGTCTGGCGGGACGGCCAGCTGAAGTCGCTGCCCGTGTTCAGCATCGCGCTCGGGTACCCGGACTGCGTGTCGGACATCCTGTCCGACGGCAGCGTCGCCTACAGCGGCATCAGCGACGTGGGCGGCAACTTCCGGGAGATCGCCCAGGTCCACCGGGGCGGCGTCCCCGGCACCGAGGTGCCGCTGGACCTGCGGGGCGGGGGCGGCAGCGTGGCCTGCAACGGCAGGGACACGGTGGCCGCCGACGGTTCGGTGGGCGGGACCCTGCAACTGCCCGGCGAGATTCTCTCCCAGGCCACCATCTGGCGCGGCAGCGAGCCGGACCAGCTCCCGCTGCGGCCGGGCGAGCTGTCCACCACCGTGGTGGCCCTGCAGTCGGCGACCTTCGCCGTCGTCCGCGGCCAGCTCACCGCGGGCGGCCAGGACCTGTGGGCCTGGCGCCAGGGCCGGGTCATCCCGCTGGCCGTCCCGTCCGGCGACACCGTGGCCAGCGTGGTCACGGTGACGCCGTCCGGCCTGGTCGTGGCCAACCTGAAGGACGGAGCCGGCCTGTCGCACCCGGTGGCCTGGCTGGTCCCCTGAGCCGGCCGCCCGGTTTTGGCCGCGGCCGGGCTGGTATAGCTGGGCTCATGACCGCTCTCATCGACCTGGCCGGGAAGACCGTGATCGTCACCGGTGCCTCGTCCGGTATCGGGGCGGCCACGGCCCGGCAACTGCACGAGGCCGGGGCCCACCCGGTGCTGGCCGCTCGCCGGGCCGGCCGGCTGGCCGAGCTGAGCAAGGAACTGGGCGGGGCGCTGGCCGTGCCCAGCGACGTGACCGACCCGGCCCAGGTCAACGACCTGGTGGCCGCCACCCTGGACCGGCACCAGCGGATCGACGGCCTGGTCAACAACGCCGGCGTCAGCGTGCACGGACCACTGGACCAGACCGACCTGACCGTGTTCGGCCAGGCGCTGCAGCTCAACGTGGTCAGCGTGCTGGCGGTGACCCAGGCGGTGCTGCCGGCCATGCGGGCGCAGGGCTTCGGCCGGATCGTGAACGTCAGCTCCGGCACCACCCGCCGGGTCGCGGTGGGCACGGGCGCTTACGCCTCGACCAAGTACGCGGTCAACATGCTGACCGCGGTGATGCGCGAGGAACTGGCCGACGATGGGATCGCCGTGTCGCTGCTGGTCCCCTCGGTCACCGCCACCGAGTTCGGCGGCGGCATGTTCAAGCTCGGCGCCTCGCCACGGCCCGGCATGGTGGTCCAGAGCCCGGGCTACGTGGCCGGGGTGGTCCTGCGGCTGCTGCGCACAGGGGAAGAGTCGTTCGACATTCCGCACGGGCCCGAGCAACCCGGCCTGGCCGACGTGCCGGCCTGAGGAGACACGATGACAGACGATGCCGCGGCCGCCGACCCGGTGGCGCAGCTGGACGACGCGGCCTGGGCGCTGGCCGCGGTGATCGCGACCTACCGCGACGCCGCCGGCGGCTCGCTGGCCGAGGCGCTGACCGCCGACCCGGACCGGGCCGCCGTGCTGACCGCGGCCGGGCTGGCCCGGGACACGGGCCACGGCGCCGTTCCCGGCCCGGCGCTGCTGGATGGACCGCTGGCCGGGAACATGGCCGCCGCCCGGCTCAGCTCGCTGCGCCAGGCCGTGGAAGTGGCGGGGGGCGAGGGCCCACCGGGCTGGTCCGAGCTGCCCGACGAGGTGCTGCTCGACCAGGGACACGCGTCCGCGGCCACCGGCCACGCGCTGGCTGCCCGCGTGGTCCCGGCCCTGCCCGGCCTGGCCGACCGGCTGGCCGCCCCCGGCAGCCGCATCCTCGACATCGGCACCGGCGTCGGCGCGCTGGCGCTGGCCCTGGCCCAGGAGTTCCCGCACTCCCACGTGACCGGCATCGACGTCCTGGCCCGGGCCATCGAGCTGGCCCGGACCCAAGTGCGGCAGGCCGGGCCGCTGGCCGAGCGGGTCGAACTCCGCCAGCAGGACGCCGCCGACCTGCGCGAACCAGCGGCCTACGACCTGGTCTGGCTGCCCGCGCCCTTCCTCCCCGAGCCGTCACTGGACGCGGCCCTGCCGCACGTCGTGGCGGCCATCGCCCCCGGCGGGTGGCTGGTGGCGGGGACGAATCCGCCGCCCGGCGGCCCGCTGGCGGCGGCGGTGGCCCGGTGGAACGCGGCCCGGAACGGCGGCAACGCCCTGGCCGCGGACGACGTGGCGGCCCGGCTGCGGGACCTCGGCCTCGGGCACATCGGCCAGCGACCGACCGTCCCCGGCGGCCCGATCCTGGTCATCGGGCAGCGCCCGCCCGGCCAGCACCGGCCGGCCTGACGTGCTGGCCTTACTGGGGCTCAGACCCTGGCCGCTCCCCGGCCGAAATGCGACACTAGGCGTCGGTAGTGCGCTTCGGGAGCCTGTGTGCTGGTAGTTCGTAGTTCTCGGCACCCCGGCCTCAGCCGGGGGACGGTCGGCGGCTGATGCTCAGCGATCCATCCTGGGACATCATGCCGGTGACCAACCCGGACCTGCCCGAGCGCAAGCAACGCCGCCTGGTCCGCAACAACCTGGTCACCGACCCGGTCGGCCTGGCCGAGCCGCTGTACCAGCTGCGCCACCGCGACGAGATCGTGGCGCCCTCGGCCCTGGACCGGGTGAGCCGTGAGCTGGTGATCCGGGCCCAGACCGCGATCGCCTCCGCCCTCGATTCGGTCCTCGACTCGGTCCTCGATGACACGGTGCAGTCGTCCAGCATCCTGACCGAGGCCACGCTGCGCTGGCACGAATGGGAGATCGCGGTCGCCCTGCGCGACGTCACCGACCTGCGGGCCGAGCACGAGTTCAACGCGGCCGCCAGCGCCGGGCCGCTGACCGACTCGGTCCTCGGGCCGCAGCGGCGCGCCCTGCAACTGGCCCACGAGGCCATCGAGTCCCGGGTCAGCGCGCTGGAACGCTACGCGGCCGAGGTGGTCAAGGCCTGCGCCGCGTTCCACGACCTGGAAGACGCGCTGCGGATATCGGACCTGAACGACCGGTACCTGGACCTGATCGCCCGCACCGCCGCCGACCAGCACGCCATCACCGAGATCAGCGGCCTCACCGACCAGGCCAGCGTCGCCGCCCAGGCCGTCCGCGAATCGATGCACCAGGTCGGCCTGGCCGCCGCCGCCCTGGGCCTGCCCGAACCAGCCACCGGCTGAGCGTGACCGGCGGCCGCGGGCGCGGACGACGCTGACGCGCTAGTAGGGCACCTCGGTGCTCATGAGCTCGGCGAAATCGGCTGGGCCCGGCCGCTTGGAAATCACCCGGCAGAATGCGACGGCGTCGAGCTCGAGTTGCGGACCTCCGGAGCCGGCTGTCCAGGTCCCGCCGGCCGGCCCGGTGAGGTGCAGGGTGAAGTCCTTCCCGTGCCGATCGGCCCACTCCTTGACCACGTCGGCCACGATGATGCCGTCGTGATCGGCGGTCAGCCGCGGCGTCCGGTTCAGGGCGTCGCAGATGTCGAGCCGGTGCATCCAGGGGTCGCGGGTCAAGATGACGTCGATGAGGTAGCCGAGGGTCCACGGCTCTTCCACGCCGTTGATCACTCCGCCGATCATCGTCCGGCGCCGGATGAAGCCCGGGGTCAGCCGGCGTCCCCGGACCGCCTTGGCCGACCGGGCCGCGTACCGATCGGCGATGGCCGGGCCGGACCAGGTCGCACGCTCGCTGACCTGCAGTGCGGTCATGCGGTCGACGTCGAGGTTCCCGTTGACCGTGGCCAGGCGCTGCTGGCGACGGCCTTCGCGTATCGAAGCGGCCATCTCCACCATGCCGAGCATGTGCGCGGCCATCTGGCGGACGTCCCAGTCTGGACAGGCCGTGGGGGTCACCCAGGCTTGCTGGTCGAGGGACTGGAGCAGTTCGGCGCAGCGTCCATACTCAGTGGCCGCCAGGCGCATCGCGGTCCGGCGGTCCAGGGCTGGGGCTCTAGGTTTCATTTTTTCCTCCGTGGGGGGTGGGGGGCAGGCCGAGGTCGTCGGCGAAAAGGGTGACCGTCCGGGGCACCAGGGCCCGCCAGCGGTCGCCGTTCGGATCATTGGCCAGCTGCTGGTTGACCAGGCCGCCGATCAGGGCGGTGTACAGGTCGAGGTCGGCCTGACGGTGAACGCCGATCTCGTCCATGAGCGACCGCATGAGGCCGTAGCACTTGAGCGAGGATTGGAAGGCCTGCTCGCTGGGGGTGAAGTCCGGCAGCATCGGCATGTCCATCAGCTGGTGCCGCTCCAGGTCGCTGACGGCGAAGTCGAAGTACGTGCTGGCCCCCGCCAGCAACCGTCCGCGCGGATCAGCCGGAAAGGCCGGGACCGCCTTCTCCAGCACGGCGTGGAACTCGTCCCAGGCCTGCGCGAACATCGCGTCGTAGATCGCATTCTTGGACGCGAAGTGCGAGTACAAGGACGGTGGCCGCATGCCGATCCGGGCCGCGATCTCCCGCAGCGTGACGCTGATCAGACCGCTCTCGTGCGCTACCTCCCACGCGGCGGCCAGGATCTCCCGCCGCGTTGCCTCACGGCGTTCGGATTTCCTATCGCGATTAGGTAGACCTACCATAGTTAGGAAAGTAGGCGCCTGGGCCGACCCCGTCAAGGGGGCCGGGGTGGCGGTTTGTGCTACGGTCCCGGCCACAGCCGCGCCCGCAGGCTAGGAGGACAGATGGACCCTGACCAGCTGGGTCCTCGTCCGGTGCGGTTCAGCTTCGACGGCACCCCCATCGAGGCGCCGCGGGGCATGACCATCGGTGGCGCGCTGCTGGCCAACGGGATCCTGTCCTGGCACCGGACCGGCGCTGGCGGCCACCCGCGCGGCATCTTCTGCGGGACTGGGGACTGCTTCGACTGCCTGGTCGACGTCGGTGACCGCCGGGCCGTGCGGGCCTGCCTGATCCTGGTCCGGGACGGCGATCAGGTTCGCAGCAGTTTGCCGCCGCGGGCGACCGGATGAGCGGCGTCATCGACGTGGGCGTGGTCGGGGCCGGTCCCGCGGGCCTGGCCGCCGCGCTGGCCGCCGGCGACCTGGGCTGCGAGGTCACGCTGATCGACGCCGGGCCCGGGCCCGGCGGCCAGCTTTACCACCAGAGCCTGCTGTTCCCCGGCCGCAGCCCGGCGGGTCGGGCGGCGGGTGGTGCGGCCCGGGGTTCTGCCCGCGGGGCAGCCGAACACCTGCCGCCGGGGCTGGCCCGCGTCCGGCAGGTCCGGGTGGTCCGGCATCTGGCCACGACCACGGTCGGGCAGGCCAAGCGAGGCCACGACGGCGTGGTGACCCTGTGGGTGGGCGGCCCGGAAGGTGGCGCCGAGACCACGGTCGAGGTCCGGGCGCTGGTGCTGGCCACCGGCTCGGCCGAGCTGGTGCTGCCGTTTCCCGGCTGGGACCGGCCCGGTGTGACCACCACGGGCGCGGCTCAGGCCCTGCTGCAGAGCCAGGGTGTGACCATGGGCCGGCGGGTTCTGGTGGCCGGATCCGGCCCGCGGCTGCTCCCGGTCGCGGCCAGCCTGGCCGAGGCGGGAGTGGACGTGATTGCGGTGCTGGAGGCGGGGCCGGCCGCGGGGCTGGCCGTGTTTCCCGATGAGGCTCAGGTGGCGGCCGGGTACGCCGCCGTGCTGGCCCGGCATGGAGTCCCGGTGCGTACCGGGTGCGCGGTGGTGGCCTGCGAGGGCACGGACCGGGTGGAGCGGGCCGTGATCGCCCGGCTGGACGAGGACTGGCGGCCCATCCCCGGCTCGCATCAGGCGGAATCCGTGGACGCCGTGCACGTGGGCTTCGGCTTCTCCCCGGCGCTGGACCTGCCCCGCGCGCTGGGCTGCGCCACCGTGCCGGAGCTGGGGCGCCCGACTGCCGCAGTGATGTGCGGCGCCGACCTGGCCACGTCGGTGCCGGGGGTGTTCGCCGCCGGCGAGGTGACCGGGGTCAGCGGCGGGGCGGCAGCCGAACTGCAGGGCTACCTGGCCGGCGCCTCAGCCGCCCGCCACCTGGGCCGCCTGGACCCGATCGAGTACGAGGCCCGCACCCGGGCGCTGCGGGCCCGGCTGGAGGCTGCCCGCCGTCTCGCGGCGGGGGTGGACGAGGCCTTCCCCCTGCGGCCCGGCTGGCTCGAATGG
>DATDIH010000167.1:0-14071 GCA_036521155.1 Streptosporangiaceae bacterium
CTGGAAGGCCGCTGGGACTGCCGGGCCATCACGGCCGGATTCGTAGGAATTCCGCGGCTGGACGCCGGCACCCCCATACCTCGCTACGGCCGGACCCCGGCCGAACTGCTGGACAACATCCAGCGAGCCGAGCAGCAGTAAAGGGGCCGGGTCCGGTTTTAGAAGTCGGTGGTGCGGGGGCCTGCGGGTCCTGGCCTCGCCTACGGCTTCGGTGGCGGTGCCGGGCCCGGGCTGCCCCGCGGGCCTGGCTGCCCCGGCGGGCCTGGCTGCCCGGCGGGCCTGGCTGCCCGGCGAGGCCGGGTGGGGCCGCCGGGACTGTAGGCCGGGCCGCCGGGATTGTGGGCGGAAACTGTCGCTACCGCAGCAGAAAATGCTTACTTTCCGATGTGCAGCCCGGGTCCCAGCCGCTCACGGTGCTGGGCCAGGCTGAGGTCACCGCCGCCAGATGAGGCGGGCCGGGGCTGGCGGGGGGCCGGGGCTGGCGGGCAGGGCTGAGGTGGCGGGCAGGGCTGGGGCCGGGGTGCCGGACGCGGGGGGTTCTGTGGTTTGTCCGGCGACCGACCTTCGATGTAAATAAATGTGTGATTGTGAGTATTGACGCCTAAGGATGGTGGGAGGATGCTCCGATGTAACCGCGTACACGACAAAATACGCGCAGAAGCGCAGAGTGGAAGTGTTGGGTGATGGGTGGCCTGATTCGCTGGGGCTGGGTTCGGCGGATGTTCGTCCTGGTCGCGGGGCTGGCGCTGGCCGTCAGCGGCCTGCTGACCGGCTCGGTGGCCGCGCAGGCGGCGGGAACCCAGCCGTGTGACATCTACGGGTCGGCCGGCACCTCGTGCGTGGCCGCCTACAGCACGGTGCGCGCGCTGTATTCGGCTTACAGCGGGCCGTTGTACCAGGTCCGGCGGTCCTCGGACGGGGGCACGGCCAACGTCGGGCTGCTGGCCACCGGTGGCTACGCCAACGCCACCGAGCAGGACAGCTTCTGCGCCCACACCAACTGCGTGATCACCGAGATCTACGACCAGTCCCCGCAGCACAACAACCTCACCATTGAAGGCCCGGGCGGCGCGGCCGGCCAGGATGTCGGCGCCAACGCGGCCGCGCTGCCGGTCATGGCCGGTGGCCACAAGGTCTACGGCGTCTACATCGCCGGGACCACCGGCTACCGGGACAACAGCACGTCCGGGGTCGCGGTCAACGGTCAGCCCGAGGGCATGTACATGGTGGCCAGCGGCACCCACGTGAACTCGGGCTGCTGCTACGACTTCGGCAACGTCGAGACCAACACCCGCGACAACGGCGCCAGCCACATGGACGCCGTCAACCTCACCACGTTCTGCGGCTCCAACTCCGCGCCGTGCACCGGCAGCGGCCCTTGGGTCGAGGCCGACCTGGAGAACGGCCAGTGGATGGGCAGCGGCAACAACCCGGCCGATACCGGCAACAACAGCAACTTCGTCACCGCCGAGCTGAAGAACAACGGGCAGAACACGTTCGAGCTCCGCGGCGGCAACGCGCAATCCGGCAGCCTGTCGACCTACTGGAACGGGTCCCTGCCCAGCGGCTACCAGCCGATGCACCAGGAAGGCGCGATCGTGCTGGGCACCGGCGGGGACAACAGCAACGCCTCGGTCGGATCGTTCTTCGAAGGCGTGATGACGGCCGGATACCCGACCGACGCGGCCGACAACGCGGTCCAGGCCAACATCGTGGCGGCCGGCTACTCCGGCGCCTCCAACGGTGAGGCCGCGACCGCGGGCACGATCACCGGGCCCGGCGGCCAGTGCGTGGACGTGATCGGCGACGACACCGCGACCGACCTGGCCACGGTGGACCTGTGGAACTGCCAGTCCTACGCGGTGGACCAGCACTGGACCCACAACTCGGACGACTCGCTTTCCACTTTGGGGCGGTGCCTGGACATCGACGGGAACGGGACCGCGGTCGGGACCAAGGTCGAGTTGTACGACTGCAACGGCGTGGGCGGGCAGAAGTGGGTCCAGCAGGCCAACGGGTCGTTGCTGAACCCGCAGTCCGGGTTGTGCCTGGACGATCCCAGCGGCAACACCGCCAACGGCACCGTGCTGCAGATCTACACCTGCAACGGCACGTCGGCGCAGGCGTTCTCGGTCAACAGTGGCGGCATGGTCGACGGGCCGGGCGGCCAGTGCGTCGATGTCGCGGGCGATGACGTCGGCGCCGACGGCACCGTGGTCCAGCTGTGGGGCTGCCAGTCCTACGCGGTCGACCAGCACTGGTACCACAACGGCAACGGGTCGCTGGAAACCCTGGGCCGCTGCCTGGACATCGACGGCGACGGCACCGCGGTCGGCACCAAGGTCGAACTCTGGGACTGCAACGGCGTCGGCGGGCAGGTGTGGCAGCAGCAGTCCAACGGGTCGCTGCTGAACCCGCAGTCCGGACTGTGCCTGGACGACCCCAGCGGCAACACGGCCAACGGCACTCAGTTGCAGATCTACACCTGCAACGGGACGGCGGCTCAGCAGTTCGCGCTGAGTTAGCCGGGACCGGGGAGGGCCTTTCCGTACCCGCTGGCGGAAAAGCCCTCCCCCGCTTCCGGGTCGGGCGGGCTAGCCTGAGCCGTGCTCGCGGCCGAGGTGATCGAGGTGCTGGACGCCCTGGACCGGGCCGGCGTGCGGTCCTGGGTGGGCGGGGGCTGGGGCGTGGTGGCGCTGACCGGGCGGCAGACCCGGGAGCACCGCGACCTCGACCTGGCCGTGGACCGCGACGATCTGGACATCAGCCTGGCCGCGCTCCGGGCACTGGGGTACGCGGTCGAGACCGACTGGCTCCCGGTGCGGGTCGAGCTGCAGGCCTCCGGCGCGCGGTGGGTGGACGTGCACCCGGTCGGCTTCGACGCCGATGGGCACGGGCGGCAGGCCGGCCTGGGCGGCAGCTGGTTCGAATATCCGCCGGATGGGTTTGCCGCCGGGGTCATCGGCGGGCGGCGGGTGAACTGCTTGTCGGTGGAACAGCAACGAAGCTTCCGGAGCGGGTATGAGCTCCGGCCGCAGGACCGGCACGACCTGGCCGAGCTGGACCGGCTGACGGGCGGCGGCCGGGCCTGACCGTCGCGGCGTTGGGCGATCTCAGGTGGCTCATTGCCCACCCGGCCGGGCCTCAGGGTTTGTGTACCGAAGCTGTAGCGGTACGCAGATAGTCCCAGCGCCTAGTCCCAGCGCCGGTACCGTCACGCGCTGACAGAACCCACCCCAGCAGTGCCTGTGACCAGTGGGGCCCAGGTGAGCGGTGAGGTGGAACCGGGCCGTCCGTCTCTACCTCCTCGGTCCCAGCTGCACCAGGCGTTTCAAGATTCATCCCGGTGGAGCGAAATCAGTCATATTCACTGAAACCGCTCCATTGAAAGGGATCATGAAAACCTCCGAGGCTGGTGTGACGTGAGAGGCGCACCAGCGCAGAGCGCAGGCCATCCTGGCCCATCCCGTCACGACAGCAATTGCCCATCCCGTCGTCACTGTCGTCGTCACAGGAATCGCCCACTTTCTGGAAGGTCAGCCAGTTTCCCGACCCCTAGTCGAAGCCGAGGGTGTCGCGGAGGTAGGTGCGGGAGGCGGTCAGGCCTTCCGGCAGGGAGGCGGGGCTTTCTTCGTCGACGCAGAGCCAGGCGGTGTAGTTGATGTCGGTCAGGGCGGCGGCGATGTCTTTGAAGTTGAGGGTGCCGCGGCCGAGGATGCGCCACTCCCCCGCGTCGTAGTCCTTGAGGTGGATGTTGTCGATGACCGGGGCGAAGTCGCGGATCAGGGCGGGGACGTCGGTGACGCCGGATTTGACCAGGTGGGCGGTGTCGACGGTCAGGCCGACGTGGTCGGCGGCGGAGAAGAACACGCCGAAGTCCTCGCGGTGCATGACCGGCTGCTGGAAGTGGTGGTGCAGGGACAGGGCCACCCCCTGCTCGGAGGAGTCCCGGCCCACCGCGGAGAGGGTCCGGGCGAAGGAACGCAGGTCGGCCGGGGTCACGCCGTCGCGGGGGTGGTCGTGGCAGAAGACCACCCGCTCGGACCCGGTGGCGGCGGCGAAGGCGACGACCTCGCGCAGCCGGGCCACCCCGGGGTCGTCCAGGGTGTCCATCGTGATCAGGGCGCTGGTCAGGCCGGGGGCGTCGCCCCAGGCGGCCGTGAAGCCGGCCGGGTCGCCCAGATAGCCGGCGTACTGGCCGCCCTTGAGCTGGAGGCCGGCGTAACCCGCGGGCCGGTACCCGGTGAACAGCTGGCGCTGCTCGGCCAGGTCGCGGGTGGGCTTGGAAAAGGCGATCTTCACCGCGGGAGTCCTCCGGTCAGTTCGACGGGGCGGTTCTGGTCGGCGGACGCGTAGGCCGCCTCCAGCAGGGCGATGGTCTTGAGGTTGTCCTGGCCGCTGTTGCTGGGGGTCTGGCCGGTGTCGACCGCGTCGAGCAGGCGCGCCAGGCTGCGGAAGGTCGACTCGGGCTTGCCCGCGCCCGCGTAGGGGTTGTCCCACTCCCGGGTGCCCGCGTCGCTGGCCCGGACCAGCTTGTCGTAGCCGAACCGGAGCGTGCCCCGCTCGCCGACCACGATGGTGTCGGCCACGGTGACCCGGCTGGAAAAGCTCTCCACGTAGGACACGGGCACGGCCCCGAAGTCGATCTGCACGAAGGCGTCGGTCTCGCCCGCGCAGTCGATGGCCGGGGAGGAGAACGTGCGGGCCAGCACCCGGGTGGCGTCGGCCGCGATGAGCTGGCGGAAGCCGTCCAGCCAGTGCACGCCCATCACCGACAGGGCGTGCCGGTCCTGCTCGATCCGCCAGCCCTGGTCCTGCCGGAACATCAGGTCGAGCTGGGAGACGCCGCGCACGGCCCCGATCTCGCCGTCGGCGATGAGCCGGGCCGCGATCCCGAACGCGTAGTGGTCGCGGAAGTTCTGGTTCACCGCCAGCCGGACACCCGCGTCCTCGGCCAGCGCGACCAGGCGGCGGGCTTCGGCGTAGGTGGGGGCCAGCGGCTTCTCGGTCATGATGTGCTTGCCCGCCCCGGCCAGCGCGGCCACCGCGGGCTCGCGCACCTCGCTCGGCGTGCAGACCACGGCCGCGTCCCAGTGCTGGCCTTCATCGGCCGGGAAGGCCAGCAGTTCCCCGACCGAGGCGAACGTGCGCGGCACCCCGTGCTTCCGCTCGGCCCAGGCCCGGCGTTCCGGAACCGGGTCGCAGGCGGCCACGACCCGGACCCGTTCGGGGTGGGCGTTGTAGCCGTCGAAGTGCATGGCCGAGACGTTGCCGCAGCCGACGACGGCGATGTTGTGCACGGTCACCTGCGTCACTCCCCGATGACCTGGCGGTCCGCGGTGTTGAACGTGATCACGAATTCGCACTCGTCGGAGCCGATGTTGCGAGCCTGGTGCATGGTGCCGAGGGGAACGGAAATCGTGTCACCGGCCTGCATCTCCACCCACTGGTCGCCCACCCGGTGCTGGATGTGCCCCTTCACCACGTGCAGCACCTCGTCGGAGTTGGGGTGGTAGTGCGGCGGGTTGGCCTGGCCCGGCTTGATGAAGCACTTGCCCACGGTCAGCACGGTGGAGTTGCCCAGAGCCCCGGACACCATCCAGACCAGGCGGCCCCAGTCCTGTTCGTCGACGGTGTAGTCGGCGGGCCGCGCCACGTAGTCAGTCATGATCTGATCGTGGCCCAGGTGGGCAACCGTTTTCCAGGGCCAATTCCGAAGTGGTGGACCCGGCTCAGCGGGTGAACGTCTGCCAGGCGGCGGCCAGCCGGTGCAGGCCGCCGAGCACGTCGGGGGCGGGCGGCGCGAAGCTGATCCGCAGGTGGTCGTCCAGCCCGTCGACGCAGCTGAACGTGGGCCCCGGCAGCAGCGCCACCCCGGCCCGGTCGGCCGCCTGGGCGAACGCGGTCGCGCCCGGGGCCGGCAGCCGCACCCACAGCGAGGCCCCGCCGGCCGGCCGGTCGAACCGCCACCGCGGGAACAGCTCGGCCACGGCCGCGGTGACCGTGTCCCGGGCCGGGCCCAGCTCGGCCCGGCGGCGGTCCCGGGCCCGGCCGATGGCCGGCAGCAGCCGGGCCGTGACCAGCTGGGCCAGCACCGAGGTGCCCAGGTCCTCGCCGCCCTTGACCGAGGTCAGCGCGGCCACGGTGGCCGGGTCGGCCCGCAGCCAGCCGACCCGCAGGCCGCCCCAGAACGACTTGCTGGCCGAGCCGAGGGTGATCACCGGGCCGCCGTAGGCGGCGGTCGGCTTCAGCGCGGGCCCGGCCGGTGCGTCGACCAGCGTGTCGTACAAGGTGGCGTCGTCGAGGACCGGCACGCCGAGGTCACTGAGGGCATGGCGGCCGGACGCGCCGAGGACCGAGCCGGTCGGGTTGTGCACGGTGGACTGGATGAGGACCAGGACCGGCCGGTGCGCGCGGACCCCGGCCCGCAGCGCGGCCACGTCGACCCCGGCCGGACCGCTCGGCACCGGGATCAGCCGGGCCCCGGCCGCCCGCAGCACTTCGATGGCACCACGGAACGACGGCTCCTCGATCAGCACCGGGGCCCCCGGCTCGAGCAGGGCGGTGGCCACCAGCCGCAGCGCCTGCTGGGCGCCGGAGGTGATGACGATCTGGTCCTCGGTGGTGGGCAGGCCCAGGTCGGCGTAGTAACCGGCCACCGCCTGACGGAGGGCGGGCAGCCCGGCGGGCAGGTAGCCGTGGGTGCCGACCAGGTCAACCAGGTCGGCGCCGGACAGCCGGTCGATCTCGGCGGTGACCAGATCCAGCCCGGGCAGGGCGGCGCTGCGCAGATCGATCCTCGGCCCCACTGAATCAGGCGCGGCGCGGCCGGGCCCGGCCACGGCGGGCGGGGGCAGGAACGACCGCAGCCGGTCATCGCCCCGGCTGAGCGTGTGCCGGCCGGCCAGCGACACGTAGGTCCCGTCGCCGCGCCGGCTGGAAAATATCCCTTCGCCGCGCAATTCATCGAAGGCCGCTCCGACCGTGTTGCGGCTGACGTTCAGCGTGCCGGCCAGGATGCGTTCGGACGGCAGCCGGGTACCCGCGGGCAGCTGCCCAGACCAGACCAGCCCCCGCAGCCGGCCGGTGAGCCGGGTGTGCAGGGCACCCTCGCCCGCCACCCAGCCCTCCAGCAGCCGGGCCAGCTGGCTACGGCCGATGACCGAGGCCACCGGTCGTGAATTGGCTCTCGCCTTTACAGGTGCCATGCAGCGATGATCGTTCAGGTTGCGATCGCACGGCAATGTGGAAGGGAGTCCGCCGATGGCCACAGTCGTCCTCGTCGGAACGCTCGACACCAAGGGCGCGGAGAACGAATTCGTCCGCGACCGGCTGCTCGCGGCCGGGGTGGACGTGCTGGTGGTGGACACCGGGGTGCTGGAACCACCGGGCTTCCCGCCCGACATCACCCGGCAGGAGGTGGCCGCCGCGGCCGGGGCCGACTTCGAGGCGCTGGCGGCCGCGCGGGACCGCGGCGCCGCCATCACCGCCATGGCCTCGGGCGCGGAGGCCGTGGTCCGCCGCCTGCACGAAGAGGGCCGGCTGGACGGGGCGCTGGCCCTGGGCGGGACCGGGGGCACCTCCATCGCCACCCGGGCCTTCCGGGCGCTGCCGCTGGGCGTGCCCAAGCTGGTGGTGTCCACCGCAGCCTCCGGCAACACCGCCGACTACATCCGCGAGACCGACCTGATCCTGATGCCCAGCGTGACCGACATCGCCGGGCTCAACCGGATCTCGACCCGGATCCTGGCCAACGCGGCCGCCGCCGTGGCCGGGATGGTTCTGGCCGCGCCGCTGCCCGCAGCCGCGGCCGGCCGGCCGATGGTGGCGGCCAGCATGTTCGGTGTGACCACCCCCTGTATCACCCGGGCCCGGGCCCGGCTGGAGACCCTCGGCTACGAGGTGCTGGTGTTCCACATGACCGGCACCGGCGGCCGCACGCTGGAGTCGCTGGCCGCCCAGGGCCTGCTGGCCGGGGTGCTGGACGCGACCACCACCGAGCTGGCCGACGAACTGGTGGGCGGCATCTTCTCGGCCGGCCCGGACCGGCTCAGCGCGGCCGGGAAGGCCGGGATCCCGCAGGTGGTGTCGGTGGGCGCGCTGGACATGGTGAACTTCGGCCCGATGGACACGGTCCCGGCCGAGTTCAAGGACCGGAACCTGTACGTGCACAACCCGATCACCACCCTGATGCGCACCACCGGCGAGGAAAACACCGAGCTGGGCACCCGGCTGGCCCGCCGGCTCAACGCGGCCACCGGTCCGACCAGCCTGTTCCTGCCGCTGCGGGGGGTCTCGGCCATCGACGTGGACGGGGCGCCGTTCCGCGACGAGGCCGCCGACCGCGCGCTGTTCGGCGCGATCCAGGACGAGCTCGACACCGAGCGGGTCGAGCTGGTCGAGCTGGACACCGACGTGAACGACGACCGGTTCGCCGACGCCATGGCCGACCGGCTGCACCAGCTGATCACCAAGGAGTAGCGCATGCCACGAGTCCCCCGGGGTGAGATCCTCGGCCGGCTGCGGGAAAAGGTGGCCCGCCGCCAGCCCATCGTGGGCGGCGGGGCCGGCACCGGGCTGTCGGCCAAGGGCGAAGAGGCGGGCGGCATCGACCTGATCGTCATCTACAACTCGGGCCGGTACCGGATGGCCGGGCGGGGTTCACTGGCCGGTCTGCTGGCCTACGGGAACGCCAACGAGATCGTGGTCGACATGGGCAAGGAGGTGCTGACCGCGGTCGAGTCGGTGCCGGTACTGGCCGGGGTGAACGGCACCGATCCGTTCTACGATCCGGACCTGTTCCTGCGCGGGCTGGCCGAGCAGGGGTTCTCCGGCGTGCAGAACTTCCCGACCGTCGGGCTCATCGACGGCACGTTCCGGGCCAACCTGGAAGAGACCGGCATGAGCTATCGGCTCGAGGTCGACATGATCCGGCGGGCCCACGACCTGGACCTGCTGACCAGCCCGTACGTGTTCTCGGCCGAGGACGCGGTGGCCATGACCGAGGCCGGGGCCGACCTGGTCGTCTGCCACATGGGGCTGACCACCGGCGGCGCCATCGGGGCCGGGACGGCCAAGACCCTGGACGACTGCGTGGACCTGGCCAGCGAGTGGTCCCGGGCGGCGCGCGGCGTCCGCGAGGACGTGCTGGTCCTGGTGCACGGCGGTCCGGTGGCCGAGCCCAAGGACGCCGGCTATGTGCTGTCCCGGGCCGAGGGCCTGCACGGCTTCTACGGGGCCTCGTCCATGGAGCGGCTGCCGGTGGAGCGGGCCCTGATCGAGCAGACCCGGGCGTTCACGCAACTCACGTACTGAGTCATCAAGCCTGGGCGGGCTGATAAGCGGCGGCGAGGTAGTCGAGGGTTCGCTCGATGAGGCCGCTGGCCCGGCGCAGGTCGGCCGAGCTGGGCGCGGGTTCGGCGCTGAGCCGGCCTTCGAGCCGCTGCGCCAGCTGCGGGATGGCCGCGGCGGCCAGCCCGGCACCGATCCGGGCCGCGCCCCGGACCACCTGCGGGTCAACCGACCACAGCACCTCGAACATCCGGTCCCGGTCGCGGCACCGGTCCTGTCCGGGCCGTTCCCAGGCCGCCACGCAAGCCGGGGTGTCGGGGGCGTCGCAGACCAGCGCCCACTCCCGGCGCAGCGGGGCGTCGCCGGGAACCGCGACCTCCGCGACCCGGCCGGGGCGCAGGCGGCTGCGCCCGAAGTCGGCGAAGATCACCGTCTGCTCGGCGGTGCGGGCCAGATCGGCCCAGCGCGGCGCGGACGCCCGGAAGAACCGCTGGCGCTGGAAGGAGCCGAGCAGGACCGGGCGCTGGGCGCGGGCCCCGCACTCGTCCTCGATCGCCCGGGTCACCGCGAGCAGGGACGTCTTGGTCAGGACGTGCACCCGCAGGGCGGGGTGCTGGCGGCGGATCCCGGCGAAGATCGACGGCTCGGCGCCTGCGCCATCGCCGGTCCCGGCGCTGGCGGTGGCCTGCGCCATCGCCGCGGACAGGGACAGGCCGGCCGCGCGACGGCGCAGCACCTCGGTGAGCAGGTCACAGTCGGCTTCGGTGTAGCGGCGCTGCCCGCTGGGGGAACGCTGGGGGCGGGGCAGGCCGTACCGCTGCTCCCAGTTCCGCAACCCCGCGACGGGAATCCCGGTCCGCCGGGACACCTCGCCGATCGACAGCACGGCGGGCCCGGCCGCGGCGTCGCGGCCGGCTATTTCCGAGCTCGTCATGACGATGACCACCGTTAATCAGGATGATACGATGTGCTCACTGTAGCTGGGCTGGCACCGCGGCATCGCCGAAGCCGGATCCAGCGCCAGCAGCTGCCCGGGACCCCGGCAGTGGATCCTATGAGGACCGCCGAGCCGGAGGTGTGAGTTGGCCCCGATTTTCCCGCTGTGGCCGGATGACCGCGATGAGCCGCCGGGCGCCCAGAAGCGCCTGACCCTGCAGGCAGACCCCCGCGGGGGTTCCACGAGCTGGATGGCCAGTGGCGCCTGCCACGGCATCGATCCGGAGCTGTTCTTCCCGATCTCGGTCACGGGCCGCGCCAGGCCGCAGATCAACTCGGCGAAGGCGATCTGCGGCGGCTGCGCGGTCAGCCGGGACTGCCTGTCCTACGCCCTGCTGACCATGCCCGACGGCATCTGGGGCGGAACGACCCGGGAAGAACGAATCGCGATGCGCCTGCGACTGGTGCGCTCACGGGCACCGGCAGAATGAACTGACCCGGCCGCCGGGCGCAGGCACCACCCGTTTCTTGCGCTCGCATTCCGGTGTCTTTTATCCGGCGCATACTGGTTATCTTCCGTGGTTGAGAGCATCTCCCACCGAACGCCGAGTGAGCGGCTCATCTCATTTCCGCTATGACAGTGATCACCAGCGCGAAAAATGTTCCCGGAAAAAGACCGTGACGTTTACCGCTGGACCGTGTCCTAGAGACTATGAACACGCTGCCGCGCTACAGAGACGGCTGGCTGGTCCCAGTCCCGGCGCCATGACCAGGAAAAAAGTGTTAGAGAACCGCCGATCAGGGCAGCACCTCGAGAGACTGGAAAATGACGGCGAGGAAGCTGAGCATTCAATTGATGAATTAGCTCATCGCTCATTCTGGCCAACGCCGTTACGGCGGCCACAGAAAGATCTTCCACACGACATCCGAAGAATCCGGCTGTCGCCAGCACCCGCTAATTACCGGGCATTCCTATGCCGTTTAACTCGCCGGCCGCAGACCCGGGGGCGGGTGTCCGCGTGATCATCCCGCCCCCGGCACCACCTCCCTATGACACCAGCCAACCGAAGGAGCACGAATCATGACCACCACCGAAAACCTGCAGAACATGGAAGGCCGCACCGCGGTCGACACGAACGGCACCAAGCTCGGCAAGATCGGGCAGGTCTACGTCGATGACCAGAGCGGCCAGCCGCTGTGGGTGACCATCAGCACCGGCATGTTCGGCACCAAGGAGAGCTTCGCTCCGCTGCACGGCTCCCAGGCCGACGGGGACAACCTCCGGCTCGCGGTCACCAAGGACATGGTCAAGGAGGCCCCGGGTATCGAGACCGACGGCCGCATCGAGGGCGACGAGAACGAAGCTCTCTACACCTACTACGAGGGGTACCTCGGCAGTAGCACCCAGAATGCCCCCACCCAGGGTCAGGGCCAGGTTCAGGGTCAGGGTCAGGAGTACGCGGGCGATTCCCGTGCGGACATGTCCGGCCGGGAAGGCGTACAGGGCCGGGACACTTCCGGGCCCACCTCCGATGACGCGATGACCCGCTCAGAGGAGCGACTGCACGTCGGCACCGAAACCGCCGAGGCGGGCCGGGCCCGGCTGCGCAAGCACGTCGTCACCGAGAACGTCACCCAGACCGTCCCGGTCAGCCACGAGGAAGTCCGCGTCGAACGGGAGCCGATCACCGACGCCAACCGCGGCCAGGCGACCTCCGGCAGTGACATCAGCGAGGAAGAGCACGAGGTCACGCTGCACGCCGAGCGTCCCGTCACCGACAAGGAAGCCGTCCCGGTCGAGCGTGTCCGGCTCGGCACCGAGACCGTCACCGAGGACCACGAGGTCAGCGAGACCCTCCGCAAGGAGCAGATCGACGACCCCGGCACCGACGGCACCGGCCGCTGATCCCGCCCGTACCTGCATCACCCGCACCTGAACCAAAGGAGATCAGACATGAACATCGACAAGGACCAGATCCTGCAGATGCTGCGCAGCCAGGGCCAGGACGACCAGGCCAAGCAGGCCAGCAGTGAGCTGCCCGACAAGGTCGACACCGACAACGCCCAGCACGCCGGGATGCTGTCGAAGTACGGCATCGACCCCAGCAGTCTGAGCGGCAAGCTCGGCGACCTCGGCAAGGCCCTCTGATCCAGTGCGCGGGCGGCGAGGGCGCACCGCCCCGCCGGCCAGACACTGAGCAATCTTCACCATGAGGAGTTACATGAGCAGCAATCGCAACACGATCATCCGGTCCCTGCACGACCTGGGGGCCGCGGCCTGGTTCGGCGGTTCCCTGATGGGGGCCGTGGCCGTGAACGGGGCGTCGAAGGACGTCAGCAACCCGCTCGAGCGGGCCAAGGTCGCCTCGTCGGGCTGGGCCCGGTGGACGCCGTTCTCGGCCGCCGCGATCGGTGCGCACCTGGTGGGCGGGGCCGGCCTGCTGCTAGCTCACCGCGACCGGGTCAGCGGCCAGCCTGGCGTCGGGACCAACACCGCCGTCAAGACCGCGCTGACCGCCGCCGCGCTGGCCACCACCGCCTACAGCGGGGTGCTCGGGGCCAAACTGGCCAAGACCGCGGGGGACGACACCTATACCGAAGGTGGCACCACCCCCAGCGAGGCCACCCCCGATGACGTGGCCGCGATCCAGCAGCAGCTCCGGATCCTGCAGTGGGCGACCCCGGTGCTCACCGGGGCGCTCATCGTGCTCGGCGCCCAGCAGGGCGAGCAGCAGCGTCCCCAGGAGCGGGTCCGCGGCTGGCTGAAGAACGCCAGCTGACTCGGCTGACCTCAGCTGAGCGGCCGACGGCCTGATTCGGGCAGGCCGCCGGTCCGGATCAGCCGATCAGCGACGTCGTGCAGTTTGGTGTTGGTGTCCTGCGAGATCTGCGACAGCATCGCGAACGCCTCATCCGGCGTCAGCCGGTAGCGCTCCATCAAGATGCCCTTGGCCTGGCCAATCACATCCCGGCGGGCCAGAGCGGCGCTCAGCTGCGAACGTTGCCGGGCGCCAGCCAGCGCGATGACGGCGTGGGCCGCGAGGACGTCGGCCAGGCCGGCAGAATCTTCGTTGAAGGCTCCGGCGGTCCGGGAGACCAAACTCAGGGAACCGTAGACGACAGCGCCGGCCGACAACGGCGTGCAGAGCATGCTGAGCGCTCCGGTGGCCGCCGCCCGTCCGCCGAACAGGGGCCATCGGCGCTCGGTCTCGACGTTGGTCACCCGGACCTGGCCGGTGCGGGTGAGGGCGTCCAGGCACGGTCCCTGCCCGACCTCGTTTTCCAGGCCCAGCACGGCCGGCAGGTCGCCGTGCACGGCCCGTGCCTCGAGCTTCCCGGGGCCGGCCGGGACGACGACCGCCGCGCAGTCAGCACCGGGAATGATCCGCGCGGCGGCCTCGGTGATGATAGCGAGACCATTCGCATCATTGGCGGTCTGAGACTGCAGCGACAAGGCCAGCTCGGCCAGGGACCAGGCAAAGCCGGCCGCGGCCGATCCACTGCCGCCGGCCGTCCGCCGGGGAATGTTCACACGACCCACCCGCCCTTGGTCACACTCACGGGGGCCGCCGGGGTCTGGAGCAGCGCGACAGGACAGGAGCCCTGGATGGGGGCTCCGGCACCTACGACTATAGTTTCCGCCCCTCGACCGGCCCGGGCGCGGCTCAATGGGTGCGTTTGAAAGTGGCGTTCCAGGGGAGCAAAAGACCACGGCGATCTTCCGCCGTGCCGTTCCTGGACCCCGGCGGCTCCGCGGTCACCTGACCGTGTCCGACGCTTAAGGAGTCCGACGGTGCCAGCTCTCTCCGCAGCTCAGGGTGAACCCTGTCCGCCGTCCCGGCCG
>DATDIH010000168.1:0-17123 GCA_036521155.1 Streptosporangiaceae bacterium
TCATGGCGAACTTCTCGGTGCCGTCGGGGAGCTGGCCGCCTTGGACGAACCGCGTCACCAGGACCGCGCCGCCATCGAAGTCCGATACCGCATCGCCGGCCGCCAGGCGCTCCGCGGGAAAGCCCTGCCGCTCCAGGAAGCGCAGGATCGCGGCGTCGCCCTCAGCACCGGCCCGCGGCCGGGCGGGCGGGAACGCGCGGGCGATCCACGGGTCGCCGTCCTTGCGGTCGATGCGGAAGACGTAGGTCTTGTGCACGCTGAGCTTTGTCGCCGCGACCGGGTCGATGCCGTAGCGATCCCGGAGATGAGCGAGTAGCCGCTCAGGGGCTGGCTCGTGGTGCATCCGCGCCCCGAGGCCCTCGAGATCCGTCAGCGCTTCGGTGTAGCGCTGCCCGGTCTCCTCGGCGTGGCGCCGGACAACCTTCTTGAAGCTGGCGTCCTTGGTCATGGACAAGCCTCTCCTTGACACCCTCGTCCCCCAGCGACGCGGTGCAGGAAGATGGCTTGTGACACTGACGACCGAGAGGGCGAATCCCCTTCGCCGATGGAACCCCGGCTGGGGCGGATGTTCCACAGCTCGGCGACCGGTCGCCGCCATGAGCAAACTCTTCCTGAGGGGCCCGGCCTTGGTCAAGTGGTTCAGCCGCAGAGCCAGTGAGACTACGAGCCCAGCACGAAGTCGGCCACCACGCCAGCCAGGCGCGGGCCCGCGTCTTCCTGGAGGAAGTGGCCGGCGTCTTCGATGACCGGGTGGTCGAGCCCGGCTGCGCCGGGGATCGTGCGCTTCAGCACCGGCGCCATGGATGCGGTGATCGGGTCGCCGTCGCTGAACGCGACCAGGAACGGCCGGTCCCAGGCCTGGAGTTTCTGCCAGGCGGCCCGGTTGGCCCCGGTGGCCGGGTCGTCCGGCGCGGTCGGCACGATGAGCGGCATGGCCCGCGGCCCAGCCTTGAACGACTCCTCGGGGAACGGCGCCGCGTAGGCGGCCAGCTCCGGCCCGGACAGCCGGGTCTGGCAGCCGGACTGCACCAGCCGGGCCACGTCCAGGGCCGGCGCCTTCTCCACCACCCGGCGGAACTGCCACCACACCTCGGGCATGGGCTCGTCCCCGGTGGGCAGCCCGGTGTTGGCCGCGACCACGCGGGCGAACCGGTCCGGGTGCTCGGCCACCAGCCGGAGCCCGAGCAGGCCGCCCCAGTCCTGGCCGACCAGGGTCACCTGCCGCAGATCGAGCTGGCCGAAGGCGAGGGCCCGCAGCCACTCCACGTGCCTGGCGTAGCTGTGGTCGGCGACCCGGGCGGGCTTGTCCGACCGGCCGAACCCGACCAGGTCCGGGGCGATGGCCCGCAGCCCGCGCCCGGCCAGCACCGGCAGCATGGTCCGGTACAGGAACGACCAGCTGGGCTCGCCGTGCAGCAGCAGCACCACCGGCCCGTCGGCCGGGCCGGCCGCCACGTACGCCATCCGCACGTCGTCCCCGCCCGGCGTCCCCACGGTCACGTACCGCGGCTCATAACCAAAGTCCGGCAGTCCAGCGAAGCGCTCTTCAGGGGTACGGAGGATGTCCATGCCCCGATCCTCGCACCAACCGCGCCTCAGGAAATATGGGCGCCGATCAAGTGGCCTACTCCGAACGTCACGGCGGCGGCGATCGCGCCGGCGATCACCTGCCGGAGCCCGGACTTCACCGCGTTCCGGCCGTTCAGGGCGCCGATGCTGGCTCCGACCCCGAACATCGCGGCCAGGGCCAGCACGATCGCGGTCACCAGCGCGGCCGTGCCGCTGCCGGCCAGGTAGGGCACGACCACCACGAACGCGCCCAGCGCGAACGCCAGCAAGCTGGACAGGGCCGCGCTCCACGGCGAGCCCAGCTCGTCCGGGTCCAGGCCGAGTTCCTCCCGGGCCAGCGTGTCCAGCGCCACCGAACGATCGGACATGATCTTGCTGGCCAGCTGCTCGGCGTCGGCCCGGGACAGCCCCTTGGCCCGGTAGATGAGCACGAGCTCGGCGTGCTCCTCCTCCGGCTTCTCGGCCAGCTCGGTCTCCTCCAGCGCGATCTCCCGCTGGTACATCTCGCGCTGGCTGGACATGGACACGTACTCGCCCGCGGCCATCGAGAACGACCCGGCCAGCAGGCCCGCCACCCCGGCCAGCAGCGTGACCGTGCGGGACACCCCGGACCCGGCGAACCCCATGACCAGCGCGGTGTTGGAGACCAGGCCGTCGCTGATGCCGAACACCCCGGCCCGCAGCGCCCCGGACCGGTCGCCCCGGTGCCACGGCTCGCGCCGGCGAACCTGGGCGGACGCGTCCGGCCTGCCGCCGTCGATCAGCCGGCCCAGCGTGCGCGCGTGACCGCGCTCGTCCGCGGCCATGCCCGGGGCGGCATCGGGGTCGGCGTCGTACATCCCGGCGTCGGCCCGTTCGGCCCGCTCGATCAGCGGCAGCACGGTCTTGACCGACAGCCGGTGCGCGGCCTGCCCCAGCAGCCGCGTCCGCAGGCTCGGCCCGCGCGGGGCGGGCACGTCCGCGCCCGCGTCGCGCAGCTTGCCTTCCCAGTGCGCGGCGTGCTGGAGCTCGATCGAAGCCAGCTCTCGGAAAATTTCCTCCCGCTCACCGGTCTCGGCGTCGGCCAGGCGGGTGTACAGCGCGGCCGCGTCACGCTCGCTGGCCAGCATGTCGCGCCAGCGCTTGACCGAGTCGGATCGTCGCGGGGAACTCATCTCTTTGGTCGTCATGTGCCTCGTTACAACCGGGTGGGACGGCTCATTATGCCGTCCGGCCCCCCACCTAAGCCCAGCCTCAGTTTCCTGAGGCCAGCCTGGCCTTAGTCGGCGATGGCGGCGTAGGTCGCGGTCCAGAAGTCCTGGAACAGGCGGGGCGGGATCGGCGACGCCCAGGCCTGCTGGGTCATGAGGATCATGGTCAGGTCCTCGGCCGGGTCGTTGTACCAGGACGTGCCCATGCCGCCATCCCAGCCGTAGGTGCCGGCCGACTTGGCCACCTCGGTGCGCTCGGTCACCACCGACATCCCGAAGCCCCACCCGTGCACCCGGAAGTACCCCGGGACCAGCCCGGACGCGGCCTTCTGCTCCGGAGTCAGCTGGTCGGTGGTCATGAACTCCACCGACGGGCGGGACAGGATCCGCACCCCGCGGCTGGTCCCCTTCTCCCGCAGCATGTCGGCGAAGGCCAGGTAGTCGTCGGCGGTGGAGACCAGCCCGCCCGCACCGGACGGGAACGAGGGCAGCCGGCTCCACTGCCCGTCGCGCGGCTGGTCGTAGACTTCGGCCGCGCCGCTGCTGGGGTTGATCACGTACGCCGCGGGCAGCCGGTCGATCCGGTCGAACGGCACGTCGAAGCCGGTGTCCTTCATGCCCAGCGGGCGGAAGATACGTTCGGTCAGGAACCGTTCGAAGGGCTGGCCGGTGGCCCGCTCGATGAGCACGCCGAGCACGTCGGCACCGGTGTTGTAGAGCCAGCGCTCCCCGGGCTGGTACATCAGCGGCAGCGTGCCCAGGCGGCGGATCCACTCGTCCGGGGCCGGCGGCATGGCCGGGCTGGGCATGCCCTGGCCCAGCTCCAGCTGGTTGATCTCATCGGCCAGCGGGACCGTGCCCGGCTCGGCGGCCACGATGCCGAGCCCCATGGTGAAGGCGAGCAGGTCCCGTACGGTGATCGGCCGGTGGGCAGGCACCGAGTCGTCCAGCTCGGCGTCGGGCCGCCGGAGCACCTGCCGGTTGGCCAGCTCGGGCAGCAGCCGGTCCACCGGCTCGTCCAGCCGGAGCACGCACTCCTCGACGCAGATCATGGCCGCGGCCGCGGTGACCGGCTTGGTCATGGAGGAGATGCGGAAGATCGTGTCCCGCCGCATCGGCTCTTCGGAGCCGTCGGCCATGGCCCCGATCGCGTCGACGTGGCCCTCGCCGCGGCGCGCGACCATGGTCACCAGGCCGGGCACCTCGCCGCGCTCGACGTAGCCGATCATCACTTCGTGCAGGCGCTTGAGCCGATTCGCCGACAGTCCGCCGTCACGCATGTCCGTCCGTCCCTTTCGATACCTGTCCGGCTGTTACTGATACTCGCCGATTACAGGCCATCGACGGCCATTGTGTGTCCCGGCCCGGGGAGCGTACCGCGCACCCCGGGCCGAGGTGGGCCAGGCGGCACAGGCTATGCCGGAAGGTGATCAGGCAGGCCGAACGAGGGGAACACGGCCTCCGTGTCCAGGAAGAACGTCATCCGGGCAATCTGGTCGTCCTTGATCTCCAGTACCTGCAGGGCCCACGGCATATAGCCGCCGGCCGGGTCCGGCTTGTACTGCGCGAAACCGGGGGAGCCGTTGACCTCCACCCGGATCAGGCGCGAGCCCCGGCAGGCGTCTGGCCCGGGCTGCACCATCCAGGTGGCGATGTTCCCGGCACCCTCGATCCAGAACGCGTACGGCGGCATGGACTGGACGGCATCCTCGTGCAGCAGCTCGACCAGGGCCGACATGTCGTAGCGCTCGAACGCGTCCACATACTTGTCGAGCAGGTCGGAGTGGTCGCCGTGCACCTCGGCCGGGCGCTCCTGCTCGGGCAGCGAGGCCAGCGTGGCCCGGGCCCGCTGCAGCGCGCTGTTCACCGCGGGCACGCTGGTGCCGAGCAGGTCGGCGGCTTCGGTGGCCTGCCAGCGCAGCACCTCGCACAGGATCAGCGCGGCCCGCTGCTTGGGCGGCAGGTGCTGCAGCGCGGTGACGAAGGCCAGCCGGATCGTGTCCCGGGCCTCGACGATCACGGCCGGATCGGCCTCGGCCGGCAGCACGCGGTCGTCGGCGATGGGGGAGACCCACAGGTGCTCGGGCAGTTGCTGCCCGAGCAGGGCGGGGTCCGGTGCCGAGGACGGGCCGAGCTCCATTGGCCGGGCCCGCCGCTGCCGCCCCCGCAGCATGTCCAGGCACACGTTGGTCGCGATGCGGTACAGCCACGACCGCACCGAGGACCGGCCCTCGAAGCGATCGGCTGACTTCCACGCCCGCAGCATGGTTTCCTGCACCGCGTCGTCGGCCTCGAAGCCGGAGCCGAGCATGCGGTAGCAGTACCCGGTCAGTTCCCGCCGGTATTCCTCCAGGGCCTCCGGCTGGGCCAGCGCCGGCCCTGCCTGCCCCACGCCCCCGTCAGTGGTTGCTGCCATAGGTCCGGATTGTAGTGAAGGGCACTGACAAACGGCAGGGAGAAAGTCGCCAATCGGGACAATTTCTGCTGGTCAGGAAGTTTTTTCAGTCGTCCGTAGGGTCTTCGTCCACGTGCTGGCCAGCGGACCGCGGGACCGGCGGCCTGGGCGGCCGGGTCACCGACAGCGCCGACTTCCCGTACGGCGCCCAGGACGGATGCGGCGGGCGGGGCCGCCGGTCCCGCAGCGTGGCCGCGGCCTGGTGCATGGCGGCCAGCCGGATCTGCTGGTTGTCGGCGAACACCTCGGCCACCAGGAAGCCCTGCTGGGCCCGGAAACAGGTCAGGGCCAGCTCGGTGGCGGCCAGCTGGTAGTCGGCGATGGTCTGCCCGCCGCTCAGCCCGCAGTGCAGCCGGCCCCACTGCCGGGCCAGCCGCCGCTCGTGCATGTCGCCCAGCATCCGCAGGTCGTCCGGGGTCATGATGTCCGGCCCCTGGAACTGCGGCAGCGTGCGGTTGATCAGCGCGACGATGCGCCGCCGGTCCAGCCGCATGGCCAGCAGCAGCAGGCCCAGGAACACCAGCAGGATCAGGTAGACCAGCGTCTCCCAGCCCGCGCCGCGCCGGAGCGACTCGTCCCAGGCCGTGTGCAGGGCCACCGCCACCACCCAGCCCACCGCCACGGCCCACAGACCGCGCCGCCCCTTCTGCATGGCCGCGTACCCGACGCCGATCCCGATCATCGCGGTGAACACCGGGTCCCACAGCGGCGTCAGCAGCCCGCGCTGAAAGAACGCCGAGATCAGCGCGGACAGCCCGCTGTTCTGGGCTTCCACGTAGGCGAACAGGTTCGACACCAGGGCGAAGCCCAGCCCGATCATGGCCGCGTAGACCACCCCGTCACCCACGCCGTCCAGTTCGGATCGCTGGTAGCGGAGCATGCCGACCAGGATCACGCCCTTGAGCGTCTCCGCGATCAGCGCCCCGACCAGCACCGACCCGAACGAGCCCGCGGCCAGCGCGCCGGCCTTGGGACCCAGCTCGGGGGTGGTGATCAGCGTGCTGCCGGTCGCGTGCCCGAGCAGCCCGATCAGCGCCGCGACCGCCGCACCGGCCGCGAACGTGACGGCCAGCAGCCAGGGCGGCTCGGGTTCCAGCCGGTCCAGGTACAGCACACCCGCCATCACCAGCGGGACCGGCAGGATGGCCAGGGCCAGTCCCAGCGCGGTCGGCGCCGGGCCACCGTGCACCACGATGGCCAGGGCGATCACGGCGATCAGGCAGAAAGCAGCGAAACCGGCCAGGAAGCCGGTCGGGACGCGGCCAGGAGGACGCGTGTCAGCGGCCGGCCCGTGGGGTTCGGTCGAGGCCATGTCAGGCAGCGTAACGGGCGGTCGCCGCGGTCGCGCAACCCTGCAGTACAGGGATGTATCGGTCAGGTCAGCCCGCCAGGAACGCCCGCAGCATGGGCGCCAGCGCGTCCGGAGCCACGTTGTGGTCCTGGCCTTCGGCCACGCGCAGCTCAGCGTGGGGGATGGTCTGGCTGAGAATGCGGGCGGCGGCCTCCATGAACGGCGGGCTGACGCTGCCGTACATCACCAGCGCGGGCACCGTGATCTTGGCCGCCTTGTCCACCGGCACCACGGTAACCGGGCCCAGCAGGCCGGCGTGGTCGTAGGCCAGCGTGGGGGCGATGGCCTCCAGGCTGGCGAACCAGGGCTGGTTCCGGGCCTGCTCGACCTGCTCGGCGGGCTGGCCCACGTGGATCATGAACCGGGCCACCGCGTCACCCCGCCGGTCCTCCCGGAGCGCGTCGGCCAGATCAGTCAGGTAGGCGTCCCACAGCCGCTGCGCGTCCGGTTCGTCCTTGTAGGGCGCCTCGTACAACGCGATCTTGGTCACCACCCCGGGACCGAGCGCGATCGCGGCCTCCATGACCAGCGCGCAGCCCGAGGAGTGCCCGTACACCGCAGCCGACCCGCCGGCCGCGCCGATCACCGCGGCCAGGTCCTCGACCTCCCGGCCGGTCGCGTAGGGCAGGGTGTCCCCGCTGTCACCGCGGCCGCGCCGGTCGTACCGGTACACGGTGAACTCCGGCCCCAGCAGGCCGTCCAGGCCCGCCTTGCCGCCGCGGGCCGACAGCGCCCCGTCCACCAGCACCACGGCCGGCCCCTGCCCGTGCCGCTCATAGGCGATCGTGGTCCCGTCCGCCGATCTCACCGTGCTGAAGTCGTCGCTCATCTCCTGGCTCCCTCCCGTGGCCGCCCGTCCCGGCCCGACCATTCTCCGCGCCCCCACCGACAAAACTCCGGGGCCGGGGTCACCAGGCGATGCTGTGGGCGCCGTTTTCGGTGATCGGCAGTTCGCACCGGGCGAACGCGGACATCACCCGGGGTCCGCTGGGGGAGGGGCGTAGAAGGCGGTCGTCCGGTCGGCGGCGGCCTTGGCCGCCTCGGGCGGGATCCCGGCCGCTTCGGCCGCGGCCTGCCAGGACTGGCTGCTGCCGGTGACCAGCTCGCGGTAGGCGGGCGAGCCCGGCCCGGCCGACTGGTCCGGCCGTTCTTCGCCGCCCAGCACGCGGCCCAGGGCGTACAGGGCCAGGTCCCAGCCCACGCCGACCGCGCCCGGGCCGAACTGGGTCCAGAACCCGGGATCCACCGGCCCGCTGTGGCGAAGCTCCAGGTCGGTGCCGTCGCCCGCGGCCACCAGCACGGCTTCGACCTGGGTCACCGGCTGGCCGCCGGGGGCCTCCCAGGTCACGGTCAGCACCCTCGGTGGTTCGCAGCGCAGGATTTCGCCGCCCGCGTTGCCCTGGAGCTGGAACCGGCCGCCGGGGCGCAGGTCGCCGGAGACCGGGGTCAGCCAGCGGGCCAGCCGCTCCGGATCGGTGCAGGCCTGCCAGACGTCATCGGGGCCGGCCCGGTAGTGCCGCCGCAGCGTCATCGTGCGCTCGGTGTCGCCGTCCACGGTCACGGTCCGCTCTGTCCCGGTCACGTGACTGCGGACCTCATTGGGTAGCTGGTCATGCGCCAAGGCGCTGCCCTCCGTCCTGCGGCCCCTCGCTACGGGCCGCTCCGTCAACTCGTCGCCCCCGATGCTGACCGCGGGCCAGTTCGGTGCCCAGGGCGTCCAGCCGCTGCTCCCAGAACCCCCGGAACTGGTCCAGCCATGCCTCCGCCTCTTGCAGGGCCGCGGGCGCCACCGCGTACAGCCGCCGTGCGCCGTCCACCCGGACCCGGGTGAACCCCTGCTCGCGCAGCACCCGCAGGTGCTGCGACACCGCGGGCTGGGAGATGCCGAACTCCGTCCCGATCACGTCGGCCAGCGCGCCCGCCGCGTGCTCGCCGCGGGCCAGCACCTCCAGGATCCGGCGCCGGACCGGATCTCCGAGCACATCGAGGGCATGCACACCCCAAATGATTTCAGCAGCTACTTATATAAGTCAATTCTTAAATATTGAAGGTTGGTGGGCGGGACCGACGGGCAGCCAGGGCTGCCCACTGAACGGCAGAAAGCCCAGGCCGCGCCGGACATCCCAGCGCGGCCCGGGCTCTCCGGCCAGCGAAACCGCTAGTAGCGGGCCCCCACCACCTGATCGGCCAGTGGGTTGAGCCGGTCCAGGTCGTCCGGGGTCAGCGTGACGTCCAGCGCGGCCACGTTCTGCTCCAGGTACGTGACCCGCTTGGTGCCGGGGATGGGCACGATCGGCACCCCGAGCCGATCAGCCTGGGCGTACACCCAGGCCAGCGCCACCTGAGCCGGGGTCACCCCGCGGTCCTCGGCCACCGCCCGCACCTCATCGGCGATCTTGGCGTTGGCGGCCGCGGCCCCGTCAGCGAACCGCGGGTTCCGGCTGCGGAAGTCGGTGGCCCCGAGCGCGGCCACCTCCACGGTGCCGGTCAGGAAGCCGCGGCCGAGCGGGGAGTAGGGCACCAGGCCGACGCCCAGCTCCCGCATGGCCGGGACGACCGAGGTCTCGGGATCCCGGGTCCACAGCGAGTACTCGCTCTGCACCGCGGTGATCGGGTGGACCGCGTGGGCGCGGCGCAGGAGCGCGTCGTCCACCTCGGACAGGCCCAGGTAGCGGACCTTGCCCTCGGCCACCAGCTCGGCCATGGCCCCCACGGCCTCCTCGATCTCCACGGTCTGCGGCGGCCGGTGCATGTAGTAGAGGTCGATCACGTCGACGCCCAGCCGCAGCAAGGACGCGTCGCAGGCCCGCTTGACGTAGGCCCGCTCACCGCGGAAGACCCGGCGGTCATCGCCCATCGACCGGTCGATGCCGAACTTGGTGGCCAGCTGGATCTGGTCCCGGCGGCCGGCGATGCCCCGGCCGACCAGCACCTCGTTGTGGCCGGCCCCGTAGATGTCCGCGGTGTCGAGGAAGGTCACGCCCAGTTCGAGGGCGCGATCGATGGTGGCCAGCGACTCGTCCCAGTTGGTCGGGCCGTAGGACTGGCTCATGCCCATGCAGCCCAGGCCCTGGGCCGAGACGGTCAGGTCACCAAGGTTGGTGGTGCGCATTCCGCTGCTGCTCCTTCAGTGCTGGCTGGTTCCGGGCCGGCCTGTGTCTCCGATTGGCGGCGCCGGTAGGTCTTGATCTTGCGGTCGAGCACCCGCAGGCAGGCTTCCTGCTGCGCGAGAGACTGGAGCACCAGCTCACGGTGCTGCTCCAGCAGGTCCATGCGCTCGGCTTCCCCGCCGCCCGACCGGACGAGCTCGGCGTATCGCTGCATGTCGCGAACGCGCATCCCGGTGGTGCGCAGGTTGTTCAGCAGCACGACCCATTCCAGGTCGGCCTCGCTGTACCGCCGGCGCCCGTCCGGCCCCCGCTCGACCCGGTCCAGCAGGCCGATCCGCTCATACCAGCGCAGCGTGTGGGCGGACAGCCCGGATTTTTCCGCGACCTGAGAGATCGTCCAGCTCGTCACAGTTCGAGCCTAGGTGTTAGAGCGCGCTCTAACGCAATGTTGGTCCCGGGGGCCAAGCCCCCCATACCCCCCACGCGGGCTGCGCCCGCGTAGCCCAAAGGGCCCCCGCTAACGCAAATCCGCGACCAGCCTGGTCAGCGTGGGGCCCAGCGGCGCGTCCAGGATGGCGGTGGCCAGCTCGTCGCCGCGGGTGGTGCCCTGGTTGACGATCACCACCGGGATGCCCAGCTTGGCGGCTTGCCGGACGAACCGGAAGCCCGACATCACGGTCAGCGAGGAGCCCAGCACCAGCAGCGTGCCCGCTGCCTCGACCAGCCGGTAGCAGTCGTCCACCCGATGGCGGGGCACGTTTTCGCCGAAGAAGATGACATCGGGCTTGAGCAGCCCATCGCAGCCCCGGCAGCCGACGACCTGGAACCGCCCGACCAGCGCGTCGTCCAGCACGGCGTCGCCGTCCGGGTTGATCACGGCGCCCGCCTCGGCTTGCTCAGCCCAGCCGGGGTTGGCCGCGCGCAGCCGTTCGTCGAGTTCGTCGCGGTCCGAGCGCTGCCCGCAGGCCAGGCAGAGCACCCGGTCCAGCCGCCCGTGCAACTCGATGACCTGTTGCGCGCCGGCCGCGGTGTGCAGCCCGTCCACGTTCTGGGTGATGATCCCGGACGCCAGCCCGTGCTGCTGGAGGGCGGCCACGGCGCGGTGCCCGGCGTTCGGGACGGCCCGGGCCACGTGCCGCCAGCCGACGTGGCTGCGGGCCCAGTACCGCCGCCGGGCCGCGGTGCCACCCACGAACGTCTGGTAGGTCATGGGCTCGGCCCGCCGGGTCCGGCCGGTCGGCCCCCGGTAGTCCGGGATGCCCGATTCGGTCGACAGGCCGGCACCGCTCAAGATGACGACGCCGCCGTCCCCGACGAGTTCCTTCACGACCTCGAAGGTTGCGGGCGAGGCTTCCGGCCCACCCGCCGGCGTCGCAGGACCCAGAGCGCCCTCAACTAGCTGCGTCACCTCTCCATGCTGCCTGACGCGGGCTGATGCCCTGGACGCCAGGTCCGGGTCCTGCGGCCGGCTTGCTTCTTGCGCCTGCTTGCTGGGCCTACTTACTGGGCTCGGGCACCTTGCAGTCGACCTTCGGGTTGACGCCCACGTAGTTGAGCGGACCAGCCAGGATCGTCACGATGATCGTGGTCGCCTTGGTACAGCTGCCGATGGTGCCGTTGTAGTAGCCCCGCTGCCCGGCGGCGATGGCGCCGATAATGAGCCAGATAATGAGGATCACGGATCCGATGCGCATTGTTGACCTCCGCCACCAGTGATGGCATTTATGCAGGACAAATGGCCTGAAGTTGTCGTTTTGCAATGCATTCGTTGCCCGATGTACGCCCCGGTTGTCGCAGTTGACGGGCGAATCGGCAGCATCGCCGGTCGCTCGGGGCCGCCCATCACGGCGGCTTCTTACCCGGCATGCGCGCACTTATCCGGCATCGGTTAGCCGTTTTCCGGCGGCTTAAGCGGAGTCGCAGGCCGGCGCGGCAATTGACCCATCTTTCGGCGTCCGGGCCGGTCCGGGCGCGGGTAGCGTGATCGGGTGCCACCCACCCGGAATGGTTCCTACCGCGGCCTGGACCTGGACGCGGCCCGGTCCCGCACCGTGCCCGATGTGCTGCCGCCGGCGGGGGCGCCGTTCCACGTGCTGTTCTGCGGCATCAACCCCGGCCTCTACTCGGCCGCCACCGGCTGGCACTTCGCCCGCCCCGGCAACCGGTTCTGGGCCGCCCTGCACGGCGCGGGCTTCACGCCCCGCCGCCTGGAGCCCAGCGAGCAGGATCTGCTGGCCGGCTACGGGCTCGGCATCACCAACCTGGCGCCCCGGGCCACCGCGCAGGCGTCCGAGCTCAGCCCGGCCGAGCTGCGGGCCGGCGGCGTCCGCCTGGCCACGCTGGTCGCCGAGCGCAGGCCCGGCTGCGTCGCCATCGCGGGCGTGACCGCCTACCGGCAATCCTTCGATATGAAAAGGGCTCAGATTGGCCCGCAGGCCGAAACCATCGGCGGGGCCCCGTTGTGGATCGTGCCCAATCCCAGCGGGCTGAACGCACACTGGCCGCTGCCTGCGATCATCGAGGAATTCCGGCGGCTGCACGCGGTGGCTATAAACGTCATAACATGACCTAGACGTCGTTATAGGGGGAAGGAACCGCGTGACGGACCGTTCGTCGGGCGGCCAGCCCCGGGGCCACGAACCGCCGCTGCCGTCCCGTCGTGATTTCGACACGACGGTGGCGCACCCGGCGCGGGTCTGGGACTACTGGCTGGGCGGCAAGGACAACTTCGCCGCCGACCGGGAGGCCGGCGAGCAGGTCATCGCGGCCATGCCCAGCGTGGACGCGGCCGCCCGGGCCGGCCGGACGTTCCTGGCCACGGCCGTGCACTACCTGGCGGCCGGCATGGGGGTCCGGCAGTTTCTGGACGTCGGGACCGGGCTGCCCACGGCCAGCAACACCCATGAGGTGGCGCAGCGGGTCGGGCCGGAGTCGCGGGTGGTCTACGTGGACAACGACCCGATCGTGCTCACCCACGCCCGCGCCTTGCTGACCAGCAACGCGGCCGGGGCCACCGCCTACATCGACGCGGATCTGCGCGACACCGGCAAGATCCTGGCCGAGGCCCGCAACGTGCTCGACTTCAGCCGGCCAGTGGCCCTGATGCTGCTGCATGTCCTGCACTTCATCCCGGACAGCCACGACCCCTACGGGGTCGTGGCCAAGCTGGTGGAGCCGCTGGCCTCCGGCAGCTATCTGGTGCTGGCCCACACCACCGGGGAACTCGGCACCCCGGGCATGCAGGAGGCCGCCGAGCGGTACAACCGAACCTCTTCGGTCAAGGTCACGCTGCGGAACAAGGCCGACGTGGCCCGGTTCTTCGACGGCATGGAACTGGTCGAGCCCGGCATCACGCCGGTGGGGGTGTGGCGTCCGGGCCCGATGGACGACATCCCGGACCACGGCCTGTCCACCTACACCGCGGTCGGCCGGAAGCCCTGACCATGACCGCTTCTTCTTCTCCGCCGCCGCTGCCGTCCCGGCGTGACTTCGACACCACCGTGGCCCACCCGGCCCGGGTCTGGGACTACTGGCTGGGCGGCAAGGACAACTTCGCCGCCGACCGCGAGGCGGGCGAGCGGGTGATCGCGGCCATGCCGACCATGGGCGCGGTGGCCCGGGCCGGCCGGGCGTTCCTGGCCGCCGCCGTGCACTACCTGGCGGCGGGCATGGGCATCCGCCAGTTCCTGGATATCGGCACCGGGCTGCCCACCGCGAACAATACCCACGAGGTGGCCCAGCGCGTCGGGCCGGAATCGCGGGTGGTCTACGTGGACAACGACCCGATCGTCCTCACCCACGCCCGGGCCCTGCTGACCAGCAACGCGGCCGGGGCCACCGCCTACATCGACGCGGACCTGCGCGACACCGGCAAAATCCTGGCCCAGGCCCGCAACGTGCTCGACTTCAGCCAGCCGGTGGCGGTACTGCTGCTGCACGTCCTGCACTTCATCCCGGACACGGACGATCCGTGGGGCACCGTGGCCAAGCTGATGGAACCGCTGCCGTCCGGCAGCTACCTGGTGCTCGCCCACGGCACCCGCGAACTCGACCGCCAGGACCTGCGCGAGGCCACCAGCCAGTACAACCAGAACACGGCGGCCACGATCTGGCCGCGGAACAAGGCGGAGGTGGCCCGGTTCTTCGACGGCCTCGACCTGGTTGAACCGGGCATCACTCCGGTCGGCGTGTGGCGTCCGGGCCCGATGGACGACATCCCCGACCACGGCCTGTCCACCTACACCGCGGTCGCCCGCAAGCCCTAGCTCCGGCGCCGCTCCGGCCGGCGGCCACGAATTAACCCGCCGGGAGGTACCTGCCCGCTCGGCACCCGCGCCTGGCTGGGCACCGTGGCCGGCGTCGGCGCCGCCTCCGATGCCGCCAACCCATCGACCCCGCCAGCCACATTGGACCCTGGGATCACTGGATGGCGGGGACGGCTGGACTCGCGCACGACCAGGCTGCAGGGCAGCAGCTGGACGCCAGCGCTCGGCCGGCCTTCGATCGCGGCCAGCAGCCGCTCGCCGGCCGCCCGGCCCAGCTCCCGCAGATTCATGTCCACCGTGGTCAGCGGGGGACGGGAGGCGACCGCGATGACCTCCCAGTTGTCGAAGCCGACCACGGCCACGTCGTCCGGGACCCGGCGGCCCGCCTCGCGCAGGCCGTCGGCCACCCCGCGGGCGATCTGGTCGTTGCCGCAGAAGATCGCGTCCAGGTGGGCCTCGGAACGCAGCAGCACGTCGGTGGCCTGACGGCCCCACTCCTCGGTCCACTCGCCGAACAGCGGCTCGCCCCCGGCCAGTTCCAGGCCCGCGGTGGCCAGCGCCTTCTCCGCGCCCGCGGCCCGCAGCACCGCGGCCTTGAACCGCCGCGGCCCGGTCACGTGGCCGATGCTGGTCCGGCCCGTGCTGAGCAGGTGGTGCACGGCCAGCGCGCCGCCCTGCTCGTCGTCGGGGATCAGCGACAGGTCGCCCGGATCGGTGGAGTGGGTCATCGCGTACACCACCGGCACCGGCAGGCCGCGGCCGATCGGGTCCCGCGGGTCCTGCCGCCGGCCGGTTACGATGATCCCGTCCACCCGGCGTTCCAGCAGGGTGCGCAGGTAGTGCTGCTCACGGATCTGGTCGTCCCGGCTGTCGCACAGGAACACCGAGATGCGGCCGGGGCCGAGCGCGTCCTCGGCGCCCTGCATGACCGGGATGCTGAACCGGCCGAAGCTGTCGGTGGTGATCAGGCCCACGGTGAAGCTGCGCCCGGTCAGCAGGCCGCGGGCCAGGGCGTTGGGCTGATAACCGAGCCGCTCCGCGGCCTGACGCACTCGATCGGCGGTGTCGGCACTGATGCCGCTGCGGCCGTTGAGCGCTTTGGATGCCGTGCCGGGGGAGACGCCTGCGAGGCGGGCCACGTCCGTGATCGTCACCGGGCTTCGGCTGATGGGGCTCGCGGCCGCCTCCCCTCGTCGGGCGAACCCGGGCCGGATCGTCCCGGCCGGGCCGAGCCCCGATCGGATTCCCGATCGGGTCAACGTTGTCGATCAGCGCCGTCCGGCCTCAGGCAGAAGCCCGGGCCGGGCGACGTTTTCGGTCAACACCGTCCGGCCTCAGGCAGATGCCCCGGCCGGGCGACGTTCTCGGTCAGCGCCGTCCGGCCTGCGACGCAAGCCCAGGCCGAGGCGACGTTGCCAGGAGTATAGGTGGCATTCATGCGAAAAGCTATGAGATCCTAGTTTCTGGCTACTCTCCGAAGTCACCCTACTACCACGCCACTCGGGCGAAAAATGCCTGGATGTCTTGACCCTCAGGTCGGCGAGCTCTAGCATCGCGACTACTACGAAAACCTTTGCGTTACATGTAACTCATCCGTTACCAAAACCCTGCGCTCGACGTCTCACTGGGGAGGCCTTTTCCGAATGGGTGTGTTCACGCAAAGCGGTTCGGCGCTGGAGTGGCGGGGTGGGCACGAGACCGTGCGCATCGAGCCCTGGGGCGCGAACAGCCTGCGGGTGCGGGGCACGGTGTGGCGGAGCATCCAAGATGACCTGCCCGGGGCGCTTCTGAATGCCGCCGACGGTGGACCCGCCGACACCGGGAGTCAGATCGAGATCGCGGCCGAGCACGCCCGGATCATCAACGGCGACCTCACCGCCGAAGTGTCCGCCTCCGGCCAGATCGCCTACTTCGGGGCCGACCGCCGCGAGCTGCTGTCCGAGGTGACTCCTCACTTCACCGGCCCGCCCATGCGGCGCTACCGGGCCAACGGCGCCGGTACCCACCACTTCGAATTGCTGTTCAACGCCCACGACGATGAGCGCTTCTACGGCCTGGGCCAGCACCAGCACGGCCGGCTGAACCAGAAGGGCGCGGTCGTCGAGCTGATCCAGCGCAACACCGAGGTGTCGATCCCGGTCCTGGTGTCCAGCCGCGGCTACGGCCTGCTGTGGAACCACCCCGGCGTCGGCCGGGTCGAGCTGGGCACCACCGCCACCCGCTGGGTGTCCGAGGCCACCCGTCAGTGGGACTACTGGATCACCGCCGCCCCCGAGCCCGCTCAGATCATGCGCCAGTACGGCGAGGCGGCCGGCCGGGCCCCGCTGATGCCCGACTGGGCCACCGGGTTCTGGCAGTGCAAGCTCCGCTACAAGACCCAGGACGAGCTGCTCGGCATCGCCCGCCAGTACAAGGAGCGCGGGCTGCCGCTGTCGGTCATCGTGATCGACTACTTCCACTGGACCCTGCAGGGCGAGTGGAAGTTCGACCCCAGCGAGTGGCCCGACCCGGCGGCCATGGTCAAGGAGCTGGATCAGCTCGGGATCAAGCTGATGGTCTCGATCTGGCCCAACGTCAACCCGGCCAGCGAGAACTACGCCGAGATGAAGGACCGCGGCCTGCTGGTCGACAGCGAGCACGGCCTCGACTTCCAGCTCGCGTTCTGGGAGCGGGACTCGCCGGTCAAGGTGCCGATGACGTTCTACGACCCGACCAACCCCGAGGCCCGGGACTACATCTGGTCCAAGGTCAAGCAGAACTACTACGACTACGGCATCCGCACCTGGTGGCTGGACGCCTGCGAGCCCGAGCTGGTGCCCGAGGCACCGGAGAACCTGCGTTACCACCTGGGCCCGGGCCTGGAGACCACCAACATCTACCCGATGCTGCACGCCCGGGGCTTCTACGAGCACATGCAGGCCGAGGGCGAGACCGAGATCCTCAGCCTGATCCGGTCGGCCTGGGCCGGCAGCCAGCGCTACGGCGCGCTGGTCTGGTCGGGTGACATCGAGTCGACCTTCGACGACCTGCGCCGCCAGATCCCCGCGGGCCTGAACATCGGCCTGTCCGGCATCCCCTGGTGGACCACGGACATCGGCGGGTTCAAGAACGGCAACATCCACGACCCGACGTTCCGCGAGCTGATCGTGCGCTGGTTCCAGTTCGGCGTGTTCTGCCCGGTGT
>DATDIH010000169.1:0-4636 GCA_036521155.1 Streptosporangiaceae bacterium
CTGCTGTGGCGGTACGAGACCGCGACCGCCACCCTCCGCTTCCTGGAGGCGCTGGTGGGCGCTCCGCCCTGATTCGCCCGCCGACTGCCTCAGATCGATACTGGTGCAACCCGGCCGGCCGCCCTAAATTGGCTGTCAGTCCCAAGTTCCTGGGGAGGAACCACATATGGCAGAGGTCACCGTCACCGTAGACGGGGTCAAATACGCCGATAACGTCGAGCCACGCATGCTGCTCGTCCATTATCTGAGAGAAGTCGTCGGGAAGACCGGTACCCCTATCGGATGTGACACTTCCAACTGCGGTGCCTGCACGGTGCTGATGGACGGTAAGTCGGTCAAGAGCTGCGCGGTGCTGGCCATCCAGGCGGACGGCGCGCAGATCACCACGATCGAGGGCCTCAGCGAAGGCGGTCTGCACCCGCTGCAGGAGGCTTTCCACGAACAGCACGCGCTGCAGTGCGGCTACTGCACCCCCGGCATGATCATGGCGGCGGCCGACCTGCTGCGGGAGAACCCCAATCCCTCCAACGAGGAGATCCGGGAAGGCCTGGAGGGCAACCTGTGCCGGTGCACGGGTTACGAGAACATCGTCCGCGCCGTCCGGCGCGCCGCCGACGCGGGGGTGAACCAGTGACTACCCAGGCCGAAGAGACGAAGGCCGCCGAGTTCGGCCAGGCCCGGCTGCGCAAGGAAGACGAGCGGCTGATCACCGGCCAGACCAACTGGACCGACAACATCAAGCTGCCCGGCATGCTGCACGTGGCGTTCCTGCGCAGCCCGCTGGCCCACGCCCGCATCGCCTCGGTCGACGTGAGCGCCGCCCGCGAGGAGCCGGGCGTGATCGCGGTCTACGCGGGCGCGGACTTCGCGGGTGAGCAGGGCAGCCTGCCGTGTGCCTGGCCGGTCACCCCGGACATCATCATCCCCGACCACCCGCCGATGGCCGTCGACGAGGTCCGCTACGTAGGTGAGGCCGTGGCCTGCGTGGTGGCCCGGGACCGGTACGCGGCCGCCGACGCGCTGAACGCGATCGAGATCGACTACGAGCCGCTGCCGCCGGTGCTGGACATCAGGACCGCGATCGAAGACGGCTCACCCAAGGTCCACGAGGCCGGCAACCAGAGCTTCGACTTCCTGTTCCAGCAGGGTGACCTGGACTCGGCGTTCCACGACGCCCCGATCATCATGGAGCGCACCTATCGCCAGCAGCGGCTGATCCCGGCCGCGATGGAGCCCCGCGCGGTGGTCGCCTCCGGCGTGGGCGGGGAGTTCACGCTGTGGTCGGCCACCCAGATCCCGCACATCCTCCGGCTCATGCTGGCCATGGTGACCGGCATCGGTGAGCAGAACCTGCGTGTCATCGCCCCGGACGTGGGCGGCGGGTTCGGGTCCAAGCTGCAGGTCACCGCGGAAGAAGTGCTGGCCCTGCTCATCACCCGCAAGCTGGGACGGCCGGTCAAGTGGACCGAGTCCCGGTCCGAGGGCAACATGACCGTGCACCACGGCCGGGACCAGTGGCAGTACATCAAGCTGGCGGCGGACAACGACGGCCGGATCCGCGGCCTGGACGTGGACCTGCTGGCCGACATGGGCGCCTACCTGATGCTGGTCACGCCGGGCGTGCCGCTGCTGGGGGCGTTCATGTTCCCCGGCATCTACAAGATGGACGGTTACTCGTTCCGCTGCCGGGGCGTGTTCACGACCAAGATGCCGACCGACGCCTACCGGGGCGCGGGGCGCCCCGAGGCCACGTTCGCCATCGAGCGGATCATGGACGAGCTGGCCGACCAGCTGGGCCTGGACCCGTTCGAGGTCCGGGAGCGGAACTGGATCAAGCACGAGGAGTTCCCGTTCACCACGATCGCCGGCCTGACCTACGACTCGGGTAACTATGAGGCGGCCACGGCCAAGGCCAAGGAGCTGTTCGGCTACGACGAGCTCCGGGCCGAGCAGGAGCGCCGCCGGGCCAGCGGCGATCCGGTGCAGCTGGGCATCGGCGTGTCCACCTTCACCGAGATGTGCGGTCTGGCCCCGTCCCGGGTGCTGGGCTCGCTGGCCTACGGCGCCGGCGGCTGGGAGAGCGCCTCGATCCGGATGCTGCCCACCGGCAAGGTCGAGGTGGTCACCGGGTCCAGCGCGCACGGTCAGGGGCACGAGACGGCCTGGAGCCAGATCGTGTCCGACCAGCTCGGCGTCCCGTTCGAGGACATCCGGGTGCTGCACGGCGACACCCAGGTCTCGCCCAAGGGCATGGACACCTACGGCTCCCGGTCGCTGGCGGTTGGCGGCATGGCCCTGGTGTCGGCCTGCGACAAGGTGATCGAGAAGGCCAAGCCGATCGCGGCCGGCATGCTCGAGGTGTCCGCCGACGACCTGGAGTGGGCCGCGGGCCGCTGGGCGGTCAAGGGCGACCCGGACAAGGGCGTGACCCTGGGTGAGGTGGCCCTGGCCACGTTCGCCGCGCACGCGCTGCCGGATGGCGTTGAGCCGAGTATCGACGCCGACGCCACCTACGACCCGGAGAACTTCTCGTTCCCGCACGGCACCCACTTGTGCGCGACCGAAGTGGACACCGAGACCGGGTTCGTGAAGATCCGCAGCTACGTGGCCGTCGACGACATCGGCAAGGTGGTCAACCCGCTGATCGTCGAGGGCCAGGTGCACGGCGGCCTGGCCCAGGGCATCGCGCAGGCCCTGTACGAGGAAGCGATCTACGACGACGACGGCAACCTGGTCACCAGCACGCTGGCCGACTACCTGGTGCCGTCAGCCACCGACCTGCCCTCCTATCAGACCGACCGGACCGAGACGCCGGCCGAGACCCGGCTGGGCGTCAAGGGCGTGGGCGAGGCGGGCACGATCGCGTCCACCCCCGCGGTGGTCAACGCGATCGTGGACGCGCTGCGCCCGTTCGGCATCCATGACATCACGATGCCGTGCACGCCCGAACGGGTGTGGCGGGCCATCCAGGACAGCCGCGGCGGCGAGCAGGCCAGCGCGGCCGAGCAGCACGAGGCCCGGCAGAGCGACCAGACCCAGGGCAACAGCCCGCAAGGCGTGGGCGACATCGACCAGAGTGGGAGTGCTTCATGATCCCGGCCAAGTTCGACTACGCGCGCCCGGACACGGTGGCCGAGGCGGTGCGGGCGCTGGCCGACGGCGGTGAGGATGCCAAGGTCATCGCGGGCGGCCAGAGCCTGCTGCCGCTGCTGCGCCTCCGGCTGGCCTATCCGGACCTGCTGGTCGACGTGGGCGGGATCAGCGAACTCCGGGGGGTCACCGACGCCGGGGACGCGCTGGTCATCGGCGCGCGGACCACGCACTACCAGCTGGTCCACGATCCGCTGGTGGCCGAGCACGCGGGCCTGCTGGCCCAGGCCACCAGCACGGTGGCGGACCCGGCCGTCCGGCATCGCGGCACGCTGGGCGGCGCGCTGGCGCACGGCGACCCGGCCGGCGACCTGCCCGCGGTGATCCTGGCCCTGGACAGCACGCTGATCGCCCAGGGCCCCGGCGGCGAGCGGGAGATCGCGGCCGCGGACTTCTTCGTCG
Organism: Streptosporangiaceae bacterium; assembly: GCA_036521155.1. Lineage (GTDB taxonomy): Bacteria > Actinomycetota > Actinomycetes > Streptosporangiales > Streptosporangiaceae > Bog-532. The sequence goes on from DATDIH010000169.1 coordinate 3,553, forward strand.
ACTACCTGACCACCAGCCTGGAGCCGGACGAGATCCTGACCGCGATCCGGATCCCGAAGCTCGGGCCGGGCTGGGGCTACACGTACGAGAAGTTCCACCGCACCGCCCAGTCGTGGGCCACGGTCGGCGTGGCCGCGCTGGTCCGGCGGGACAACGGCTCGGTCGCCGAGGCCAGGATCGGGCTGACCAACATGGGGACGGTCCCGGTCCGGGCGTCCGCCGCCGAGCAGGCCGCCCGCGGGGCGGACGCCACCCAGGCCGCCCTGAACGAAGCCGCCGCCCACGCCGACGAGGGCACCGAGCCACCGGCTGACCTGCACGGGGCGGCGGACTACCGGCGGCATCTGGCCCGGGTGCTGACCGGCCGGGCGCTGGCCACGGCGGCCGGGATCTAGGTTCGGGCCGGAAGCTAGGAGTTGGCTGAGGGCCGGGCGGCCTGGCGGCGGAGCCAGGACTCGGGCTGACCACACTCGGCGGCGATCGCCCGCCAGGTCCACCCCGCCGCCCGGCGCCCGGCCACGTAGCGCGGCACGCTGTCCACCCCGAGCACCGCGGCCACCCGGCTCGCGCGTTCGCGGGCCGCGTGCCGTTTGCCCGCGTGCGCGGTCCGGGTCAGCCCGTGCCGGGCCAGGGCCGCGGCCACCGCGTGGTGCGACATGCCGATCTCGGCACTGATCGCGCGGACGGTGTGGCGGCGGGCCAGGTGCCGGTCGCGCAGGTAGCTGGCCACGTCCGGGAAGCCCAGCGCGGTCACCGCCGGAAGCCAGCGCGGCCCGTCGGAGTGGGCCTGGCCCTGCCGGGCCGCTGCTGCCGCGGCCGGGTCGACCTCGGCCAGGTGCCGCTGCAGCCAGTCCTTGTGCAGCCCGGCTTCCCGGCTGATCACGGCCAGGCTGGCCCCGGCTGCGGTCCGCACCAGCACGTACTCACCCAGGGTGGGATAGCCCTGCTCGCTGGCCACCCGGGCCGCCACCTCGGCCCGGTGCCGGGCGGCCCGGTCCCGGTTGGCCTGCGCCGCCGCCGCACTGGACGCGGCCGCCGCCGCCCGGGCCGCCTTGCGGCGGCGCTGCTCCGGCAACGGGCGGCC
>DATDIH010000170.1:0-18955 GCA_036521155.1 Streptosporangiaceae bacterium
CATTTGGCCTGCAGACCATAACTAATTCGGCATTTCGGTTGAGCGGGGCTGAACCGCGTGCTCTGCTGTGCCGCAACGGCTGCGTGGCAGCCGCCGCCCCGGGGGGTGGTCAATGTGGGGCCGGAAGACTTTCCTGCGCCGCCGCTTGGTGTCAGCGGCCCGCGATCCCGGCCTGCCCGGGGGTGGTGGCTGGCCGCCCTGGCCGTGGTCCTGGCCGGTGCCGCCGCGATCGCCTGGTGGCTGACCGGCGGCCGCGCCAGTACCGCGTCACGAACGTCGGCCGGGCCGACGGCGGCCCCGGGTACGCTGTCCGCGGTGGCCCGGGCGCAGGCTCAGGCGGCCGCCTGGATCGCCGGTCAGGTCAGCGACAGCGCCATCATCGCTTGCGACCCCGGCCTGTGCCCGGTCCTGCAGGAAGAGGGCATCACCCCCGGCCGGCTGATGCCGCTGCGGGCGGCGGCCAGCCCGCTCGGCGCCGATGTGCTGGTGACCTCCGGGCCGTCGGGCGGTCCGCTGGCCGCGCGGTACCGGCCGGCCCTGATCGCGAACTTCGGTTCCGGCCGCGGCCAGGTCGAGGTGTTCGCGGTCCAGCCCGGCGGGATGGCCGCCTACCAGTCCGCGCTGCGGGCCGATCTGGCCGCGCGCCGGTCGGCCGGATCCCAGTTGCTGCGCAACCCGCGCATCCGCTTCACCGGAACGGGCGCCGCCGAACTGCGGGCCGGGCAGGTGGACACCCGGCTGCTGGCCACGCTGGCCGTGCTGGCGTCCCAGTATTCGTTCCAGGTGTCCGCCCTGGGCGACACGTCCCCGGGCGCGCCGGTGCTGTTCCGCGAGGTCGTCATCACCGGGATCGGCCACGACCGGTCCGGGGCCCTGGCCATGGTGCATGGGCAGGATCCCCCTTACGTGCCCGCCCATGTCGCGGCCGTCGGCCAGGCCGGGCTGAGCATCGAGTTCGGCCTGCCCAGCCCGCTGGGGCTGCTGTCGCCGGTCCTGGGGGCCGGCTGAGATCGAATCCATTGAATTGAGGGGTTTACTGATGATGCGACTGTTCCGGTTGCGACTGGCCCGGCTGGCCATGATCACAACGTTGCTCGGCAGCATGGCGGCCCTGGTCGCGGCGGCGGCCCCGTCCGCCTCGGCCGCGCAAACGGGCGGGGAGACGGGCTGGATCCGGATCGCCCACCTGTCGCCGCAGGCGCCGCCCATGGACATGTACGTCTATCCGTTCGGAGACCCCGGCGACCCCACCGTGCTGAAGGACGTCAGCTACGGCACCGTCTCCCGCTACGTGGCGGTCAACCCCGGCCAGTACACGGTGGCGATGCGGGGCTTCGGCGCCCCCGCCACCAGCAAGCCCGCGCTGACCACGAGCTTCATGGTGACCGCGGGCGGCGCCTTCACCCTGGCCGCCATGGGCCCCGACCCCGGACTGCGGACCGAGGTGCTGAAGGACCAGCTGAACGCGCCGGCCGGCAAGGCCGTGGTCCGGGTCCTCCAGGCCTCGCTGAAGCAGCACCGGGTGACGGTCAGCTACGGGATGGACGTGCTGGCCGAGCAGCTCGCCTTCGGGTCGGCCACGTCGTACACCGCGGTCTCGCCGGGGGCGGAGACGGTGAAGTTCACCGCGCCGGGCGAGCAGGCCAGCCAGGCGTTCACCGTGACCGCGGACAGCGCGCACACGTTCGTGGTGCTCGACAACCCCTCCGGGTTCAAGGTCACTGCCCTGACCGATTCGTCGGGCAGCCTGGCCATGCCGGACGGCGGCGTCTCGGCGGGATTCGGCGGGACGGCCCCGCACCCGTCCGGCAACCCGGCGCCGTGGCTGGCCATGATCGCGGCCGGTGTCCTGCTGGCCGGGGCGGCCCTGGTCCGGCTGCGCCGCCCGGCCTGACCCGGACTTCGGGGCTCAGGCCAGGTACGGCTTGAGCTTGATGATCTGCTCGAGCTGCTCCCGCTGGGAGGCCAGGTCAATGGTGGCGATCCGGACCACCAGGTGGCGGGCGCCCGCCGCCACGTAACCGTGCAGTTTCTCCGCCACCACGTCCGGCGGCCCGGCGGCCAGGGCCTGGATCTGCTCCAGCTGCTCCAGCGGCATTCCGTAGCTGGCCTGGGCGAACGTGCTCAGCAGCTCCTGGCCGCGCTCGACCGTATCGGTCACCACCACCGACACGAACAGCCCCGGGGTCACCGCCGCCACATCCCGGCCCGCCGCGGTGGCGGCGGCGCGCACCGCGGCCAGCCCGTCGGCGTAAGTGCTGGCCGCGGGCGGGTAGGGCAGCCAGCCGTCGTACCGCCGCCCGGCCCGGCGCAGCGCCGACTCCGAGCCTCCGCCCAGCCACACCGGAGGCCCGCCCGGGCGGGCCGGGCTGATCATGGGGGGCAGCTCGTCGAAGCCGAGCAGCGAGCCGTGGAACGAGCCACCGCCGTCCGGGCTGGCCCACAGCTGCCGCCACAGGGCCACGGTCTCGTCCAGCCGGGTGAACCGCCGCTCCCACGGCACCTCCGACAGGGTGTGCTGCGGCACGCCGAACCGGCCCGCGAACCCGGCCCCCACCGTCAGGACCAGCCGGCCCCCGGACAGCAGGTCGATCGAAGCCAGCGTCTGCGCGGCCTGGACCGGCCGCCGTAGCACCGGCAGCAGGGCGGCCGTGCCCAGCGTCACCCGGCTGGTCAGCGGGGCCAGCGCGGCCAGCATGGTCAGGGCCTCGATGCGCGGGGTGAGCAGGAAGTCGTTCACCCACAGCGACGAGTACCCGAGCTCTTCGGCCCGCACCGCGAAGTCCAGCAGCTGACGCGGGTCCGTGCCCGCCCCCCACTGGGCCTTGGCGATCGGGACCAGCACCCCCAGGTCGATGTCATCCATGGCGCCCATCTTGCGGACCGCCCGGCGGGCCGGCAATTCCCGGCCGGGAATCGCGCAGGCGCGCCCGCCCGGCTACAACTGGGAGACATGGACTTCCCGGCCGCACTGAAGGACCGCCGCGCCGCCCGGCGGCTGAGCCAGCTGGAGCTGGCCGTGCGGGCCGGAACGACCCAGCGGCACCTGAGCTTCATCGAGACCGGCCGCTCGGCCCCCGGCCGCGAGCTGGTCGTCCGGCTGACCGAGTCGCTGGGCCTGCCGCTGCGCGAGCGCAACGAACTGCTGCTGCTGGCCGGCTACGCCCCGGCCTACCCGCAGACCGCGCTGGACAGCCCCGACCTGGCCCCGGTCCTGGCCGCGCTCACCCACATTCTCGACGCCCACCTGCCCTACCCGGCCATCGTCATCGACAAGTACGGCCAGATCGTGGCGGCCAACGCGGGCTGGCCGATCCTGGCCGACGGCTGCGCCGAGCACCTGCACGGCAACGCCTACCGGCTGGCCCTGCACCCGGACGGGATGGCCCCGCGGGTGGCCAACTTCGCCGAGTGGGCCCGGCACGTGCTGAACGCCCTGGCGGCCGAGCTGGCCCGCAACCCGGACGAGCGGCTGGCCGGGCTGTACGCCGAGCTCCGCGGGTACGTGCCGCCCGCCCGGGTGGCACCGGGTCACCTGGGCTTCGCCGTCCCGCTCGAGCTCCGCACCTCCCACGGCGACCTGTGCCTCATGACCACCATCAGCACCTTCGCCAACGCGGTCGACGTCACCGTCTCCGAGCTGAAGCTGGAGGCCTTCCTGCCCGCCGACGAGGCGACGTCGGCCGCGCTGCGCGCTAGTCAGTCGTGACGTAGGCGGGCGGCGCGTAGACGCGCTCCGTGCGCAGCCGGACGATCAGGCGCTCCGCTCCCGGCTCGACCGGCGCGGGGGCGCCGCCCATGTGCAGGTCGTACATGACCTGGTGAAAGGCGTTTTCGGGGTCTTCGGTCAGCTCCACCGGGCCCGACAGGACCGCGTAGGTGAACTCGCCGCCCTCGGCCGGCAGGCTGTGGACCAGGAGGCTGACCCGGCCATCGCGCTGCATGTTCGTGGTCTTGCGGCGGCCCTTGATCGTGCTGAACAGGAGGTTGTCGCCGTCGGGCTTCACGAAGATCACCGAAGCCTGCGGTGAGCCGTCCGGATTGATCGTCGTCAGGACGGCCAGGTGCGGCCCGGCCAGGACCCGCCGGGCGGTCTCCCGGGCGTCCCGGGCCGGGCGGCCGTTGAGGAAGGGATCGCGAAACGTCTGATTGCTCATACTCATACTGACCGGCCGGCCGGCGGGAAGGAATCGGCGTGCGGCTCCGCCGTGGGATGCTCAGACCATGGGGCGCCGCTGGGAGAGGCCGTGGACAAGGGCGGTCATCTCCGCCGTCGCCCTGGGCGCGGTGGCCGCGCTGCCGGGCTGCGGCGCGTCGTCGCCGGCCGGGGCACCCCGGCCAGCCCCGGCCCACTCCACCGCGTCCCGCGCGCCGGGTACGCCCAGGGCAACAGTGACCACGCCCCGGGCGGCGACGGGCATCGCCGTCAGCGGGGACCACCCGGTGCTGCCGAGCGGAAGCCAGGACACGAACGCCCAGGCGGCCGGGGTTAGCTGCGACCAGGGGACGTTCGCCGCCGACCAGGGCATCGGGGCCCGGGTGGCGACCGGGTTCGCGGGCGCGGGCTTTCCTGCCTCGGCCGCCCTGCTGACCCATTTTCTGCGCGGCACCGGCACTGCGGTCGGCTACCGGGCGGGATCGGCGATCTCGAAGCAGACGCAGGCCAGCCCCGCCTTCCGGACGGTGGACAGCCAGGTCCAGGCCGAGATCCTCGGCCAGCTGAAGGCGGGCCGGACCCGCATCCGGCTCTCGGCCGGGCAGCTGCCGACGGTGGCCTTCGAGTCCGGCGACAGCGACCTGTACTGGGGCTTCCGCGGTACCCAGGGCCTGACCGTGACCGGAAGCATCCACCGGGAGCACGGGCGCTACATCGGCACCCTCAGCTACGTCATCCGGGACAGCTACGGGTTCCCGGCCGGCGACACGCTGGCCGGCTTCGGCCCGCCCATGCGGTACCTGCAGACCGTGTGCGGGGCGCCGCAGCACCCCGGCGGAGCCCACTGGTTCCCCGACACCATCACGGTCACCGTGGCGTTCCGGTAACGGACTCAGGCCGGGAAGGGCCTCAGGCCGGATACTGGTCGTGCCGGGCCCAGACCTCGAGCCAGTCCTCGTCGGTCATGGTGCGGCCGGAGGAGCGGATCTCGGCCAGCTCGGTGAAGTACTTCTCCCGGGCCGGGCCGGGCGCGAACAGGATGAGCATCCGGGCCGCGGCGCCGCTCTCGTTGGAGAAGGCGTGGATGCCGCCCTGGGGCACGTAGAGGAAGTCGCCCTTGACCGCGTCGATCCAGGTCTCCCCGTTGTAGAGCCGGACCGTGCCCTCCATGACGTAGAAGGACTCGGAAAAGGTCCGGTGGAAGTGCGGGTCGGCCCCGCCGGGGGTGCCGGTCATGTTCCACTCGAACAGGCCGTACTGGCCGTTGGTGGCCGAGCCTGGGGCGGTGAACACCACGTGCGTCCCCGACGCCGGGTAGGTGACCGACGGCGCCTGGTCGCCCGGCGAGTACCGAGCGCTGACCTCACCGACGTCTTTGGTGTACGACACAGCCAGATTCCCCCGTGAGCCTCGGTGCCCGACGGACAGCAGGCTAGGCCGGATCAGCCAGCCCGGCCAGCGAATAACCGGCGGTGCGGGACCGCCGTCCCGCCAGCATGCCCCGGGTCGGGACGGACCACACGGGCTCGGTGACGTAGCCACGGGCGGCCAGGATCGTGTTGGCGGCCAGGATCCCGGTCGCGGCCGAGCGTTCCATCAGGGCACTGGGGAACGGGGCCGCCACCCAGTCGCCCGCCAGCGTCAGCCCGGGGACCTCGGTGCGTACACCGGGTGTGGTGCCGTGGGCGCCGATCGGGAAGCCGGCCGCATCGGCCCCGACCCGGCCGTGCTGATCCACCGGGCGCAGGCGCGCGGTCTCCGGCCACAGAGCCCGGAGTTCGGCCAGCATCCCGGCGCCGAGGACGGCCGCGCTGACCCCGGCCGGGCAGGCGTAGGCGTGCAGTTCGACCACTGACCCGCCGGTGCGCTCGTGCCACTGCCGGGCTCCCGCCTCGAAGCGGTGATACAGCGTGACCGAATCGAGCAGGCCGGGATCGGCGACGCTGGTGAACTGGGCCCGGGTCGTAGCGACGTCACCGTCCAGCCAGTACCGGGCCACCGCGTAGGGCGGTCCGGTTCGCGGCGCGGCCGCGACGGCGGCCAGGCGCGGGTCGGCCGCCGTGACCCCGGGTGAGGCGGCGAGAAGCTGCGCGGCCGTGCCTGCGTCGGTGGCCAGGATCACCTCATCGGCGGTCAGGACCGCGCCGGCCTCGGTGGTGACCAGCCATGGTCCGTCCGGTTCGCGGTCGAGGCGGGTGACCCGGGTGCCGGTCTCGATGCGGGCCGAGCGTTGTTCCAGATAGCGGCCCAGCGGCGCCCAGATGGCGCTCTGGTAGTCGGCGTGCGGGGCATCCATGCCCAGGCCCTCGGGATTGCCGAGGAAGTAGAAGTGGAACATCGCCACCAGCTCGGCCGCGGACATCGTGCGGGCATCGTCGAAGAACGAGTGGGCGAAGACGTTGAACAACATCGTCCGGGCCCGCGGTGGCAGCCGCAGCATGGCGAGAAACTCCTCGGCACTCATCGTGTCGAGCTTTGTGTAGGTCCGGTCAGGGTCGAACCGGAGCAGGTTGAGGCCGAAGGCCAGGTTGGACCGGGCCAGGTCGCGCAGCCGCAGGCTGGGCGAGCGGAACGTCAGCGCGAACAGGCTCACCGGCGGCGTGGGCGGCAGCCGGTCGAACTCTTCGGCGGGCCAGGTCGCCGAGATGACCGGGTAGCTGCCCAGGGGATGGAGGAGCGTGGTCTCGGGAGCGATCCGGCGCAGGATCCGCCGCCAGTTGTAGTACTGCCGGAAGAAGCCGTGGAACCCGTGGTCGACCCACTGCCGGGTGCCGTCGGGCAGGGTGTGCGGCTGCGCGCCGAGCCGGCCGCCCAGCCGGCCGGCGGCCTCACCGACCACGACCGGGATGCCGCGTTCGGCCAGCACCACGGCGGCGGAGACCCCGGCGATGCCGCCCCCGACGACCATGACCTTCGGCGCCGGTTTCGGCGCCACGAGCGGACTGGCCGACGGCGCGGTCACGACCAGCGGCCGCACGCCCGCCATCCGCCCGGCCAGCCTGGACACGGAGACCATGGTGACGACCGCTACCCAGCTGGCGTGATTCTCACGGTCCCAGGCCCAGCTGGGTGAGCAGGGCCGTCTGGTCCCACAAGGTCCGGTGGGAAGCGATGAGCGAGCGCTCGATGGCCACCACCGAGATGGCCAGCACGTTCTCAGCCCGGCGATGGGTGGGCGGCACTCCCGGCAGCAGCCAGGGCAGCTCGCGATCGTGGGTGAAGCTGACCAGGTCCTCCTGGGCCACCCGCCACCGGTCGCCAGTGCTGGACAGCCGCCGGAAGCGGAGATCGGCGGGCAGGTGGGGCAGCACCTCCTCGGCCAGATAACGCCGCAGGTCATCGCCGCTGGCCCCCCGGCCCGAGGGGATGCTGATCAGCGTGCAGCCGCTGGTCGTCAGGGCCATGGCCGCATCCAGGTCCGGCTGGGTGAAGACCGCCGCCTGGAACGCGTCCCTGACCCGGGCCACTTCCACCATGCGATCCTGGACGGCTTTGGTCATGACCAGGTCCTACCCCGGTCAGGCGACCAGAGTGCCGCCGTCCACGATTGAGACGGTGCCGGTCACGTAGTCCTGGTCCATCAGGGCCAGGTAGGCCCGGGCGACGTCGTCGGCCTCGGCCACCCGGCCCAGCGGCAGGCGCTCCCCGGTGGTGCGGTACATCGATTCCCGGTCGGTCTCGCTCATCCCCGACCACAGCGGGGAGCGGACCACCCCGGGAGCGACCGCGTTGACCCGGAGGGGGGCCAGTTCCACCGCCAGCGAGCGGACGGCCGAGATCACCGCGCCGGACGCGGCCGCCCCCAGTGTCCAGCCCGGGCCGCCCTTGAACGCGGCGGTGCCGCTGGTCAGCGTGATCGAGCCGGACTGGGACAGGTGCGGGACGGCGAGCCGGACCGCGTCCAGCGCGTGCACCAGGCGCAGCGCGAAGAACGACTGGCCGGCTTCGACCGTGTAGTCCGCCAGCGGGAGCCCGGCCAGTGGGTCGGCGGCGGTGTAGGCGAAGTGGTCGAAGGACCCGATCCCGTCGAAGAACGCGGCCAGCGAGCGGCCCGACGAGGCGTCGACGATGCGGCCGGTGATGCCTTCGGGCAGCTGGGTCAGGGCTCGTTCGACCGAGGCCGGGTTTCGCGAACCAATGGTGACGGACGCGCCGGCCGCGGCGGCGGCCCGGGCGACGGCCAGGCCGATGCCGCTGGTCGCGCCGAGGAGGACGATGCGGGAAGTCTTGGTGATAGGCATGCCCTCAGCTTCAGGCCGAGGTCGTGCCGGCGTCCAAGACCTCTTTGACCTCGTTCGATACCCGCAGGGCATCGGCGTGCCGGACGGCGAACTCGACCGCCGCCGACGTGCGGTGCGGCACCCAGGCCAGCACGACCTCGTTCGGGGCCAGGCCGGTCACGGGCCGGTAGGTGACGTCCGGGCGCTGGTAGAACCGGGCCGTGGACGCGGGCAGCACGGCGACACCCCGGCCGGCCGCGACGTGTTCGAGCTTCTCCTCGACCGCCCGGGGCCGGGGCGTGTCCCCGGCCGGGGCGGGGGCCAGGCCCTGCCGGAGCCGCTCGGTCCGCCACTCGGGCACCGCCGCCGGGTCCTGCAGCAGGTCGAGAGCGGCGAGGTCGGCCAGGCTGAGGGCGGCCTGCCCGGCCAGCGGGTGGCTCGCGGGCAGCGCGGCCACGCGCGGCTCGGTCAGCAGCGGCTCGGTGCTCAGCCCCCGAAGTTCGGTGGGCAGCCGGACCAGGCTCAGGTCGATCCGCCCGTCGCGCAGCATCGTGACCTGGTCGTCCCAGCTGGTTCGCACCATTTCCAGATCGAGGCCGGGGAACTGCCCGGACAGCAGTTGTACGAGCGGCGAGACGACCAGCCCGGGCATGAAGCCGATCGCCAGCCGCTGCCCGCCCCGGGCCAGCAGCGCGGCCCGGCGCTGGAGCGCGTCGGCCGAGGCCAGCACCGCCCGTGCCTCCGCCAGCAGCGTGCGGCCGGCCGCCGACAGCGCGGTGCCGCGGGCCGACCGCTCGAACAGCGTCACCCCCAGTTCCCGCTCCAGTACCGCGATCTGCCGGCTGAGCACCGGCTGGGCGATGTGCAGCAGCGCGGCGGCCCGCCCGAAGTTGAGCTCCTCGGCCACGGTCACGAAGTACTGCAGCCGCCGCACGCTGACGTCCGTCACGAGCCCAGGGTACGGCGGGACCGGAACGTAGCCCGGAGCCGGTCGCAGCGGCCTTCGGTAAAAATATGGGGCCTCGTGGGCTGGAGACCCTGGGAAACAGGTGGCGCCTGGGACGGGATCCCAGGCGCCACGGCGTGCGGCGGGTCAGGCGATGCGGCCCGCGTAGCGGCGGCGGAAGCCGTCGCCGGCGTTGGCCGTGATCACCACGTCGTAGTAGCCGTCGTGGTTGGCCGGCCAGTTGACGGTCTTCTGGCCACCGGGCGGCACGGTGACCTTCTGGGTGCTGCCCACGTAGTCGTTCCTGGTCACGGTGTAGACGACGCTCTTGCTGCCGTCGTTGGCCAAGGTGAGCTTGACCGCCTGGGACTTCAGGGCCGCGGCGACGACCGGGATTGGGCCCGCGTGCGGCCCGGCGGGCACCACGGTGCCGGCGAAGCTGGTCAGGAAGCCGTCCGGGCCGTAGACCGAGAACGCGTACTTGCCGGCGGTCAGCGTGGCGTCCCAGACGTAGGAGCCTGCCTGGTGCGGCAGCACGGTGATCGGCGTGGCCCCCGGGGTCAGCAGCGCGTCGGGGTAGACGGCGAACGAGGCGCCGACCTGGCCGGTGTTGGCCAGGGCCGCGGTGACCTTGTTCGTCTTGCGGTTCACGGTCACGTCGGCGTGCAGCTGGTAGTTGGTCGGGCGGTGCGGCCGGGTGCCGGGCTCCTGGGTGGGCATCTTCTGGTCGCCCTCGGCCGGCGGGGTGGTGGACCCGCCGGTGAGCTGGGTCAGGGCCCAGGTCTGGTCCAGGGTGGGGAGCTTGGGGATCGAGAAGTCCGGGTGCCGGAAGTCGAAAGCGGTGGTCAGGTCGCCGGTGACCGAGGCCCGCCACGGGGTGACGTTGGCCGGCTTGACCCCGGTCCAGCGGGCCAGGAACTGCAGCATCGAGGTGTGGTCGTAAACGTTGGAGTCGACGTAGCCGCCCCGGGTCCACGGCGAGCAGACCAGCATCGGGACCCGGGTGCCGGGACCGATGGGCAGGCCGCCGATGTGCTCGTCGGCGACGCTGTCCTCCGGGGTGGGCGGCAGCTGGTGGTCGAAGAACCCGTCGTGCTCGTCGTAGGTGACGAACAGGACGGTGTTCTTCCACAGTTCCGGGTTGGAGAGCAGCGTCTGGATCACGGTGTTCGTGTAGTGCGCGCCGTAGTCGGGGGTGAAGGACGGGTGCTCGCAGTAGCCTGCGGGCGCGACGATCCACGACACCTGGGGCAGCTGGTTGTTCTTGACGTCCTTGATGAACGACGACAGCACGTAAGCGGCGTGGGTCTTGCTCAGCGCCGGGGCTCCGGCGTTGGTCTGCCAGGGCGTGACCGCGCCGCGGGACGCCAGCTGACCGGTGCCGCCGTTGCGGCTGTTGGTGGTGTTGAACTGCTGGTAGAACCACAGCGGGTTGTCGCCGAAGTCACCCAGGAAGTAGTCGGGGAAGTCGCCGCTGTCGCCGACCTGGTTGTTGGTGTAGACCTGCCAGCTGACCCCGGCCTTCTGGAGCTGGTCGGGGTAGGTCGTCACCTCGGCCGTCCCGGCGTCGGGCCCGAAGTCGACCGTGTAGTCGTCCGGGTTGGTGATGAAGCCGGACGACGTACCGGTCCAGAAGTACATCCGGTTCGGGCTGGTCGGGCCCATGATCGCCTGGTGGTAGCCGTCGCAGACGGTGAAGGCGTCGGCCAGCGCGTACTGAAACGGGATCTCGTCGCGGGTGAAGTAACCCATGGTCTCTTCGGTCTTGGCCGCTACCCAGTTGTTCCACAGGCCGCCGTTCCGGGCCTCGTGGTCGCCGTCCCAGCTGTGGTCGAGGTCGGCGTCGATCTGGTCGGTGAGCTTGTAGGGCAGCAGGTGACCCAGGTCGGTGCGGGCCGCGTCGGGCTGCTGGAAGACGTTGGTGCCGTCCGGGTAGCTGAGGATCTGCTTGTCGCCGTACCCGCGCACGCCGCGCAGCGTGCCGAAGTAATGATCGAAGGACCGGTTCTCCTGCATCAGGATCACCACGTGCTTCACGTCGGCCAGGGTCCCGCTGAAGCCCTTGGGCAGCGCCTGCGCCGCCGCCGAACGGCCGTCCACCGCGGCCGCCGCCGGGCCGGCGCTGAGGCCGGCCGCCGCGGCCGCGGTGGCGCCGAGCCCGGTGGCCTGAAGGAAGCGCCGCCGGCTCCAGCCTGGTGTGTGCTGCTCATCCGAGTTGGTCATCTGTTCCACCCTCGTGACGTTGGGGCAACTTGTTAAGACAAGTTCGCAACGACAGGTAAGTGTGGGCGTTGCAGGCCGCCGTTGGGTGAACGAGTCGTGTCGATCTCCAGACTGACAAATCAACACGTTCCCGGCCAGACCCGATTTTGCGCCCTGGGCTCAGGCCGGCGGGCGGCGTCCGGGCAGGAAGGCCGCGGCCAGCGCGGCGACCACGGTGAAGCCGACCGTCCACCAGAACGCCTGGCCGAAGCCGTGGGCCAGCGTGTGGCCACCGGTCACCGCCGACTCGAGCACGACGGCCCCGATGGCGACCCCGAACGACCCGCCGACCTGCTGGCTGATCCGGGTGATCATGGAGGCGTCCGGCATGTCGGCCGGGTCGATGTCGGCGAAGGCGACGGTCATCACCGGGATCAGCACGGTCCCCAGGCCGAGGCCGCGGACCAGCTGAACCGTGCCCAGCCACCAGACGCTGGTGTCCGGTCCGGCCAGCGCGAACGGCACGGTGGCCAGGGCGGTCAGCGCGAAGCCCGCCACCCCGACGGCGCGGGCACCGATCCGGTCGGTCAGGCGTCCGGCCACGGTCCGGGTCAGCAGCGAGCCCACGCCCTGCGGGATCAGCAGCAGCGCCGCGTCCAGCACGTCGTACCCGCGCAGTTCCTGGTAGTAGAGCGGGAGCAGGAACATCGCACCGTACAGGCAGGCACCGGTGAGGAACAGCGCGGCCGAGGACACGCCGACCGAGCGGACCCGCAGCAGGCGCACGTTGACCAGGGCCGAGCCCGCTGTGCGAGCCGCCGACGTACGGCGGACGGCCCAGGCCGCGAACGCGGCCACCAGGGCCAGCCCGATGATCAGTGGCAGCAGGACGTCGCGGTGACCGAGGCCGCCGTCGGTGCTGACGTTGGACAGGCCGAGCAGCACGCCGACCATCCCCGGCGCCACCAGCAGCAGGCCGACCAGGTCGAACCGGGGCCGGGCCGCGGCCGGAGCCGGATTGTCGGCCGGCAGCCAGCGCCAGGCCAGGTAGAGGCCGGCCGCGCAGATCGGCACGTTGATCAGGAACAGCCAGCGCCAGCTGAGCGAGTTGAGGATGACGCCGCCGAGGACCGGGCCGAGGATGGGGCCGAGCGCGATCGGCAGGCTGACCGTGGCCGTCACCCGGCCCAGCGGGCCGCCCACCGAGCGGGCCGCCCGCATGGCCAGGGTCATCATCAGCGGGAAGATCGCGCCTGCGCCCGCGCCCTGCACGACCCGGAAGGCGACCAGGCTGTCGGCGTTCCAGGCCAGCGAGCACAGCACCGAGCCGGTCACGAAGATGGTCAGCGCGGCCAGCCAGAGCCGCTTGCCGCCGAACCGGGCCTGGGCCCAGCCGACCACCGGGATCACCACGCCCAGGGCGAGCAGGTAACCGGTGCTCACCCACTGGATCTGGCTGACCGTCGAGTGCAACGCGCCGACCAGGGTGTGCAGCGCGATCGAGACGATCGTGGTGTCGAGGACGGCGGCGACGCCGCCGATGATCAACGCCGTCAGCACCCGCCTGGTCTCCGGCGGCAGTGCCGTTGTCACCTGCGGCGGTGCCGCCGCTGACGCCTCCGGCGGCGTCGTGGTCCTGCTCATCACTACTCCCCGATAAGAAACTGTCTGGTTTCTTATGAGATTAGTTGGAGCTGATAAGATACGCAAGAGGTTTCTTATTTAACGAAGGACGGTATGAGCGACCAGGCTGGTCAGCCGACGCACCCGGGCGGCGAGCCGACCCCGCCGGACGGGGAGAAGGCCACCCGGCGGCGCGGAGCCGCGCTGGAGGCGGCGATCCTGGACGCGGCCTGGAACGTGCTGGAGACGGACGGGTGGGGCGGGTTCACGTTTTCCGGGGTGGCGGAACGGGCTCACTCCAGCAAGCCGGTGCTGTACCGGCGCTGGCGGAACCGGGAGGACCTGCTCCGGGCCACGCTGCGCCGTCGCGGCGAGGTCACCCCCGGCGAGACACCCGACACCGGCAGCCTGCGCGGGGACACCATCGCGCTGCTGACCCGGATCAACGAGCTGCGCAGCAGCATGGCCGCGGTGATGTCCATGTGGATGGGCGCGCAGTTCCAGGAACTCAGCCTGGCGCCGGCCGAGCTGCGCCGGGAGTTCCTGGCCGACCGCGAGCCGGCCATGGAGGTGATCGTGGCCCGGGCCATGGCCCGGGGTGAACTGGGGCCGAAGACGCCGCCCGCCCGGGTCATCTCACTGGCGCCCGACCTGCTCCGGCACGACCTCGTAATGACGCTGGGGCCGGTCACGCCGGAGACCATCACCGAGATCGTCGATGACGCGTTCCTGCCGCTGGCCAGGTTGTCGTCCGGGCTCAGCGGCAGCGAAGGCTAACCCCAGGGCCGATCAGCCCACGAAGGCGCGCAGGCTCTCCTTGAGCGAACCCATGGTGGCCAGAACGGCGGTGGGCTCGTAGCCGCAGTGGGCCATGCAGTTGTCGCAGCGCGGGTCCTTGCCGCGGCCGAACTTGTCCCACTCGGTGGTGTCCAGCAGCTCCTGCCAGCTCTCGGCGAAGCCGTCTTCGAGCAGGTAGCAGGGCCGCTGCCAGCCCTGCAGGGTGTACAGCGGCACGCCCCAGGGGGTGCACTCGAACTCGCGCTTGCCCTCCAGGAAGTCCAGGTACAGCTGCGAGTGGTTGAAGCGCCACTTCTTGCGGCGGCCCTCCGCGAACGCCTTGCTGAACAGCTCGCGGGTCTGGGTCACGCCCAGGAACCGGTCCTGGTCGGGCGCCTTGGAGTAGGCGTACCCGGGCGCGATCTCCAGCCGGTCGACGCCGAGCTCGTCGTTGATGTAGTCGAGGGTGTCGATCAGGTCCTGCGGGGTCTCGGTGTTGAACACGGTGGTGTTCGTGTAGACCTGGAACCCCTTCTCCTTGGCCAGCTTGATCGCGGTGACGGCCTGGTCGAACACGCCCTTCTTGGCGACGGCCTCGTCGTGCTTGTCGCCGATGCCGTCCAGGTGGACCATCCAGGCGAAGTTCTTGTTCGGCTTGAACTTGTGGATGTGCTTGGGCAGCAGCACCGCGTTGGTGCACAGCACCACGAACTTCTTGCGCTTGAGCAGCTCTTCCAGGATCAGGTGGATCTGCGGGTGCATCAGCGGCTCGCCGCCCGCGATCGACACCATCGGCGCGCCGCACTCCTCGACCGCGGCCACGGCCTGCTCGACCGGCATCCGCTGCTTGAGCAGCGTGTGCGGCTGCTGGATCTTGCCACAGCCGCCGCACTTGAGGTTGCAGGCGTACAGCGGCTCGAGCTCCATGATCAGCGGGTACTTCTCGACCCGCTTGATCTTCTGCTTCATCAGGTACGTCCCGAGCTTCACCGTCAGGTGGAGTGGCATGGCCATGAGTTCGTTGCCTCCGTGTCCCCGAGCCGGCGCCATCCCGCCGGCCATGCAGCTTGTTTGGAACATACACGCTGTATGTCTCATGATGTAGGTATGGCAGCGAAACCGCAACCGCGCCGGGCCGAGCACTCGTCCGACACCCGGACCGCCCTGGTCGTCTCCGCGCGCCGGCTGTTCGCGGCTCAGGGCTACGACGGCACCGGCACCGAGCAGATCGTCGCCGACGCGCGGGTCACCCGCGGCGCCCTCTACCACCACTTCCGCGACAAGGCCGACCTGTTCCGCGCGGTCATGGCCGAAGCGGCCGGATCGGTGGCCCAGCGGCTGATCGACGAGCAGCTGGCCTCGGAAGCGCCGTCCCCGCTGGCCGAGATCCAGGCCGGCATCTCCGCCTACCTGGACGTCTGCGTGGGCGGCGATTTCCAGCGCATCGTGCTGGTCGACGGGCCACGCGTGCTCGGCTCCGACGCCTGGGACGAGCTGGTCGAGCGCTACGGCCGCGGCATCCTCGAAGAGTGGCTCGACCGCTGTGTCGAAGCCGGCGACCTGCAGCCCGTCCCGGTCCCGGCCCTGGCCCGCCTGCTCATCGCGATGCTGACCGAGGCCAGCCTGGCCATCGCGCGGTCTTCGGCCCCGGCCGAGACCCGGGCCGAGTTCGGTACCGTCCTGGACCGGGTGCTCGTGGGCCTCCGTCCCTGACCGTTCCGGGTCGGGCCTCTGGTCAGGGGATCAGGCCGAGGCCGCGGGCGCGGGCGACGGCCTCGGTGCGGTTGGCCGCGCCGAGCTTGCCCAGGATGTGGCTGACGTGCTTCTTGACCGTGTCGAGGGTGACCACCAGCCGGCTGGCGATGGCCTGGTTGGAACGGCCGGCCGCCAGCATCTCCAGCACTTCCAGCTCGCGCGGGGTGAGCTGCTCGATCAGGCCTGGCCCGGCCGGGACACCCGGCCGCCCTCGGCCAGCCCTGCTATCAGGCCCACGGTCCAGCCCGGTGTCGGTCGCGCCCAGCCGGGCCAGCAGCGCGGCCATCGGCGGGCCCTCATCGGCGAAGACCCGGACGTAGCCCTGCGGGCGGGCCAGGGTGAGGGTCTCGGCCAGCGCCGCCCGCGCCCGGTCCCCGGCCCCGGTGGCGGCCAGCGCCAGCGCCCGCAGCGCGCCGATCTCGATCAGGCTTCCGCCCCGGGCCTGCCCAGCTGCCGCCGCCTGGAGCCGTTCCAGGAAGGCCAGCGCGGGCCCGGGCCGGCCCTGGGCCAGCAGGACGCGCGCCAGCACCAGCTGACCGGGTTCCCGCGTGTAGTCCGGCTCGTCGTCCTCGTGCAGACCGTGCTCCTGGGTCCAGCGTTCGGCCGCGGCCAGGTCGCCCTGGACCAGGACCAGCCGCGCCCACAGGGCCGGGATCGGGTTGAGCAACCCCGGGGGGCCGGGGGTGGCCCGCACGGCCTCGTCCATCGCGGCCCGGGCCCCGGCGGCATCGCCGTCGGCCTGCCGGACCCAGGCCAGCGTGGTCAGGCCGGTGGCCAGCGGCATCGTGTACACGAACGAGCGGCTCAGCGCGATGCCCTGAGCCAGGTACTCCCGCGCCCGGCCGAGTTCGTTCCGCTGGTAGGCGACCCCGGCCAGGCTCACGTAGGCCGGGCCTGCGGTCGGCAACGAGGCCTGGGCGGCCCCGGCCACGGCGTCCAGCGCCTGCTGGCCGGTGCCCTCGGCCGCGTCGAGCCGGCCCTGGGCCAGCTGTACCTGGCCCAGCTCGAAGCTGGCCCACGCCTCCCAGGTCGGCAGGCCCACCGCCCGGCGGCCGACGATACTGTCGGCGAAGCCGCGCTCGGCCTCGCCCAGCTCGCCGTTGAGCCATCCGGCCACCGCCAGCTGGCCCTGCGCGACCGACCGCACGATCCACTGGTCCGGCTCGCTCGCGGCCAGGGCCCGCGCACCGAACTCGGCCGTGCCGCTGGCGTCGCCGTGCAACTGGGTCAGGTAGCCCCGGGTCAGCGCCAGCAGCGCGGGAACGTTCACCAGCAGGCTGCCGGCCGGGCCGATGGAGGGCTCGAACGGCTCCTCGCCGGTGCTGGCGTAGGCCTGCTCGGCCGCCTCGACCAGCTGGCCGGCTTCGGCCAGGCGGCCACCGACGGCGGCCGGGACCGCCTGCGCCAGCAGCAGCCGGGGCCGGGATCGCACCAGGCCGTCGGGCAGCGGGGCCAGCCACCGCCGGATCGTGGCCGCCTCGCCGCGCAGGCTGTGGGCCGCGTCGAAGTGCTGCTCGATCAGCCGCGCGGCCCAGGTCAGCTCGCCGGCCGCGACCGCGTGCCGGATCGCCTCGTCGGGCAGGTCCCGCTCCGCGTACCAGGCGGCCGCGCGCCGGTTCAGCTCGGCCGCCCGGCCGGGCGTCTCCCGTTCCAGGCGGGCGCGGAGCAGGTCGGCGAACAGCTGGTGGTAGCGCCACCAGCCGCGCACCTCGTCCAGCGGCACCAGGAACAGCCCGGCCCGTTCGACCTGCTCGAGCCGGGCCTGGCTGCCGGGCCGGCCGGTGACCGCGTCGCACAGCTCGCCCGACAGCCGCGCCAGCACCGAGGTTTCCAGCAGGAACTCGCGCAGACCGCCCGGCTGCTGTTCCAGCACTTCCTCGGTCAGGAAGTCCAGGATGTGGCGGTGGCTGCCGGTGAACGCGGCCGTGAACCCGGCGGCGTCGGCCTGCCCGCGCAGCGACAAGGCCGCCAGCTGCAGCCCGGCCGCCCAGCCCTCGGTCCGGGCCGTCAGCGCGGCGGTGATCGTGTCCGGCACGGGCGCGTCGGGCCCCGCGTCCCCCGGCCCCGTGTCCCCGGGCCGCATGTCACTGGGCGCCGCGGTGACCTGCCGCAGCAGCACCGCCGCCTCGTCTGGGGTGAACCGCAGCTCCGCGGCCCGCAGCTCGGTCAGCTGCCCGTGGGCCCGCAGCCGGGCCAGGGCCAGCGGCGGGTCGCTGCGGCTGGTCAGCGCCAGCTGCAGCCCGGGCGGCCGGTGTTCGAGCAGGAACCCGAGCGACTCGTGCACCAGCGGCGAGCTGATCACGTGATAGTCGTCGAGGACCAGCAGCAGCGTCTCGTCCGGCTGGCTGGCGACCTCGTTGATCAGGGCCGTCACCAGCGGCTGGAACGACGGTGGCGGCGGTGGCCCGAGCAGCGGGACCAGCCGCTCGCTGACGCCCGGCCGCACCCGGTCCAGCGCGGCCACGGTGTGCCGCCAGAACCGGACCGGATCGTTGTCGCCCGCGTCCAGGGACAGCCAGGCCGCTGACCGCCGGTCACGCCGGATCCAGTCGGCCAGCAGCACCGTCTTGCCGTACCCGGCCGGAGCGCAGGCCAGGATGAGCCCTCGTCCCTGGCCCTCGTCCAGCCGCTGCGCCAGGCGCGGACGCGGCACCAGGTCCGGCCGCAACCCCGGCACGTTCAGCTTGGTGGCCAGCAGGAAATCACGCTCCGACGTTGCCGCCTCGGCGGCCGGCTCACCCATCGGTCACCTGCACGATCGGCGCTCTAGTGATCTTGTATCGCTGCCCGGGCCCATCTTAATGAGAGTTCCATATTCTTATCGAAGGCTGGTACCTGGGCGGCCCGGCTATTCCCCAGCTGACCAGGGCCGCGGGCACAGGGAGGCTGGGAACGGTGCAGGTCAAACGACAGCACGTGGTCGACATTCTGCGGAAGGCCGGGCTGCCGGATGTGGCTACCGACGCCGATCAGCTGCTGCCCGACCCCATCGACTACGACGACGCGGCGGCCTTTCTGGCCCGGTACGGCATCTCCAAAGACGAGCTGATCAGCCGGGTGGGCGGCAGCCCGTGACCGCCGGGGCCGGTGCTGGCGCCGGTATCCGGCCCGCCACGCCGCGTCCTAGCGTGGGCTCATGCGGACGGTGGAGTTGCTGGGTGACGACGACCTGGACCGGGCGGTGCGGGCGGCCTGGCGGCGGCTGGACCAGACCGGGCTCTCCGCACTGGCCCGGCACCAGCACCCCGCCAGCCGGCCGCACCTGACCCTGGCCAG
>DATDIH010000171.1:0-5669 GCA_036521155.1 Streptosporangiaceae bacterium
AGCCGCCCACGCCGCGGCCCGAGTTGTTCGAGCCGAGCGGCACCGGGGTGGCCCCGGTGATCACCCGCGGCTCGGTCCAGTACAGGTGGTGCGAGCCGGCCTCGTCGCTGACCCAGTCGGTGTCCGGGTCCCAGAACGGGCCGGCGTCCAGGGCGGCGACCCGCCAGCCGGCCCGGGCCAGCCGCTGCAGCAGCACCGAGCCGCCCGCCCCGCAGCCCACGACGACCAGGTCGATCTCGTCGGTGTCGGCGAACCGGCGCATGTCCGCGCGGAGCCGGTGGTTGGTGCGGGAGCCGTCGTTGGGCAGCAGCCAGGCTGACTCGTTGCGGTCGCGGACCGAGCCCGTGGTGCCAGCTTTCATCAGGCGCCCTCCCGGATCGGGTCGCCGGACGGCCTGGCGTCGCGGACCTCGAACGGCTCGAGCTTGTCGACGCCGGCGTTCTTGTAGCCGCGCGGATAGGCCGGCCCGGAAAAGCCGATCTCGTTCCAGGCGTGCGGGTGCGCGTACAGCGCGGTGCAGGCGTACCGGGTCCACAGGCTCCACACGTGGGACGCGTTCAGCCCGTGCCAGTCATCGGACTGCCGGTCCTGGACGGCCTGGATCAGCTCCAGCTGGTCCTTTTCCGGCGCCTCGGCGAACGGCAGCCCGCAGCGGGTGTGACTGTCGTCGTCCAGGTAGCCCAGGGTGTCCCGCCAGGCCTGGCCGTCCTCGGGCATGTCGCCGTACCGCCAGCCGTCGGTCTCGCCCGCCGCCAGCCGTGACTCGACCATCTCAAAGACGGGAATCTCGGGGTCGTCCTGCTGTCCGGTGAGCAGGTTCAGGAGCGCCCGTGCGCACGTTTTCTGGTTTTCATCAAAAAATGTCTCCGATGGTGGCTCCAGCCGGCCCAGCACCAGGTCCCGGGTGGCCTGGTCCCAGTGCTCAGCCTGGCCAGCCACGTCGAGACCAGGGAAGCGGGGGCGGCGGTCGCCCTGCTGGCGCTGGTAGGCGCCGGGCTGATCGCTCACTGCTCGCGCCGCAGGACGGCGGCCAGCAGGCCCATCCCGCCGACCATCGTGACCAGCAGCGGGGCCAGCACCGGCGGGCCCATCTCGATGTTGTAGCGGGCGTTGGACCAGCCGCCCGGCTTCTGGGCGATGCCGCGGGCGTGCAGGTAGGTGCCCTGCAGGCCGTTGGCCACGATCGCGGCCGAGGCGATGGGCAGCGCGGTCTTGGCCGCCCGCTGGCTGAAGAACCCGGCCACCCCGGCCGCGGCTCCGACCGGGCCCATGGCCACCGGCAGCCACATCATCTTGTTGCCGAAGCTGGCGCTGTCGTGCTCGAAGTAGATCTCGGCCGCGGCGACCAGCGCGCCCGCCGCGGTCAGGGCGGACAGGCTGCGCTCGAAACGCCCGGCCCGTACGTTGCCGACCAGCCGGTCGATGCCCTGCACCGAGGCGGCGGTGCTCCGCTGCGACTTCGTGACCCGCATGGCGTTCTCTCCTCAGTTGAAGGTGCGGTTGCCGGGAATGCGGCGGGCCGCCAGCACGCCGGCCGCGGCGAAGGCCGTGGCCACCAGGCCACTGACCAGGGCCGGACGCCGCCAGCGGGGAGTGGCCAGGGCCAGCGGCACCATGCTCAGCGCGTGCAGGGCGTCCACCCCGGCACCCAGCCCGAGCAGCGGCTCGGCCGGGAAGGCCAGGGCCAGCCCGGCCTGGGTGACCTGGCGGGCGCCGAGCACCCGGACGACCCGCAGGGTGGCGGAATCGAGCGGGCCGCCCAGTTGCTGCTCGGCCGAGTACCTGGGCAGCGCCAGCTGGATCAGGCCGTACCCGGCCCGGACGCTGGCCAGCGCGGTCTCGGCCCGGATGGTCATCGCCGGGCCCGCCGCCCGAGCGCCGTCGCCGCCACCCCGGCCACCCCGGCCAGGCCGAGCAGGGTGCCGCCGACCAGGCCGTGGTGCTGGGACGCCCACAGCTGGGCACTGCGGGGCTTGGCTCGGTCGTCGAAGCTGCCGTGGGCGGTGTAGTCGTGGCCGCGCGGGCCGTCGGCGGGCTCCCACAGGTTGACCGGGCGGTCCGGCGACTCGGGCCGGTCATCTTCCTGAGCCTTGAAGCCCGTCCTGGCCAGATACCGGTCGAGCAGGCCGGGCGCGATCGCGTTGGCGATCAGCGTGCCCATCGTGGTCCCGCCCACCCAGTACTCCCGGCGCTGCGGGTGGTCGGCCGCGTAGAGCACGCCGTGCGCGGCCACCTCGGGCTGGTAGATCGGCGGCACCGGCTGGGCGGGCTTGGGCAGCCGGGACAGCACCCAGTCGAACTGCGGGGTGTTGACCGCGGGCATCTGCACCATGGTCACGTGCACGTTGCTGTGGTCGTGCAGCAGTTCGCAGCGCAGCGACTCGTGGAAGCCCTGGATGGCGTGCTTGGCCCCGCAGTAGGCGGTCTGCAGCGGGATGCCGCGGTAGGCCAGGGTGGAGCCGACGTGGACGATGGTGCCGGCGTCGCGGGCCTGCATCCGCTTGAGCGCGGCCATCGTGCCGTACACGTACCCGAGGTAGCTCACGTCGGTGACCCGCTTGTACTCGTCGGGCGTGATGTTCCTGAACTCGGAGAAGATCGAGGTGAAGGCGACGTTGACCCACACGTCGATGGGCCCGAAGGTCTGCTCGGTCTTCTCGGCCGCCGCCTCGACCTGGTCCGGGTCGGACGTGTCGGTCGGGATGGGCAGGGCGGTGCCGCCGCGGGCTTCGACGTCCCGGGCCGCCCCGGCCAGGCCCTCCTCACCCCGGGCCAGCAGGGCCACCTTGGCTCCGCGGGCGCCGAAGGCCAGCGCGGTGGCCCGGCCGATGCCGCCGCTGGCCCCGGTCACCACGACGACCTGGTCCGTGTGCTCGCTGCTCATGGTGCAGTTCCTCTCGTAGTCGGTATGGCCGTCGCGGCCGGCGTACCGGGCCACGGGGCGGCCAGCCGCTGGGCCGATTCGAGCAGTAGCGCGTGCACGAACGCCTGGGGGGCGTTGCCGCGCACCTGCCGCTGGTTGACGTCGTACTCCTCGGTCAGCAGGCCGGGGGTGCCGCAGGCGGCCCGGTTGCGCTCGAACCAGCGGGCCGCCTCGACCTCGCGGCCGCGCTGGTGCTCGGTCAGGGCCATGGCGAACCCGCACAGCAGGAACGCGCCCTCGGCCTGGCCCAGCGGCCGTTCATCTTCCCGGTAGCGGTAGAGGAAACCGTCCCGGCCGAGATCTTTCGCGACCGCTTCGATCGTGGCCAGCGCCCGCGGGTCCCCGGCCGGTATCGCGCCCCGGATGATCGGCAGCAGCAGCGCGGCGTCGACCCGCTCGTCGCCCGGGGCCCGCTGGAAGCGGCCGGAGGGGTGCAGGCAGTCGGCGGTGACGTCGGCGACCAGCCGGTCGGCCAGCCCGCTCCAGGCCGATCCTTGCGCCGCGGGCGCCGCGGTGGCGATGGCCCGCAGTCCGGCCGCGCAGGTCAGCCGGGAGTGGGCCCAGTGCCGGTTGTCCAGTTCCCAGATGCCGGCGTCCGGCTCGCTGCCGCGCTTCTCGATGGCCGCGATCGCGGTCTCGGCCGCCCGCCAGTGGTCGGAGGTGAGCCGGTCGTGCCGGTCCGCCGCCGCGAACAGCAGCAGCGCCTCGCCGAACGCGTCCAGCTGGAACTGCCGGTTGACCCAGTTGCCGACCTTGTCGTAGCCGCCGGGGTAGCCGGGCAGGTGCAGCCGGCGCTCGTCCGGGACCGGACCGCCGTCGACCGTGTAGGCCGGCTTTAGTTGCGGCCCGTCGGCCAGCAGCCGTTCGGTGACGAAACCGAGCGCGTCGTCCAGCAGCGGGTACGGCCCGGCCGCGGCCACCGCCTGGCCGGCGAAGCACTGGTCACGGATCCAGGCGTACCGGTAGTCGTAGTTGCGGCCTTCCTGGGCTCGTTCGGGCAGGCTGGTGGTGGCCGCGGCGGCCATGCCGCCCCCGGCGCTGGTCAGCCCGCGCAGCACCGCGTAGCCGTGGCAGGCGTCCCGGTCGGCGATCGTGCCGGACAGGTCGGGCACCGCCTCGCGCCACGCGGTCTCGGTGGCCGCCCACGTCTTGGCGGAGTCGGGCGGCGGGCCGGTGAGCGGGCGGTCGGAGATCTCCAGCACCAGGTCCAGGCGGTCGCCGGCCGGGACCGTGACCTCGGCCCGCAGCCCGCCGCCGGACCGGGGGCGGGCCCCCTTCATCCCGGACCAGCGCAGGTACAGCGGGCCGCAGCGGGCGGTCCACACGCCGTCCGCGTGCTTGACGCCACTCGGCTCGTGCCGCCCGAACCCGGCCCGGGGATCGAAGATCACCCGGACCTTGGTGTCGCCATCGATGGCCTCGACCCGGCGCAGCGCCACCGCGGTGTGCCGGTCCCCCGGCATGGCCAGCGCCTCCCGGCACTCGATGGCCTGGGTGGTGGTGACCCACCGGCTGCGCCAGATCAGGCTGCGCGGCTCGTAGTAGCCACCCCACACGAACGGCTGTTCCACCGGGGTCACCGCGTACATCCCGGCCCCGCCGATCAGCGCCGAGAACACCGCGTCGGAGTCCCAGCGCGGCGCACACATCCAGACGAAGTCCCCGCGCGGCCCGACCAGGACGCCGCGCTCCCCGTCGGCCAGCAGCGCGTACTCGGACAGCACGTGCAGCGGAAACTCTGGTGGGCCTGAGCTGTCCGCCACTACCGCGCCTCCTCTGGCCAGCCTCGGGCTAGCTGGCCGCGAAGAGCCACTTTCCCCCGCGGCCGGGATCATTCACGGTGGCGGAGAGTTATTTCGCTCCGGATGCGGTGGCCGGGTCGGGCGGATCAGCCGGTCAGGGCCTCGTCCACGGAGGCGGCCGTCGGGATCAGCTCGTCGGCCCGGGTCAGCGACAGGACCCGGGCCACCATGGGGCGCGGGGCGACCAGGACCAGGGCCCCGCCGGCCTGCTCGAACTGGCCCGCGACATCGAGCAGTACGTGCACGCCGGCCGAGGCCATGAACTCCACGCCGGCCAGGTCGAGCACGACTCGGCAACCCGGCATCTGGCCGGCTTCGGTCAGCGCGTCACGCAGCCAGCCCGCGGAGTGCATGTCCACGTCACCGGTGACCGTGACCACGGTCTGGCCCGGACCGGTACCGGGACCCAGGCGGACCTGGAACGGCGCCTGGTCCGGCAGGCTCTCGCCGTCGGCTGGCGGTACCCCGGACACTGTGAAACCGACCCCCCGACGGAACCCCTGTGGATGATTGGGACACCACCCTAGTTCCGCCGGTCCCCGGCAGCCAGCCTGTCCGCGTCCTCGTGGGCGTGCGGCTCAGTCCGCCGTCAGGCGCTGGCGCAGGAAGGCCAGGGCCCGGGACTGCAGCCGGGACACGTGCATCTGGGAACAGCCGAGCTTGTCGGCCACCTGAGCCTGGGTCATGTTGCCGTAGAAACGCATGAGCAGGATCCGCTGCTGGGCCAGGGGCAGCTCGTCCCAGTGCAGGCGCACCGAGTCCATGTCCACCGCGAGGTCCAGGGCGGAGTCGTCGGCACCGAGCAGATCACCGGAGCCGCGGTCGTCCGAGACGGAAACCGGCGCGTCCAGCGACTCCGGGGCGAACGCCTCGTGGGCCTGGTAGGCGTGCCGCAACGCCTGGGCGGTGACGTTCAGGTGCGCGGCGACCTGCTCGTCGGTGGG
>DATDIH010000172.1:0-2532 GCA_036521155.1 Streptosporangiaceae bacterium
AGCTTTCACCATATCGTGCGGGCCTTCCCAGCGCTCCGCTCCCACACCTGGACACGGCCGCTGGTTTCCTGCCATGCTCTTGTCCCCTTCACCTTTCGGATCCAGGTAAGGCATCAGACCCAGGAACCTCCCTCCGAGTTCCTCCCGGCTTCACCAGGGATATTACAAAGCGCCTCGTGGCGCATCACGGCTTGCGGGCAACGCCGCACCAGGCGGTCACCTCGGCCGGGCCGGGCTCGGCCGGGTCGGGGTGCCACTGCTGGGGCTGCACCACGCCGGGCTCGACCAGTTCGAGCCCGGCGAAGAACGTGCTGATCTGGGCGTGGTTGCGCATCGTGGCCTTGGTCCCGCTCAGCCGCTGGTTCATCCGCCGGGTCATCTCGGCCACCGCGGCCGGCCGGATGTCGCTGGCCGGGTGGGCCAGGATCAGGTAGCTGCCGCTGGGCATCGCGGCCAGCAGCGAGCTCACCACCAGGTACGGGTCGTCCGCGTCGGGGATCAGGTGCAGGATGAGCAGCAGCATGACCGCCACCGGGCGGCTCAGGTCCAGGGTGCTCGCGGCCGCCTCGAGGATCGTCGCCTGGTCGCGCAGGTCGGCGTACACGTAGTCGCAGCGGCCCGCGGGCCCGCTGGTGAGCAGCGCCCGGGCATGGGTGAGCACGACTGGGTCGTTGTCCACGTACACGACCCGCGCGGTGGGATCGGCGGACTGCGCCACCTCATGGGTGTTGCTGCCGGCGGGCAGCCCGGTGCCGATGTCCAGGAACTGGCTGACGCCGCGGTCGCCAGCCAGGTAGCCCACCGACCGGGTGAGGAAGGCCCGGCTGGCCCGGACGTCGGCCACGATCGCGGGGTTGGCCGAGATGGCTTCCTCGGCGGCATCACGGTCAGCGGCGAAGTTGTCTTTCCCGCCTAACCAGTAGTCGTACACCCGGGCCGAATGTGGCAGCCGGGCGTTGATCCGGGCGGCCCGGTCAACGCCGGAAACCAGTCTCTGCGGCCACTGACCTGCCACTCCGTACCCCAGACATTGTGTAGTCGCCAGCTCACCCAAACGGCAGCATAGCTGGGCGGCTCGGCCCGGCGGTATACCATCATCACGGTCAGCATCGACCAGAACCTTGGATGGGCGGATGATGATGGCCCGGTGGCGGCGGCTCACGCTGCCTCGTCCACTGATCGCCGATCCTGGCCTGGCCTCGCTCAAGAACGCGGCCCGCGCCGCCATCGTCATGCCCGCCATGTTCGCGCTGGCCAGCAAGGTGATCGGCAATCCGCAGACCGCGCTGTTCGCCGCGTTCGGGTCGTTCGCGATGCTGGTCCTCGCCTCGTTCGGCGGGCCGCCCCGCAGCCGGTTCATCGCCTACCTCTCGCTCGGCCTCAGCGGCGTGGTCCTGGTCACGCTGGGCACCGCCTGCTCTGGCAACGCGTGGCTCGCCGCCGGGGCGATGCTCGTCGTCGGGTTCGTGATCCTGTTCTCGGGAGTGATCAACGGGTATTTCGCGGCCGGGGGAACCGCCGCGGTCCTGGTCTTCGTGCTGTCCGTCGCAGTGCCCGCCCCGGCGTCGGCGATCCCGCCGCGGCTGGCTGGGTGGGGGCTGGCCGCCGGGGTCGGCCTGCTGGCCGTCATGCTGATCTGGCCGCCGCGCGAGCGGGCCACGCTGCGGGCCGACGCGGCCCAGGGCTGCCTGGACCTCGCCGCCGTGGCCGACTCGGTCTGCGGTGACCGGCCCGACGAGGCCGCGAGCCTGGCCGCCGCGCGGAAGTCGGTCAGCGGCCTGCGCGGCCGGCTGACCGCCACCCCGCACCGGCCGACCGGGCCGACCCGCCCCACGGCCGCCCTGGACGGGCTCATCGACGAGCTGAGCTGGCTGTTCCAGTCGTTCGAGATGCTGGCCGGATCCCCGGAGGGCGAGCTGTGCGTGGCCGAGAACACCGCCGCGATGCGCGAGGTCGCGACGGTACTCCGGGCCTGCGCGGCGGAACTGGACGGCCGGCCGGCGCTCTCCGACCGTGACCAGGCCGGGAAGCAGCCGGTCCAGCGGCTCGAGCGGGCCCGCGAGACGGCGGCCCAGCTGCTGGCCCAGCGCGTCGCCGGGCTGCCGCACGTCCCGGACGAGCAGGCCCTGCAAGCCCAGGTGGACCGCGGGTTCCGGGTGTACACGATCTCCTACACCACGCGGCAGATCGCCGCGTACGCGCGCGCGGCGAGCCCGCATCCCCACGGGCCGCCCATCGAAGCGGTGCCCGACCTGGCCGACCTGGCCGCCGCCGCCCGGGCCGCCGCCGTGGACCCGGGCGCCGACGCGCTGACCGGCGAGGTCCTGCCGTCGCACCGCTGGAACGGCTGGATCAGCTCCCGGCTGGCCGGCGCCCACGGCTTCACCGTGGCCCACGCCGACTACCGCTCGGTCTGGTTCCGCAACAGCGTCCGCGGCGCGGTCGGCCTGGCCATCGCGGTGTTCATCGCCCAGAGATCCGGTCTCCAGCATTCGTTCTGGGTCGTGCTGGGCACCCTGTCGGTGCTGCGCT
>DATDIH010000173.1:0-2367 GCA_036521155.1 Streptosporangiaceae bacterium
GCCTACGTCGGCCTGGCCGCACCGGTGGTCGGGCTCGGGGTGGCCACCCAGTACCTATCCGCGCCCGACGCCCTGCTGATCTTCGCGGCCGTCCTGCTGGCCGCCCTGGCCGCCGTCAGCCGCCGCCTCCTCCGCGCCTGATCACCTCGCCCCGGCCCCGGCCACGGTAGTGAGCCCGCTCGCCACGGGTGATTGAGCGCGGGGAGCGTCAGGCGCCGACGGGGCTGGTGTCGGCCCCGGACGAGAGCAGGCGCTTTGTGTCCTGGCCGGGGGGCACGCCGAACAGGCGGCGATACTCGCGGCTGAACTGGGAGGGGCTGTCGTAGCCGACGGCGTAGCCCACCGCGGCGACGTCGCCGGGAGCGGCCAGGAGTTCGACGCGGGCGCGCTGGAGGCGGAGCTGCTTCTGGTACTGCAGCGGGCTCATCGCGGTGACGGCACGGAAGTGACGGTTGAGGGTGGGGACGCTGACGCCGACGTGGCCGGCCAGGTCGGCGATGCGGATGGGCTGGTCGTAGTGCTCGGCCAGCCAGCGGACGGCCCGGCCGACCAGGGACACCCGGCTGCCTGTCATGCCGATCCGGCGCACGGTGGCGGCGTGCGCGCCGTTCATCAGCCGCCAGTGGATCTCGCGCTCGGCGGCCGGGCCCAGCACCGCGAAGTCCTGCGGCCGCTCGGCCAGCCGGAGTAGCCGAACTACTGCATCAACGAGGTCATTGTCGGCGTCGCTGACCACGATGCCTGAGTTGTCGTCCGGGGAGCCCGGCGGTGGCGCGCCGGTTTCCAGGAGGAGGTCGGCGATGAGGTGCTCGTTGAGCGGGAGGCCGAGGCCGAGGAAGGGCTCGGCGGGGGTGGCCCGGGTGACCTGGGCGCTGAGGGGCAGGTCGACGGTGGCGATCAGGTACTGGCCGGCCTGATAGTCGTAGACCCGGTCGGCCAGCACGGTGCGCTTGGCACCCTGGGCGATGAGGGCCAGCACCGGGCGGGTGACGTCGCTGAGCGGCTCGGTGACCCGGGTCGCCCGGGACAGGGTCAGTCCCGGCAGCCAGTCCGGGTGGCGGCCCCCGGTGGCGTGCAGCCGGTCAATGCACTCGGCCAGCTCGGGCAGGTTGCGCATGACCCCATTCAGCCAGAAGTTGACTCGATCGTGCAAGCCATCGATCTCATCGGTCTAGGGCGACCAGTGGTTCCTGTGGTCGGATGGAGGCAGCCGGGAAACCGGCTGATCGCATCCGTCAATCTGCCATGACAATCAGGAGCATTCCTTGCCGGTGGATTCGTACGTGACCCTGGGCCGGTCGGGCCTGCGGGTGAGCCCGTTCACCCTGGGCACCATGACGTTCGGCGACGACCTGGGCTGGGGTACCAGCCCCGAGGAGTCGGCCCGCATCCTGGCCGCCTACCTGGACCGGGGCGGCAACTCGATCGACACCGCCAACATCTACACCAACGGTCATTCCGAGGAGATCATCGGCGACTGGTTCGCCGCCCACCCCGGACGGCGCGACCGGGTGGTGCTGGGCACCAAGTTCTTCGGCAACCTGTACGCCGGGGATCCCAACGGCGGCGGCGCCGGGCGCAAGGGCATCGTCCAGCAACTGGAGAACTCGCTGCGGCGGCTGCGAACCGACTTCGTGGACCTGTACTGGTTGCACAACTTCGACCCGGTGACCCCCATCGAGGAGACCTTGCGCGCCCTGGACGACCTGGTGGCCGCGGGCAAGGTCCGTTACCTGGGCCTGTCCGACCTGCCGGCCTGGAAGGTGGCCGAAGCCGCCACCATCAGCCACTTCCGTGGCTGGGCTCCGGTGACCGCGCTGCAGCTGGAGTACTCGCTGCTGGCCCGCACCCCCGAGGCCGAGCTGATCCCGGCCGCGCAGGACCTGGGTATCGGCGTGCTGCCGTGGAGCCCGCTGAAGAACGGGCTGCTGTCCGGCAAGTACGGCCGGGACCGGCGCGCCCCGGCCGACAGCGCCCGGGCCAGCCGGCCGGAGATCTTCGGGACGCCCAGCGAACACGACTTCGAGGTGATCGCGGCCGTGCAAGAGGTCGCGGCCGAGACGGGGGCCAGCCCGGCCGCGGTCGCGCTGGCCTGGGTGCAGGGGCGGCCCGGGGTCAGCTCGACCGTCATCGGGGCCCGCCGGGTCACCCAGCTGGAGGACAACCTGGCCGCTCTGGACGTGACCCTCAGCGCCGACCAGCGGGCCCGGCTGGACAAGCTGTCCGCCCCGCAGCTGCCGTTCCCGGTCTGGGCCAACCGCCTGGCTCCCGCCCTGCAGTTCGCCGGCGCCACCGTGGACGGCCAGTCCACCGCCCCGTTCCCGGCCGGGGCATGAATCAGCCCCAGAGGGGGCAAAAGACCAGCGA
>DATDIH010000174.1:0-2478 GCA_036521155.1 Streptosporangiaceae bacterium
CATTTGGCACTTGCGCGGGGGGCCGACCCAGTGTGAACTGTCCCAGCAAGTGGTGCCTACGCGGAACTGATGCGGGGCCGCGGGAAGGGATAAGAGGAGGACGTCAGTGAGCGCGACCGCGCGCCAGGCCCAGGATCAGCCTGGTCTGGCCGAGCGACTCGGCATCAAGCCGGGTCAGGTGGTGCAGGAACTCGGCTACGACGACGACTGCGACGAACAGCTGCGCGAGGCAATCGCCAGCCTGAAGGACGTGGAACTCGTCGACGAGGACTACGACGACGTGGTCGACGTGGTTCTGCTCTGGTGGCGGGACGGGGACGGTGACCTCGTCGATGCGCTGATGGATGCGCTGACACCGCTGGCCGATGGGGGTTATATCTGGCTGCTCACGCCGAAGGCGGGGCGGCCCGGGCACGTCGAGCCGACCGATATCGGGGAGTCCGCGCCGACCGCGGGGCTGTCCCAGACGTCGAGCGTGAGCGCGGCGCGGGACTGGCTGGGCACCCGGCTGGTCGCGCCGAAGGCACGCCGCTGAGGGCCGCTCTGGTTGCACTCTGGTGATCGGCCGGAGGCGCGCAGATTACAGTTGCGCCAAGGTGTGCTGGCGGCCCGGCCCGGGTGGCAGACTTGGGTTATCCGCAGGTGGAAAGGAACCCAGTCGATGGCAGTTGAGGTTGGCCAGCAGGCGCCCGACTTCGAGCTGAAGGATCAGCACGGCAGCCCGGTGCGGCTGTCCGATTTCCGGGGCCAGAAGAACGTGGTGCTGGTCTTCTACCCGCTCGCGTTCAGCGGAGTGTGCACCGGCGAGCTGTGTGCGCTGCGCGATGACTTCCCCGAAGTGACCAGGGACGACGTGGTGCTGCTCACCGTCTCGGTGGACTCCACCTTCGTGCTGCGGACCTGGGCCGACCGGGATCACTTCGACTTCCAGCTGCTGTCCGACTTCTGGCCGCACGGCGCCGTGGCCAAGCTCTACGGTGTGTTCGACGAGGACAAGGGCGTGGCAACACGCGGCACGTTCATCATTGACAAGGCCGGCCTGGTCCGGTGGGAAGTGGTGAACCCCATCCCGCAGGCGCGGGACATCGCCGAGTACCAGAAAGTGCTCGCCGAGCTCAGCTGAAGGATGGCCCGGGCGCCCCGGCGCGGCGGCGGGCCAGCCCCGGAGAGGATCGAAAGCAGTCAAGGATGCCCTGCTATCGATGCGGCGTTCGGCAGACCGACCCCAGCCGCGGGCAGAGCCCGTGGAAACGAGGGGTGCGGCGGGACAGCCAGGTGCTCATCTGCCCTCACTGCCAGGCCAGCGACGACTGGATGGCTGACCTGGCCCGCTGCCCGCGGTGCGGCAGCGTGCACCTGGTCCGGCGGCTGGGTGAGGTGGAATGCCGGGATTGCGGCACGATCGTGCCGCCGTCGGCCGGGCCGGGCGAGGCTCCGGGCGGCGAGGCCCTGGCGGGCCAGGCCTTGGGCGGTGAGACCCTGGGCGGTGAGACCCTGGGGAGCGAGGCTTTGGGAGGCGAGGCTTTGGCAGGCGAGGTCGCGCTGACTGAGCTGGCCGGCGGCCAGAGCCCCGACCTGTCCGAAGAGGTCGCCCGGGCGCTCGAACGGGTGCTCGGCCGCGGCCTGGTGAGCCAGAGCGCGCCCCGGACCGGTGCCGACTCCCGCTGAAGGCGACGGCCAGCCGGTGGGCGACGCCGCGGTGGCGAAGCGCATCCTCCGCGAGTACCACCAGCGTGGCATCGACCCGGGCAGCTTCCAGCGGCTGGCGGGCACGGTGCACGGGGACAGCGTGAGCTATCTGGCCCTTGCCGCTGATGGGCAGCGCCTCGTGGTCAGCGCCTGGCGTGCGGATGCGCCGGTACCGGTCCAGTTCCGGAGATCATCCACTAGAACGCCACTTGACTGGCTGCTCACCCGGGCGGCCACGCTGTCCTACCTGGAGGAGAGCGGGTATCCCGCGCCGCGGGTGGTGCGTACCCGGTCCGGGGACGTGGTCGGCCTGGACGGGGTGTGGCTCACCATGGCCACCAGCTATGTCGAGGGCGAGGTGCTGCGGCCGTCAGAACCCCAGTTGCGCATGCTGGGCACCGCGCTCGGCCGGCTGCATTCGGTTGGCCTGGCGGGGGAGACCGGCCTGGGGCCCGCCATGTGGTACCCGGAGGAGGCGATCCCGGTCACGCTGGCCCGGCTGGACCGGGTCGCCGGGCTGGTGCCACCCGGCTGGGCGGAGATGTACGCGACGTGCCGCGAGACGGTACTGGCCGTGCGCGAGCACGAGGGCTTGCTGCCGCGCGGCTTGGTGCACGGTGATGTGTGGGCGGCCAACGCCGTGCAGACCGGCCCGGCCGGGGTCATGCTCATCGACTGGGAGTGCAGCGGGCTGGGCCTCCCGGTCCTCGATCTCGGCAACTGCCTGATCGAGTGCCTGCTGGACGCGGCGCCGGCCGGAACCGGTCCCGGCAGCTGGAACGTCCAGCC
>DATDIH010000175.1:0-7714 GCA_036521155.1 Streptosporangiaceae bacterium
ACGTCATCGACCACCAGCCAGACCGGCTCCGCCAGCGGCGCCAGGTCCTTCAAAAGCCGCTCCACGACCGCCCACCCGTCCAGGTCCGGCGCCGCCGTCAGCTCCCGCACCAGTCCCGACCCCGGAGCCGTCCCGCGCAGCGCCCCCAGCACCGACGCCCAGAACCGCTGCGGATCCCGCTCATCCCGCCCCACCGGCACCCACGCCGCCCGGTCCGCCACCCCCGCCTCACCGATCCACGACCGCAGCAGGACCGTCATCCCGCTCCCCGCCGGCGCCGACACCACCGTCACCCGCGCCCGCGCTCCAAGCCGCCCGAACAGCCCAATACGCGGAACGACTCCTCCCGCACCAGGGGAGACAGCAGCAATAGCACCGGACTCCGGCTCACTGGCAGACCCCATCGCCCTATCATCACACGAGCTCCCAGCAGCGCCCGTACCTCCAGTACCAGCGAGTCGCATGATGCCTGCATAGTGGCCGGACGTGCCGAAGAAGGATGATGTTCACGGCAAACCGTGCCCCGCCGACTTCAAAAGTCGGCATGTCATCTCCGGCCTGAACGCCGTCCTCGTTCAGGTGTACCTTCGCGTGGACGCCGATGAGCTCTCCTGCATGCAGTACCAGTGCCACGTTGCGGACAGCGTTCGCCCGGCGTTCGAACATGCCGATGATCGACGTGACCGGGAAGCGCCGGAGGGATCGTGCCAGGTGCCGGATTTCTGGGTCATCGAGGGTCCGCGCACGGGCGGAGACTGCGCGGGGATCGTCGAGAACTGGCCGTCGCTGGCACGCAGCCACCCGCATGACGCCACCATAGGCACCTCGTTCAAACTGTCGCGCCGTGCGTCGCTGGTGCCTGGCAGCGGCGCTGGGGACGAGTATGGAGCGGGCTGCACCCCGGCCAGGCCAGGGCGGGGCCGCTGCCGCACGGTCCCGCACGAAAGACACTTGGGCGGCACGGTCATGCGCCGGCTGGGCGACGAAAGACTGTGAGCGGCGTGGTCAGAACTGGGCCTTGAGCTCGCTGATCTCGCGCGCCTTTCCCTGGATCTGGGCGTATGCGGGGTTGTCGCGGATGCGGCCGATGGCCCAGCGCATGGCTTCCGCGCGGCTGGATGCGATGCCCGCAGTGATCAGAGCATCTACCGTCGCCAGATCGGCGGGCCCCAGATTGGCTCGCACGGAAGCGAACCCCGGTGCATCCTCCGCCAC
The DNA here is from genome assembly GCA_036521155.1 of Streptosporangiaceae bacterium. GTDB lineage: Bacteria > Actinomycetota > Actinomycetes > Streptosporangiales > Streptosporangiaceae > Bog-532. The sequence goes on from DATDIH010000175.1 coordinate 1,216, forward strand.
GTCAGATCGCATGTTGAAGAAAAAGCTCGGGAAGCCCCACAGAACGGCACCGGGGGCCCGCCGGTCCGGGGTGTCCGGAATGGCCTGGATCCAGGCGATGGAGGACAGCTGGCCGTCGCGATGCAGCCACGTGATCGCCTGGCGGTTGGCCTTCTCGAATGCCTGCATGACCCTCTCGTCGTCTTCCCAGGTCTGGGCGGGGTGGCCGGCCCGGTCAATGAACGCCCGGATCGCGGTCTCCCCGGGTTCCACGTCCGGATCGTCGCCGTACCCCAGCACATCCACCTGCGTGAACGTGCCGTCGGGGAAGACCGACCGTAGCTGCTGCTCAACCGAGTCAGACACTGCCTTGTCCACACGGTCCTCCCGGAGCTGCACGACGTCTGTGAGTGGCACGTGCACGAGAACCTAACAAGCACGTACGACGTTTGCTGCTAGCTCAGCAAGGCCTACCAGGCGGACGCGCGGCCGGCCAGCTTGGAGGCTTGCAGGCAGGCATGGCGGGTTCGCCGCGTGCGGCGGGTGCGCGTCCGGGGCCGGCTGGGCAGGCGGCACGCCCTGGTCGCTGCTGTTTCCGTGCCTGGTGGGCGCGGCCGGGACAACTGCGGGGGCGCTCATCGCCGGCGGTGCCCGGGTGGTCATTCCTCGCGGCGTGGCCTACTGTGATGGGTAGCCGGTCACAGCTGGATCATCTGTTCGACGATTAGCCTTCGAGCAGCGCATCCTTTTTCCCATTCAGCGTCAGCCCCTCTTGTGTACGCAAAGGGATCAGTGCGTACATTCGAGCCGGGACCGCGGGCGCTTCAATACCGGGTTATGAAGCGCGTCGTCTCGCTCGCGATCTGGGCCAGCTGACCCGGCGGGTCCTCGTCGCGGGCCAGCACCACCCGCAGTGAAGCCGCCGGCAGGGCCGCCGCGGTGGCCTCAGCCCGCGCGAGCGGTTGCACCGGGTCCCGCGGCGCCCCCACCACCAGCGCGGGCTGCCGGACCTGATCGAACACGGCGGCCCCGGCCACCGGCGCCGAGCGCGGCATCCGGTCGAGCCGGACCGCCCGGTCCACGGCGGAGGGCGCGGTGAACTGCCCCCGCAGACTGGCCGCCCCGGAGTCCGACACCGCCCGCACCGCCTGGTAGGCGTGGGTGGCCTCGAACCGGGCCAGCCCCGGCCCCGGCCCGTGCTGCCGCAGCAGAGCCGCCATCAGCGGATACAGGGCCAGGTTGGGCGGCAGCGGCTGGTCCAGCCAGGCGGGCCGGACCAGAACCAGCGCCGTCACCCGGTCCGGGTAGCGCAGGGCCAGGTCCAGCGCCACCCCCGCGCCCATCGACACCCCGGCCGCCACCACCGGCCGGGCCACCCCGAGCCGGTCCAGCAGGGCCACGACGTCATCGGCCAGGCCGTCGAAGCTGAACGCGTCGTCGGGCCCGATGTAGCCCGTGGCCCCGTGGGCCCGCAGGTCAGGAGCGATACGGCGCAGGCCGTGGCGCCGGCTGTGGCCGCCATCCAGGAACGCCCACGGCTGAGCGCAGTCGCCGCCCAGGCCGTGCAGCAGCAGGACCGGCCGCCGCCGCGCTGAGCCAGGCGGCCCGCACCCGTCGAGCCGGACGTGAGCCCGCCGCGCATACCGGGCCGCCTCCAGCCGAGCAGGCGCCGGGCGGGCAGGCTCCGGGCGGGCCGGCGGCGCGCCGCTCACATTCGCGGCTCGGGCACCCGCAGGCTGACCCCGGCCGCTTCGGCATGCGCCAGCAGGAAGTCCCGGACCCGGGCCACGTCGTCTTCGGCCGCGTCCTGAACGATCAGCGGCGTTCCGTCGGCCAGGTCGGCCAGCAGCCGGAAGACCAGCCCGTAATCCAGCTTCCCGGTCCCGGCCGCCGCGTACCCGGACCCCACCACGTCCTTGGCGTGCACACAGAAGATCGATCCGGCCAGCCAGCCGGCCGCCTCGGCCAGGATGTCCGCCTGCTGCCCGGCGGTGTCGACGGTGACCAGGTTGGCCGGATCGAAGATGATGCCGCACCGTCCGGCGTCGCCGCCCAGCTCGTCCAGCAGCCGGCGGGCCCGGGCCGCGTCGGAGATGACGTTGCCCGGCTCGGGCTCGATGCCCAGCCGCACCCCGGCCGCGGCCGCCGCCGGCAGCAGCCGGTCCAGGCTGTCCCGCAGATCATTCCAGGCCGCGGGCTCGTCGTTGCCGGGATGGCGGTGCCACATGTTGTCCGGGTCCCGGCTCCCGGTGCACAAAGTGACCGCGGTGACCCCCAGCTCGGCGGCCCGGCCGACGAGCGCGATCGCCGCCGCGGTCTGGGCGTCCCGCACCACCGGATCGGGATGGATCATGTTGTAGGAGGCGGACAGGCCCCAGATGCCGATGCCCCGGGCATCGAAGGCGCGCCGGATCGCGCCGAAGTCCAGTGCCTCGTGCTCGTCCGGCGCGGGCAGGGTCGGCAGCCCGACCGCGGACAGGTTGAGCTGGACCAGGCCGAACCGCGCCCGGCTCACCGCCGCGGCCGCCTCGTCCGCACTGGACCGGGGGAACGTCCGGGCGAAGATTCCCAGCTCGTGCCCCTCGCTCACGGGGCGACTTCCGCGCCGGACTGGGCCGTGCTGGCGGTGACCGCCTCGATCAGCCGCAGCGCCTGCACGCCGTCGTCGGCCGACGGGTCGGTGGCGCCGTCGGTGCGGACCGCCGCCGCGAACGCTTCCGCCTGCCGCTGGTAGGCGTCGGCCGCCCCGTACTCGGGTGACCGCCAGGTGGTGTCCTCCTCGGTGAACACCCGCACCGAGCTGGCCCGGCGGAAGAACGGGAACCAGGACCGGACGCTGACGTGCCCGCGTTCGCCGTAGATCTCGAAGCCCTCGGAGTAGTCCGAGTGCACGCTGGCCGAGATCTCGAAGCTGACCAGCCCGCCGCCGGCCAGCTGGCTGCTGCCGTGCCAGCTGAAGTCGGGGCCGACGTGCGCGACCCGGGCCTGGACCGCGGCCAGGTCACCGGCCAGGTAGCGCAGCGTGTCGAACACGTGCGCGCCGTGGGTGGCCAGCAGGTAGCGCTGCCGGTCGGCCTTGAACTCGGCCTCGTGCTTGCGGACGTCCTCATCCACCACGGTGTACGGGAACAGGGTCGCCTCGGTCGGCGGCCGCAGCTTGGCGTGCACCCGGTACCAGCAGCTGACGCTGAGGATGGGGCCGATCCCGGCCACCGCCCGCCGCGCGTAGTTGATGCCGGGGTCGTGCCGCCGCATCGCGCCGATCTGCACCTTGAGGCCGCGGCCGGTGGCCAATTGGGCCAGCTCGGCGGCCTGCTGGCTGGTGCTGGCGGCCGGCTTCTCCATCAGGACGTGCTTGCCCGCGGTCAGGGCTTCGGTCCCGACCGGCAGGTGGAAACGGTCCGGGACCGCGATCAGCACGGCCTCGATGTCCTGGGCCAGCAGCTCGCTGACCTCGGTGAAGCCCGGGACCCCGTACCGGGCGCCCACCCCCTTGGCCAGGCTGGGGCTGCGGTCGCTGACGCCGGCCAGGGTGATGGTCTCGGCCTTGGCCAGGGCCGGGAGGTGCGCGACCTGGGCGATCCGGCCGCAGCCGATCACCCCCAGCCGCAGCGGGTGGTCCCGTAGCGGGTCAGAACGATCAAGGCTCATGCGGAGGCTCCTGCGGGAGTACGGCGTGCGTTCATATCGGGAAGATAGGACGCGCCCAGCGCGCCCGCGTCAGCACCACCGGTGGCCAGGCCGACCGGGGGAGCGGCGACGACGTTGCTCAGCGGGGTGGCTTCGGCCAGCGCCCGGCGGGCCGGAATGAGAACCAGGTCGGTGGCGCCGGTGGCCAGGCCGCCGCCCAGCAGGACCAGGTCCGGGTTGAGCACGGGGACCAGCCGGGCCACGGCCTGCCCGACCGCTTCGCCCGCCGCGGCCAGGGCGCCGATGGCTTCGGGGGCGCCGGCCCGGGCCGCCGCCACCACGTCCTCGGCGGTCAGCGCGGGCCCGTCCGGCCCGCCTGGTCCGGCCAGCCCCGCGTGGGCCGCCTGCCGGGCCACCGCCGGTCCGCTGGCGTAGACCTCCAGGCAGCCTCGGCCGCCGCACGCACACGACGGTCCATTATTTACCGAAGGTAGGTGGCCTAGCTCCCCGGCCAGCCCTGCGGCCCCGGTGAGCAGGCGGCCACAGGCCACGATGCCGCCGCCGACTCCCGTACCCAGGGTGAGCACGACCAGCATCCGGGCCCGCTGGCCCGCCCCGGCCCGGGCCTCGGCCAGCGCGGCCGCGTTGCCGTCGTTGTCGACGGTCACCGGCAGGCCGACCCGCTGCTCCAGGTCGCGGCGCAGCGGCACCCCGGCCACCCCCAGGTTGGCCGCGGCGATCAGCTGTTCCCGGTCGGCCGAGAGCCAGCCCGCCACGGCCAGGCCCATGGCCTGAACCGGACGCGAGCCCGCGGCCTGCCGGCTCTGGGCCACCACCTGCTCCAGCAGGGCCAGGACGGCCGGGTAACCACGGGCCGTGTGCCGGACCGTGGCCCGGTGCTGCACGCCGTTCGGGCCGGTGACCACGGCCCGGACCGTGCTCCCGCCCAGGTCCAGGCCGAGCACGGCCGACCCCTCGGCGCCAGCAACCCCCCGCACCTCAGTAACACCACTCGCCCCAGAGGCCCCCTTCGCCCCGGAAGCCGGCTTGGTCATGCCTGGGCCAGCTCGGACAGCACCGCCTCCAGGCTGGGGGTCAGGGCCGCCGCGGTGGCGGTCCCGGTCGCCGGGGGCACCGGCGGCCGGACGCCGCCCAGGTCCACGCCGCTGCGCTGCCCGGCCAGCTGCTTGGCCACCGGGATCCAGGCCACCGGGCTGCCCGGGCAGGCATCGACCATCTGCTGCAGGAATTTCAGGGCTGGGGCCAGAATGGCCGTGCCCTGCTCCGGATCGCCGGCCTTGGCCGCCGCGTAGGCCGCCACCAGGTGCTCGGGCAGCAGGTTGGCCAGGCCGCAGATGCCGCCCGCGGCGCCCAGGCCGACCGCCTCGACCAGGCGGGCCTCCGAGCCGACCATGACGTTGGCCCCGGCGTCCAGCACTGCCTTGGTGTTGGCGATGTCGCCGCTCGAATCCTTGACCCCCCACAGCGACGGACCGGCCAGCGCGGTGATCGCCTCGACCGGGACCGGCGGCCCGAACACCGGGATGTGGTAGAGCAGCACCGGGTGCCGGCTGGCCGCGAGCACCGGCTCCATGAACCGGCGCAGGTCGTCGGCGGCCAGCGGCCGGAAGTAATAAGGCGGCAGCACCATGATCGCGGTGGCGGGCAGGTCGTTGACCGCGGCCACGAACTCCAGCACGGCGTCCAGGCTGGACTCGGTGACCGCCGGGATCAGCGACGTTCCCGGCACGGCCTCGGGCAGCGTGGCCAGCACGGCCAGCCGCTCGCGTGGGCTCAGGGAGGGGCCCTCGCCGGTGCTGCCGAACGGGACCAGGCCGTCGACACCCCGGCCGGCCAGCCACTGGGCGTACGCCCCGTAGGCCCCGATGTCGACGTGTCCCTGGTGATCGAAAGGGGTGAGCAGCGGAACGTAGACGCCGGAAATCACGATGGTTCCCCTCTGTGAGCTGCGCAACGCGTTGACTAGACCATAGCTAACTGATAATTGTCAACAGGTGACGATCGCCCCGGAAGGCACCCCCAGTCAGGGGGGACAACAGGCCAGCGGCTGCTTTGCCCCGCAGGACCTGGAAACGTTCACTACGGCCGCGCTGGCCGCCCTGGGAGCACCCGCCGGCCCGGCCGGTCAGGTGGCTGCCTCACTCGTCCTGTCCAACCTCGTCGGCCACGACTCGCACGGGATCATCCGGCTGGTCCAGTACTCCGGCTGGATCGCCAACGGGCAGATCCAGCCCGCGGCCCAGCCCCTGATCAGCCAGCGTCAGCAGGCCGTAGCCGTCATCGACGGCCGCTGGGGATTCGGCCAGTCCGCGGCCCGGCTCGCGGTCGACGTCGTGGCCGAGGCCGCCCAGGCCAGCGGCGTGGCCGCGGTGACCATCCGCGACTGCAACCACGTCGGCCGGCTGGGCGAGTACGTGACCGCCCTGGCCGACCAGGGCCTGGCCGGCCTGGCCTTCTGCAACGCCGGGCCGGTGGTGGCGCCGTTCGGCGGGGCCGGGCGGGCCCTGGGCACCAACCCCTTCGCCTGGGCCGCGCCGGGCGGGCCGCAGGGCCCGCTGGTGGTCGACTTCTCCACCGCGGGCGTGGCCGAGGGCAAGCTCAAGCTGGCCGCGGCCGACGGCCGCCCGGTGGCCGAGGGCCTGATCGTGGACGCCGCGGGCCGCCCGTCCACCAACGCCGACGACTTCTACGCGGGCGGGGCCCTGCTGCCGTTCGGCGGGCACAAGGGCTCGGGCCTGAGCGTCATGATCGAGCTGCTGGGTGGCCTGCTCACCGGCATGGGCGCCGCGCCCACCCCGGGCTACCAGGGCGGGAACGGCACGGTGATGATCGCCCTGCGGGTCGGGGCGTTCGCCGACCCGGCTTCCTA
>DATDIH010000176.1:0-4945 GCA_036521155.1 Streptosporangiaceae bacterium
CCGACCAAGCTCATCGAGATCGTCGAGATCGGCAAGCAGATGCTGATCACCCGGGGCTCGCTGACCACGTTCTCCATCGCCAACGACGTCGCGAAGTACTTCGCGATGCTGCCGGCCATGTTCGCGGGCGTGTTCCCCGGCCTCGAGAAGCTCAACATCATGGACCTGCACAGCCCGCGGTCCGCGATCACCTCGGCGATCGTGTTCAACGCCCTGATCATCGTGGCGCTGATCCCGCTGGCCCTGCGCGGCGTCCGCTACAAGCCGTCCTCGGCCGCGGCCATGCTGCGCCGCAACCTGTGGATCTACGGCGTCGGCGGGCTGATCATCCCGTTCGCCGGCATCAAGATCCTTGACCTCATCATCATGAACATCCCCGGATTCAGGTGACAGACGTGAATCGTCTTCCTGCCCTAGTTCGCCAGCACATCGCGGCGTTCCGAGCGCTGCTCGTGTTCACCGTCCTGTGCGGCATCATCTACCCCGTCGTCATGTTCGGCGTCGCCCAGGCGGCCTTCCACAATCAGGCCAACGGCTCGCTGGTCACCTCCAACGGCAAGGTGGTCGGGTCCAGCCTGCTGTGCCAGGAGTTCACCGGCGCCAAGGGCAACCCGCTGCCGCAGTACTTCCAGCCGCGGGCGTCCAACGCGGTGAACCCGGACTCCAAGACCGACTACGGCTGTGACCCGGGCTTCTCGGCCGCCTCCAACCTGGGGCCGAACAACCCGACGCTGACCCAGGACGTCAACCAGCGCCGGGCCGCGATCGCCAAGTTCGACGGGGTCAGCCCGGCCAGCGTGCCGCCGGACGCGGTGACCTCCTCCGCTTCGGGCCTCGACCCGGACATCTCCCCGCAGTACGCCGCCATCCAGGCCGACCGGGTGGCCAAGGCCCGCGGCCTCAGTGACGCCGCGGTCAAGGCGCTGGTCACCAAGTACACCCAGGGCCGCACCATCGGCTTCCTGGGTGAGCCCAGAGTCGACGTGCTGAACCTCAACATCGCGCTCGACAAGCTGTCGAACCGGTGAGCGCCGCCGCCCCGGACCGGGCCTTGCATGCTGGGGCCCGGACCGGGGCCCGGGTGCTCCTGGTCGAGGACGAGCCGGGCCTGCTGCGGGCCCTGGTCATCAACCTGCGGGCCCGGCAGTACGACGTGATCACCGCCAGCAGCGGCCGGGAGGCGCTGGCCACCGCGGCCAGCCGCCCCCCGGACGCGGTCATCCTCGACCTGGGCCTGCCCGACATCGACGGCACCGAGGTCATCGTCGAGCTGCGGCGCTGGTCCAAGGCCCCGATCATCGTGCTGTCGGGCCGGGCCAGCCCGGGTGACAAGATCGGCGCCCTGGACGTGGGCGCGGACGACTACGTGACCAAGCCGTTCTCCATGGCCGAGCTGCTGGCCCGGCTGCGGGCCGTGCTCCGCCGGGACGAAGGGGCCCCGCCCGGGGACAGCACCGTGACCGTGGGCCACTGCACCGTCGACCTGACCGCGCACACCGTCACCCGGAAGAAGAATTCGGACGATACGGGTGAGCCGGTGCGTCTGACCCCGACCGAGTGGCGGATCCTCGAGAGCCTGGCCCGGCGACCGGGTCAGCTGGTCAGCGCCCGGCAGCTGCTGACCGAAATCTGGGGCCCGGGCTACGAGCCGCGCACCAACTACCTCCGCTTCCACATGGCCCGGCTCCGGCGCAAGCTGGAAGATGACCCGGCCCGCCCCCGCCACCTGCTGACCGAACCCGGCATGGGCTATCGGTACCGACCGTGACCAGACACTTCCTGGACGCGGTTGAATAGGAGAGGACATGGCTGATCAGTCATCGGCCCCCGAGCGGGGGTTCCTGCGCATCTACCTCGGCGCGGCCGCGGGGGTGGGCAAGACGTTCGCCATGCTCGGCGAGGGTCACCGGCGGGCCGAGCGTGGCGCCGACGTGGTGGTGGCGTTCGTGGAGACGCACGGGCGGCCGCAGACCGCGGCCCTGCTGGACGGCCTGGAGGTCATCCCGCGCAAGATGATCACCTACCGCGGCGCCACCTTCGAGGAGATGGACCTGGACGCGGTGCTGGCCCGCCAGCCGCAGATCGCGCTGGTCGACGAGCTGGCCCACACCAACGTGCCCGGCTCCCGGCACGAGAAGCGGTGGCAGGACGTCGACGAGCTGCTGGACGCGGGCATCGACGTGATTTCCACCGTCAACGTGCAGCACCTCGAGTCGCTGAACGACGTGGTGCAGAAGATCACCGGCGTGCCGCAGCGAGAGACGGTCCCGGACGCGGTGGTCCGGGCCGCGGACCAGGTCGAGCTGGTCGACATGACCGCCGAGGCACTGCGGCGGCGGATGGCGCACGGCAACATCTACCCGGCGGAGAAGATCGACGCCGCGCTGACCAACTACTTCCGCACCGGGAACCTGACCGCGCTGCGGGAGCTGGCGCTGCTCTGGCTGGCCGACAAGGTCGACGAGGGCCTGCAGAACTACCGGGCCGCGCACGGCATCCAGGGCACCTGGGAGGCTCGGGAGCGGGTGGTGGTCGCGCTGACCGGCGGCCCGGAGGGTGACACCCTGATCCGGCGCGGCGCCCGGATCGCGGCCCGGTCGTCCGGCGGGGACCTGCTGGCCGTCCACGTCAGCCGGTCCGACGGCCTGACCGGCGCCGACCCGGGCGAGCTGGCCGGGCAGCGGCGGCTGGTCGAGTCGCTGGGCGGCACCTACCACCAGGTGGTGGGCGACAGCATCCCGGACGCGCTGCTCGAGTTCGCGCGGGCGGAGAACGCCACCCAGCTGGTCCTGGGGGCCAGCCGCCGGTCCTGGCTGCAGGCCATGCTCACCGGGCCCGGAATCGGGGCCCGGTCCATCCGCGGCTCGGGCGACATCGACGTGCACATCGTCACCCATCAGGAGATGGGCCGGGGCCGCGGACTGCTGCCCCGGGCCCGGGGCAGCCTGACCCTGCGCCGCCGGCTGGCCGGCTACCTGCTGGCCGCGGTGTTCGCCCCGGTGGCGACGCTGGTGCTGGCCGCAACCCGGGGCGACGTCAACCTGACCAGCGACGTGCTCACGTTCCTGGTCGGGGTCATCCTGGTCGCGCTGGTCGGCGGGTTCATCCCGGCCCTGCTGGAGGCGATCGCCGGATCGCTGCTGCTCAACTGGTACTTCACCCCGCCCATCCACCAGTTCACGATCGCCGACGCCAACAACGCCTGGGCTATCGGCGTGTTCATCATCGTGGCCGTGATGGTCAGCTGGGTGGTGGACATCGCGGCCCGGCGGACCAAGCAGGCGGCCCGGGCCGGCGCCGAGTCCGAGCTGCTGGTGACCACGGCCGGCAGTGTGCTGCGGGGACAGCGGGCGCTGCCCGCGTTGCTGGAGCGGATACGCGAATCATTCGGCATGAAGTCGGTGACCCTGCTGGAATGCCAGGGCGCCGAGGTCGACCAGGCCCGGGACAGCACTCCGCCCCGGGCCAGCCGGATCCTGGGCCCGGGGCGGCGCTGGAGAGCGGTGGCCAGCACCGGGGACGACCCGGTGGCCACGCCCGAGGACGCCGATGTGGACGTACCGGTCAGCGACACCCTCACACTGGCCCTACGCGGCCGGCCGCTACCCGCCGCCGACCGCCGGGTGCTGGGAGCGTTCGCGGCCTACGCGGCCGCGGCCCTGGAGCAGCAGCGGCTGGCGGCCGAGGCCGAGGCGGCCAAGCCGATCGCGGCCGCCGACCGGATGAGGACCGCGCTGCTCACCGCGGTCAGCCACGACCTGCGCCCCCCGCTGGCCTCGGCCAAGGCCGCGGTGACCAGCTTGCGCTCACCCGAGGTGCGCTGGACCAAGGCCGACCGGGACGAGCTGCTGGCCACCGCGGACGAATCGCTGGACCGGCTGGCCCGGCTGGTCGACAACCTGCTCGACATGAGCAGGCTGCAGGCCGGGGCGCTGTCGCTGTTTCCCCGGCCGGTGGGGGTGGACGAGATCGTGGCCCGGTCCCTGGACGACCTGGGGGGGCGCAGCCAGTCGGTCCTGGTGGACATTCCGGAGGCGCTGCCCGAGGTCGTGGCGGACCCGGCCATCCTGGAGCGAGTGATGGTCAACCTGACCGAGAACGCCCTGCGCTACTCGCCGCCGGACCGGCCGCCGTTGCTGACCGCGAGCACGCTCGGGGACCAGGTCGAGCTGCGGGTCATCGACCGGGGCCCGGGCATACCGGAGAAGGAACGGGACCGGATGTTCGTTCCGTTCCAGCGGCTGGGCGACACCGACAACACCACCGGCGTCGGACTGGGGCTGGCCCTGGCCCGCGGCTTCACCGAGGCCATGGGCGGCACCCTGACCGCCGAGGAGACGCCGGGCGGCGGGCTGACCATGGCCATCACCCTGCCCGCGGTGGCTGCGGCGCCGGGGGCGGACGAGGCGGAGCCGGGGCACCGGGAGCGGGCCGGCCAGGACCAGGCGGCCCGGGACCAGGCGGACCAGGCCGGCCAGGATCAGCCGGCCCAGGCCGGCCAGGATCAGCCGGCGGCGACGTGACCCGGGTCCTCGTCGTCGACGACGAGCCGCAGATCCTCCGGGCCCTGCGGATCAACCTGCGCGTCCGCCAGTACGACGTGCTCACCGCGGCCACCGGGGCCGAGGCCCTGGACGTGGCGGGCAAGCACCCGCCCGACCTGGTCGTGCTGGATCTGGGGCTGCCCGATCTGAGCGGCCTGGAGGTCATCGAAGGCCTGCGCGGCTGGACCAGCGTGCCGATCGTGGTGCTGTCCGGCCGGGCCGACAGCGCGGACAAGGTGGAGGCGCTGGACGCCGGGGCCGACGACTACGTGACCAAGCCGTTCTCCATGGACGAGCTGCTGGCCCGGATGCGGGCGGCGCTGCGCCGGTCAGGGCCGCCGGAGGACGCACCGCAGATCAAGCTGGGCGACCTGGTGGTCGACCTGGCCGCCCGGCGGGTG
>DATDIH010000177.1:0-6244 GCA_036521155.1 Streptosporangiaceae bacterium
CACAGCTTCCGGACGTATCACCCTATGCAATCGATACACCCGGTAGACGCTGATGTGTCGTGAGTTCGCGTACGTAGTTGGCTTGTAACTCTGTGTTGCGCCACCGGCCCTGCTGCCGGGCCGCTGGATCGCACGGGGCGACGGCCACCGGAATAAGCAGACAGAAATGGAGCGGGATTAAATGAACTTCCTGCAGAACCGTCCTCGCAAGCTGATGGCCACCGCCGCGCTCAGCGTCCCGCTTCTGGCCGCTGGGTCGACGGTGGTGTTCAGCGGCGTGGCGTCGGCGGCAACCGTGTCCCCGGCCCACACGAGCGCGCTTGCTGGCAACTGTGGTTGCGGCAAGCACCACACCCCGCCGCCCTCGACGCCGACCCCGAGCCCGACCTGCACGTGCCAGCACACGACCCCCCCGACCACGCCGCCCACCACCACCCCGCCGACCACTCCGACCACTGCGCCGCCCACCCCGAGCGTGAGCCCGACCACCGCGCCCCCGGCGCCGGCTGCGTCGGTCACCCCGGTGGCGACCAGCAGCCCGTCCGCGGGTGTGCTCCCGGTCGGTGGCGCCGGCACCGGTGGTGGCGGCAGCACCAAGGGCGGCAGCGACGCTCCCATGGCTGCGGGTGGCGCGGCCGCGGCCGTGGCCGCGGGTGGCATCGGCTTCTTCGCCTACCGCCGCTACCGCAAGGCCCAGGCATCCGCCTGACGTTCGCGGTGACAGCGCCAGCCACGCTGGCTTAGACCCGGTAAGGGCCCCAGAGCAGGGACTGGGGCCCTTACCGGGTCGTCGCATGTCCGTCATTCGATGAAATCAGCAGTTCCGAGCCAATCCGGAGGGTTAGCCTGGGGGTCCGCCGGCCCGTCACGTGAGAGACCGGTGTGAGCTGCTTTGATGCCGTGCCAGTTGTTATTCGGGAACGGGAGCCTTGATGTCCAGCGGTCGCCACCGGCGCAATCCAGCCCCGGATGAGCAGCCCTGGCCTGACCGGGAACGGCCGGAGCGGGACCGGCCTGATAGTGACGGGGCGGACCAGCTCCGGCGCAGGCACGCCCGGGACGAGACGAGCCCGGACCAGCCGGCCTGGCGGGAGCCGATCCGGTACGACCTACCGCCCCGGTACGACCAGGATGAGCAGCCCCTGCGGCGGCCTGCGGACGAAACGTCCGTGGGCCTGCCCCGGCCGGCCGCCGACGAGACTTCGTTCGACCTGCCCGCCTGGAACGACCAGAGCCAGCCCGGCCAGGGCCGGTCCGACCAGGGCCGGCCCGACCGGGGCCGGTCCGACCGGAGCCAGCCCGACCGGGGCCGGCCGGAGCAGACCCCGCGGCGCTGGGCCCCGGACGAGACGTCCGTGGATCTCCCCCGGCAGGCCATGGACGAGACGTCGCTGGACCTGCCCCGGCAGGCTGCGGCTGCGGATGAGACCTCGGTCGATCTGCCCCGCCAGACCACACGCGACACCTCGGTGGACCTGCCCCGCCAGAGCGCCGACGAGACCTCCTTCGACCTGCCCGCCTGGCGTGACCAGGACCTTCCCCAGCTGCCCCCGCGCCGGCCGACCGTGGACGAGACGGTCCTGGACCTGCCGGCCTGGGATGACCGGCCCCGGCGGGACCGGACCCGGCGGGACCGGGACCGGAACCGGACCGGGCCGCCCGGCCATCCGCAGAGCGGGAAGGCCCGCAAGGGCAAGAGCAAGGGCCCGCTGCGCATGATGATCGCGGCCGCGGCGGTGGCCGTGATCGGCGTGGGCGTCTCGGTCTACGGCCTGACCACCAAGACCACGGTGGCCGGGGCCCAGTACACCCCGTCCACGGTGGGCAGTTCCGTTCCCAACGCCAAGCCCGACCCGGCCGCGCTGGCCCTGAGCCGGTCCACCCCGGTGAAGATCACGATCCCCTCCATCGGGGTGTCGGCGCCGATCGAGCAGGTCGGCCTGCTCACCGACGGCGAGGTGCAGACGCCGCCGCTCACCGTGCACAACCTCACCGGCTGGTACAAGTACGGGCCGACCCCCGGCGAGGACGGTGCCTCGGTCATCCTCGGCCACGTCGACGACTACCAGGGACTTTCGGTCTTCTACTACCTGAAGGACCTGGCCAAGGGCGACCAGATCGGCGTGACCCTGGCCGACGGGATCACCGCCAACTTCGTGGTCGACGGCCTGCAGAAGGCCTCCAAGGACGACTTCCCGACCCAGCAGGTCTACGGCAAGATCGGGTACCCCGGGCTGCGCCTGATCACCTGCGGCGGGACGTTCGACAGCGCCACCGGGCACTACGACGCCAACATCATCGTCTACGCCCACCTGGTGCACAGCGCGACCACCTGAGGCCGTCGCCCAGGGGCCACCACTACGTGGGGTCGTCCGCGTGCCGGACGGCGTAGAGCGCGGCCTGGGTGCGGTCCTGCACTCCCAGCTTGGCCAGCACCGAGCTGACGTGGGTTTTCACGGTCTTCTCGGACACCTGCAACTGCCGGGCGATCTCCCGGTTGGAACGCCCGCGGGCGATCTCCTCCAGCACCTCACGCTCCCGCGCGGTGAGCGCGGCCAGGCCGCCGCGGCCGGCCGGCCCGCCCGGGCCCCATTCCCCGGCCGTGACCGCCCCCGGGACCAGGATGCCGGCCGCGCCCGGCGCGAGCAGCAGGTTGCCGTCGTTGACGGCCCGGATGGCCCGGATCAGCGCATCCGGGTCCACGTCCTTGTACAGGAAGCCGGACGCCCCGGCCTGGAGCGCCCGGGTGACCTGCGCCGGGTCGTTCCCGCTGGTCAGAACCAGGACCCGGGAGCCGATGGCGCGGGCCCGCAGCTCGGAGAGGACCGCGATGCCGTCCAGCCCGGGCAGCTTCAGGTCGAGCAGGATCACGTCCGGGTTCAGCTGGGCGGCCAGGGCCAGCGCTTCCGGGCCGTCCGCGGCCTCACCGGTCACCTCGATGCCGTCGTGCACCTCGAGCAGCACGCGCAGCCCCTGCCGGACGACCGGGTGGTCGTCGACGATGAGCACGGTCAGCTGGTCAGCCACGGGCCCGCTCCGTCCGGGCTGGATGGCGGCGCAGCGGCACGGCCAGCCGGACCGTGGTGCCCGTGCCGGGCGCGGAGCGGATGGCCAGGGTGCCACCCGCGGCCTCGGCCCGCCCCCGCATCGAGGCCAGTCCCAGGCCGCCGGTGATACCAGGAGCCCCGGCGGCGCCGGGGGCGAACCCGCAGCCGTCGTCGGTCACTTCCAGGATGACCCGGCGCGGGCTGCGCGACAGCGTCATCGTGACCTCGTGCGCCCCGGAGTGCCGGAGCGCGTTGTGCAGGGCCTCCTGGGCCACCCGGTACAGCGCCGCCTCCTGCTGTTCCTCCAGTACCGGCAGGCCTGTGCCAGCCAAGTCCGGGGCGCAGAACCGGACGGTGACCCCGTGGGCGCGGCCGGCCAGCACCGCGTACCGGCGCAGCGATTCGGCCAGGCCCGCCTCGCCCAGCTCGGGCGGGGCCAGGCCGTCGATGACCGCCCGCAGCTCGGCGTGGGCGTCCGCGCCCAGCTGGGCGACCGCTTCCATCTCGGCCGCGGCCCGGGCCGGGTCCCGATCGGCCAGCACCGCGGCCGCGCGGGCCCGGGCCCGCAGGCTGAACAGCTTCTGTGACACCGCGTCGTGCAGGTCGCGGGCCAGCCGGGCCCGTTCCTCCAGCACCGACAGCTCCCGGCTGCGCTCGGACAGCCGGGCGTTGGTCAGCGCGATGGCGGCGTGCGCGGCGAACAGCGACAGCAGTTCTTCGTCGCGGGCGGTGAACTCGGTCCCGACCCCGCCCGGCCCGGCGCCCGGCACCACCTTGTTGGCCGCGAAGATGATGGCCAGCACCTCGCCGCCGTCCTTGACCGGGACGCCGAGGAAGCCGGACAGCTCGGGATGGGCCGACGGCCAGCCGCCCTCGAAGCGCGGGTCGGTGCGGATGTCGGCCAGCCGCTCCGGCTGCGCATCGCGCAGCAGCACGCCCAGCATGCCGTGCTGGCGCGGCAGCGGCCCGATCGCGCGCCACTGGCGGTCGGACACGCCGTCCACCACGAACTCGGCGAACGACCCGTTGGCGTCGGGCACGCCCAGCGCGGCGTAGCGCGCGCCGACCAGGGAGCGGGCCGAGCGCACGATGACCTGCAGGACGTCCCGGACGTCCAGCTGCCGGGCCACCGACAGCACGCCCTGGCTGACCCGGTACAGCTCGTCGAGCCCCCGGGCGCCGTCGGCCTGCGGCCCGGGCGCCCGGGTGCCCTTGGCCTGCGGCACCGGTTCTGCGGTCACGGCCCGACGTTACCTTCGGCGGCCCCGGCCGCGCATCAGCCAGCGGTCCTACGACCATCGGCCCAGGTCCACCCGGTCGGCTGCCCGATGTGCCCCGCGCTCCGCGCGCCTAGCGTTCAGGCCATGGACATCACCGAAGCCACCACCGGCACCAGCCCCATCAGCCACCCGCGGGCCGCGATCGTCACCGGCGCCTCCCGCGGGCTCGGCCGCGCGCTGGCCACCGGGCTGGCCGCGGCCGGCTACCCGCTCGTCATCGACGCCCGCAACGGCGCCGAACTGGAGACGGCGCGGGCCGCCATCCAGGCCGCGGGCCCCGACACCAGCGTGGTCGCCATCCCGGGCGACGTCCGCGACCCGGCCCACCGGGCCGCCCTGATCCAGGCCGCGGACCGCCTCGGCGGCGCGTATCTGCTGGTCAACAACGCCGGGACGCTGGGCGCGAGCCCGCTCCCGGCCCTGGCCGACTACCCGCTGGACGAGTTGCGGGCCGCGTTCGAGGCCAACGTGGTCGCGCCGGTCGCGCTGGCCCAGGCCCTGCTCCCGACGCTGCGGCGGCACGGCGGGGCGATCCTCAACATCACCTCCGACGCCGCTGTCGAGGCCTACACCGGCTGGGGCGGCTACGGCGCGGTCAAGGCCGCACTGGAGCAGGCGTCGAACGTGCTGGCCGCCGAGGAGAACGCGGTCCGCGTCTGGTGGGCCGACCCCGGCGACCTGCGCACCCGCATGCACCAGGAGGCGTTCCCGGGCGAGGACATCTCCGACCGGCCGCAGCCCGAAGAGGTCGTGCCCGGCTTCCTGCGGCTGATCGAGGGCCGCCTGCCCAGTGGCCGCTACCGCGCCCCCGAGTTGCTGCCGGGCCTCCCCACGGCCGCCGGCACCGGCACCGGCACCTAGGAGACCATCATGATGATCGACTTCACCCTGCCTCCGGAACTGGAGGCCCACGACCCGCCCGAAGCCCGCGGCACCGCCCGGGACGGGGTGCGGATGCTGGTCAGCCAGGGCACCACCGGCGAGATCAGCCACCACCGGTTCGGCGATCTGCCCCGCCTGCTGCGGCCCGGCGACCTGATCGTGGTCAACACCTCGGGCACCCTGCCCGCCGAGGTCGTCGCGATCCCGGCCGGCCACCCCGGACCCCGGCTGGCGGTGCACTTCTCCACCGCCTGGCCGGACGGCGGCTGGCTGGTCGAGCTGCGCTCGATCACCGGCCCGGCCACGGTCCCGTACCCGGGCGGCGAGCCGGGGGACACGATCGCACTGCCCGCCGGCGCCCGGCTGACCCTGGACGAGCGGGTCACCGGCCGCCTGTGGCGGGCCCGGCTGTCCACCGCCGTGGTGCCGTACCTACTGCGGCACGGCGTGCCGATCCGGTACTCCTACGTGCGGGAGCAGTGGCCGCTGGACGCCTATCAGACGGTGTTCGCGACCCGGCCCGGCAGCGCCGAGATGCCCAGCGCCAGCCGCCCGTTCTCCCCCGAGGTGGTGACCCGGCTGGTCGCCGGGGGGATCACGTTCGCTCCGCTGACCCTGGACACCGGGGTTTCCTCCCTGGAAGGCGACGAGGAGCCGTACCCGGAGCCGTTCGACGTCCCGCCCGCCACCGCCCGCCTGGTCAACCTGACCCGGCGGACCGGCGGCCGGGTCATCGCGGCCGGGACCACCGTGGTCCGCGCGCTGGAGACCGCGGCCCGGGCCGAGCCGGCCGGCGACGGCATGGTCGCGGCGTCGGCCGGCTGGACCAGCCACATCGTCACCCCCGACGTCCCCCTGCTGGCCGTCGACGGCCTGCTGACCGGCCTGCACGAGCCACGCTCATCGCACCTGCGCATGCTGGCCGCGTTCGCCGGCCCGGAGCTGCTGAGCCGCTGCTACCAGGCCGCCATCGCCGGCCGCTACCTCTGGCACGAGTTCGGCGACGTCCACCTGCTCCTCCCCTGACCGCCGCGG
>DATDIH010000178.1:0-3840 GCA_036521155.1 Streptosporangiaceae bacterium
GGCCGGCTGTTCTCCTACAACGACGCGCACCGGGCCCGGCTCGGCGTGAACTACACGCAGATCCCGGTCAACGCCCCGGTCGCGCCGGTGCACGCCTACACCAAGGACGGGGTGGGGCGGATCCACAACGTCAGCGACCCGGTGTACTTCCCGAACTCCAAGGGTGGCCCGCAGGCCGACAGCGAGCACAACCAGGCGCCGAGCTGGTACTCCGACGGCGAGCTCGTGCACACCGCGTACGAGCACCACGCCGAGGACGACGACTGGAGCCAGGCCGGCACGCTGGTCCGCGAGGTGATGGACGACGCGGCCAGGGACCGGCTGGTCAGCAACATCGTGGGAGCGCTGCTCGCCGGCGTGACCGAGCCCGTCCTCCAGCGCGCCTTCTGGTACCTCGGGAACGTGGACCAGGACCTGGGCGAGCGGGTGGAGAAGGGCGTCCGCTCCGGGCAGTCCTGACCGGCTGATCATGCCGGTCACCCTGACCGGCTGATCCAGCCCGTGCAGACCGGGGGCCCGGTGCCAGCAGGTGCCGGGCCCCCATCCACCGGCGACCAGATCGACATACCGAACGGACCTGCGATGACGATTGTGAATGTCGGGGTGTCCTACCGATCCGCCCCGGCCGAAGTCCTCGAGAAACTCGCCGTGCCGTCCGCGGAACTGGGCGGCGTGCTGGCCCGGTTGCATGCCGTGGCGTCCATCGGCGAGGTGGCGGTCCTGTCCACCTGCAACCGGGTGGAGGTCTACGCGGCCACCGCCCGGGCTGGCGATGGGGCCGCCGGGCCGGTGATCCGGGCGGTGGCGGCCCTGGCCGCGGCCCATGGCCGGATCCCGGTGGCCGACGTTCTCCGGATGGCCCGTGTCCGCGTCGGCGGTGCGGCCGCCGAGCATCTGTTCTCGGTCGCGTGCGGGCTGGATTCGATGGCCCTCGGCGAGGAGCAGATCGTCGCCCAGATCAAGGCCGCCGCCCGGTCAGCCGCCGCGGCGGGCACGGCCGGCCCGGCCATCACGAGCCTGATCGACGCGGCGCTGCGGGTCAGCAAGCGGGCCCGCACCCAGACCACAATCAGTACCGAAGGTATCTCGCTCGCCCGGGCCGGCCTGGACCTCGCCCACGCGCACCTGGGCGGCCTGGCGGGCCGCAATGCGGTGGTGGTCGGGACCGGCCCCACGGGCCGGCTGGCCGCCCGGCTGCTCCGCGAGGCCGGTGCAGCGCAGCTGTCCGTGGCCAGCCGCGACGCGGCCCGGGCCGCCGAGGTGGCCGCGGCGGTGCACGGCAGGCCAATGCGAACCAGCGACGTCCCGGCCGCGCTCGCCGGCGCTGACATCCTGGTCACGGCCACCGGGGCCACCGTCCCCGTCCTGCCTCTCGCGCAGGTTGAGGCGGCCCGGGCGCAGGCCGGCGGCCGGCCGCTGTACGTGCTGGATCTCGGCATGCCACCCGACGTGGACCCCGCCATAGGGCGCCTGGCCGGGGTCAGGCTGACCGGCCTCACCGCGCTCGGCCAGCACCTGGCGGACGGGACGGTACCCGGCCAGATCCCTCAGGTCCGAGCCATCGTCGCTGCCGAGGCCGCTGCGTACATCGAGCGGCAGCAGCAGGCGGCGGCCACGCCGGTCATCGCCGCGATGCACGCACAGATCAGGCAGCTGGCCGACGCCGAGCTGACCCGGCTGCACGCCCGGCTGCCGGGCCTGAGCGAGCAGGAACGGGCCGAGACGGCGGCCACCGTCCACCGCATACTCCGCAAGGTTCTGCACCAGCCGACCGTCCGGGCCAGGGAATTCTCCAGCGGACCGGATGGACCGGTCTATCTCGAAGCCCTGCGCCAGCTCTTCAACCTCCGGGTCGAGGCCCGATCATGATGAGGTACCCAGCCGTGCGGGAGACCGGCGATACGAGACAGGCTCCCGCCGCACCTGCCCCCGGCCGCCTATCCGACCAGCCTTGCGCCGATTGCCTCGACCATTCAGCCGGTTCCGGGCGCAGCAGGCTGGGCGCCCCCCGCCGGGCCGCGTTCTGGCTGGTGGCGTCCATCCTTACGGTCACCATGCTCGGTACCACCCTGCCGACCCCGCTGTACGTCATCTACCAGGCCCGGTGGCACTTCTCCGCGGCGATCGTGACGGTGACCTTCGCCGTTTACGCCGCCGCAGTCCTGGTTACCTTGCTGCTGGCCGGGCGATCCTCGGACCAGGCCGGGCGCAAACCGGTGCTGGCCGCGGCCCTCGGCGCCAGCGCGCTGAGCACTGCCGTGTTCATCCTGGCTCCCGATGTGGGGGCGCTCATCGCCGCCCGGATCCTGTCCGGGCTCTCCGCGGGCCTGATGACCGGCACGGCGACGGCCACGCTGACCGAGCTGCTCCCGGCGTCGGCCAGCCGCCGGGCATCGCTGGTGGCCACCGCCGTGAACATGGCCGGCCTCGGACTCGGCCCTCTCATCGCCGGGCTCTTTGCCCAGTACGCTCCCCACCCGACCACCCTGGTGTTCGAGGTGTACCTGGTGGTGCTGGCGGCCGCGGGCCTGTCCTTGTTCCTGGTTCCCGAAACGGTCAGCCCACGCGAGCGGCCAGCCTTCCGCTTCGCTGGCCTCGGCATCCCCGAACGGGGGCGGGGCGAGTTCGTCGCGGCCGGCGTGGCCGGGTTTGCCGCTTTCTCCCTGCTCGGGCTCTTCGCCGGGCTGGCGCCCACCTTCCTGGGGACGGTGCTGCACCAGAGCAGCCATGCCGTCCAGGGCGGCGTGGTGTTCCTGCTCCTGGCGATCGGCGCCGCGACCCAGCTGCTGCTGGCCCGGTTCAGCAGCCGCCGGGTCGTCATGGCCGGCCTTGGCCTGTTCCTGGCCGCGCTGGCCCTGATCGTCGCGGCCCTGTCCCAGGCCGGGCTGGCCCTGTTCCTGGCGGGGACGGTCGCAGGCGGGGTGGCCGTCGGTGCCGTCTTCCTGGGCAGCCTGGCCACGGCCAATCGCCTGGCCCCGCCCGGGCAGCGCAGTCAGGCCATCTCCGCCTTCTTCGTCGCCTGCTACGCCGGCCTGATCATTCCCGTGGTGGGCGTCGGGGTGGCCTCGGAGTTCATCGGGGACTTCCGGGCCGTGCTGGCGTTCTCCATTCTGCTCGCCATCCTGTGCCTGTTCTCGCTGGCCGGCATCCGGAAGATCCAGTCAGTTCCCCGAGCGGCCTAGCGGCGGCAGCAGCCAAGTCATGCAGGCCATCCGATCGCGTCAAAGACTGCTGTCGGGTCCAGGTAGTCCCGCCAGTGCGCGATCTTGCGGTCGACGATCGACAGCACCGAGATGTAGCGGTTGCTGTAGGCGTTTCCAGTCGGGATGGCGCGGCCCTGCGACGCGTATTCGAGAACGACGACGCCTGTCGCCTGGTCGTGGTGGACGGCCAGGTCATAGCAGCGATCGAGGGAGAACGTGTCGCCATACGGGCGATACAGCTCGGCTACGGCCTGGCGCCCTTCGATCCGGCGCGGGTAGCCCGGAACCGTAATGACGTACTCGAAGACGACGTCCTCGGCCAGCAGGTCGAAGAAATGCTCACCGTCGGCCAGCCCGGCCACGCCTTCCTCGATTATCCGGAAGAACGGGTCCAGGGCCCGGAAGTCGGCGAGTTTCCCGACCGCCGTCACCCGGCCTCGTCCTGCACGTCACGGCCAGGCCGCGAGCCGTGCCGGGACGCGACGGTTTCGGTCAGCATGACTCCATCTTCTGACCTGCTACCGAGCTAATCAATGTTTCGTATACCGGCCGTGGATGGTATGCGATGTGAGCGTGGAGATACGCGAGCTACGGGCCTTCGCGGCAGTCGCCGAAGAAGGAAGCCTGTCAGTAAAGG
>DATDIH010000179.1:0-16577 GCA_036521155.1 Streptosporangiaceae bacterium
GCGCTCGTCCAGCGAGCCGAACCCTGGTGAGCCGCACCCGATCGAGGCCGAGTCCTACCGCATTCTGCGTTCCCGGATCGACCTGAGCCACCTGCCCCCGCTGACCCGTGCGGTCACCGAGCGGGTCATCCACGCCAGCGCCGACTTCGACTACGCCACCGACATCGTGGCCGACGAGGCCGCGCTGGCCGCCGGGGTGGCCGCCATCCAGCGCGGCGCCCCGGTGGTCACCGACGTGGCCATGGTGGCCTCCGGCATCACCGCCTACCCGGTGATCTGCAAGGTCGGCGAGGGCCTGGCCACCCGGCTGTCCCGCACGGTCGGCATCACCGTGTCCGCCGCCGCGGCCCGGCTGGCCTTCGGTGAGGCCGGGCCGGGCGCGATCTGGGTCATCGGCTGCGCCCCGACCGCGCTGGAGGAGATCTTGCAGCGGGAGGTGAGCCCGACCCTGATCATCGGCATGCCGGTCGGGTTCGTGGGCGCGGCCGACAGCAAGGCGAAGCTGCGCCACAGCGGGCTGCCCGCGCTCAGCAACAAGTCCGAGAAGGGCGGGTCGGCGGTGGCCGCGGCCGCGTTCAACGCGCTGCTGCGGGTGGCCCGCCAGGAGGAACCGCAGACCCGGGCCGGTGCGAGCCGGGGCGGCCGGTGAAACCAGCCAAGCCGAAACCAGCACTGCTGATCGCCGGGCACGGCACCCGGGATCCCGAGGGCGTGGCCGGCTTCACCGCGCTGACCGAGCGGGTGGCCCGCCGCAGCGGGCATGCCGTGGCCGGCGGGTTCATCGAGCTGTCCGAGCCGCCGCTGCGGGACGCGGTGGCCGGCCTGGTCGGCCAGGACCAGCGCAGCCTGGTCGCGGTGCCGCTGATGCTGGCCGCGGCCGGGCACTCCAAGGGCGACGTGCCCGCGGCGCTGGCCCGCGAGAGCGCGCGGCACCCCGGGCTGAGCATCCGTTACGGACGCCCACTGGGCCCGCACCCGGTGCTGCTGGACCTGCTGACCGCCCGTATCGACGCCGTGCGTGCGGGCATGGCCGGGCCGCCCGCGGTGCTGGTGACCGGCCGCGGCACCACCGACCCGGACGGCAACGCTGATGTGGTCAAGGTGGCCCGGCTGCTGTGGGAGGGCCGGGACTACGAGTTCACCGACACCGCGTTCATCTCCCTGGCCCGCCCCAGCGTGCCCGAAGGGCTGGAACGCTGCCGCCGCCTCGGTGCCCAGCGCATCGTGGTCGCCCGTTACTTCCTGTTCCCGGGCGTGCTGCCGGACCGGGTCACCGAGCAGACCGCCGAGTTCGCCGCCGCCCACCCGGAGCTGGACGTGCGCACCACCGACGTGCTCGGGGACTGCGACGAGATCGCCGGGCTGGTCGCCGAGCGGTACGCCGAGGCGCTGGCCGGCGACATCAGGATGAACTGCGACATGTGCCTGTACCGGACCGCGCTGCCCGGCTTCGCGCACCGGGTCGGCGTGCCGCAGCAGCCGCACGACCATCCACATGACCACGAGCACGTGCCCCTCCATGGCCACTGACCGTGCTGGCCCGGAACAGGCTGGCCCCGTGCAAGCTAACACCGTGCAGGCTGACACCGTGCGGGCTGACCTGGCCTTCCACGGCGACCGGGAGCTGGCCGAGGGCCTGACCGACCTGGCCGTGAACGTCCGCCCGGGCCCCCCGCCGCCCTGGTTGCGCGCGGCCGTCATGGCCGCCGTCGACGACCTGGCCGCCTACCCGGACCCGGCCGCGGCCACGGAGGCGGTGGCCCGCCGCCACCGCCGCCCGGTGTCCGAGGTGCTGGTCACCGCGGGCGGGGCTGAGGCGTTCACGCTGATCGCGCGGGCGTTCCGGCCCCGTCACGCGGTGGTGGTCCACCCCCAGTTCACCGAGCCGGAAGCCGCGCTGCGGGCGGCCGGGCATGACGTCGAGCGAGTTGTGCTCGGGCCGGATTTCCAGCTCGATCCCGGGAGCATCCCCGGCCCCGCGGACCTGGTGGTGATCGGCAACCCCACCAACCCCACGTCGGTTCTGCATCCGGCCCGGGTGCTGGCCGGCCTGGCCCGGCCCGGCCGCACGCTGGTGGTGGACGAGGCCTTCGCCGACTGCGTGCCCGGCGAGCCGGAGAGCCTGGCCGCCGCCCGCGACGTGCCTGGCTTGATCGTGGTGCGCAGCCTGACCAAGACCTGGGGCCTGGCCGGGCTGCGGGCCGGCTACCTGCTGGCCAGCCCGGCCGATGTGCGGGCGCTGGCGCGGCCCCGGCCGCCGTGGGCGGTGTCCGGCCCGGCGCTGGCCGCGGTGGCGGCCTGCTGCACAGCGCGCGCCACCGCCGAAGCCGGCGCATGGGCTATGGCCATGGGCGCCGAGCGCGATCGCTGGGCCGCCGACCTGGCCCGGCTACCCGGGATCAGCCTGACCCCGCACCCGCAGGCGTCCTTTCTTTTGTTCGAAATTTCGTTGCCCCCGGTCCCGGTCACGGCCGGTGCCGTCCCGCATCCCGGTCCCGTCGGGGGTCCCCGGGTGCGGGAGCGCCTGCGCGCGGCCGGGTTCGCGGTCCGCCGCGGCGACACGTTCCCCGGCCTGGGCCCGGACTGGCTGCGGGTGGCCGTCCGTGACCGGGCCACCAACGACCGGTTCACCGCCGCCCTGGCCGCGGTCCTCGGCACCCTGGAGGAGGTCAGAACATGACCGAGTCAGAAGACCACGCCCAGCCCTACCCGGACGATCAGCGGGCCGCTGTCTACCGGGTCATCGCCGAGCGCCGCGACGTCCGCCAGGGCTTCCTGCCTACCCGGGTCCCGGACGACGTGCTGGCCCGGGTGCTGGCCGCCGCCCATCAGGCCCCGTCGGTGGGCCTGTCCCAGCCCTGGGACTTCATCGTCATCACCGACCGGGCCCAGCGCGAGCGGGTTGCCGCGCTGGCCCGCCGCGACCGGGACCGGTACGCGGCCAGCCTGCCCTCGGCCCGGGCCCGGGCCTTCGGCCAGCTGAAGATCGAGTCCATCCTCGACACCCCGGTCAACATCGCGGTCACCTGCGACCCCACCCGCGGCGGCCGCCACACGCTGGGGCGGCACAGCCAGCCGGAGACCGCGGAGTTCTCGTCGGTGCTGGCCGTCTCCAACCTCTGGCTGGCCGCCCGGGCCGAAGGCCTCGGCCTCGGCTGGGTCAGCTTCTTCGAGCCCGGCGACCTGGCCGCCGAGTTCGGGCTGCCCGCTCACCTGGAGGTCGTGGCCTACCTGTGCCTGGGCTACGTGCGCGAGTTCGGCCCGGAACCGGAGCTGGCCAGCACCGGCTGGGCCCGGCGGCGGCCGGTGTCCTGGGCCGTGCACGCGGGTGAGTTCGGGCGCCGCGGCCTGCCCGGGGCCCAGCCGGTGCGCCCGCTGGACGAGGTGGTGGCGGCCATCCGCCCGCTCGACGAGCCGGCCATGGTCGCGGCCCGGGAACGCCTGGACCGGATGACCAAGCCACGCGGCTCGCTCGGCGTGCTCGAGGACGTCTCGGTCCAGCTGGCCGGCCTGGCCGGGCACTGCCCGCCGCCGCTGCCCGAGCCGGCCGCGGTGGCCGTGTTCGCCGGCGACCACGGCGTGCACAGCCAAGGGGTCAGCCCCTGGCCGCAGGAGGTGACCGCGCAGATGGTGGCCAACTTCCTGGCCGGCGGCGCGGTCGTCAACGCCTTCGCCGCCCAGGCCGGGGCCGAAGTCGTGGTGGTCGACACCGGGGTCGCCGCCGACCTGGACCCGGCCCCGGGCCTGCTGCCGCGCAAGATCGGCCGCGGCACCGCCGACTTCACCCAGGGCCTGGCCATGACGCGCACCCAGGTCGTCGAGGCACTGACGGTCGGCATCGAGGTGGCCCGGGACCTGGTCACGGCCGGGAACCGCTGCCTGGTCACCGGGGATATGGGGATCGCCAACACCACGGCTTCGGCCGCGCTGATCAGCGTGTTCACCGGCCAGGACCCGGCCGCGGTGGTCGGCCCGGGCGCGGGCGCCGACGAGGCCGCCCAGGCCCGGAAGGTCGCCGTGGTCCGGCAGGGCCTGGCCCGGCACCAGCCCAGCCCCGGCGATCCCGTCGGCGTGCTGGCCGCCTTCGGCGGGTTCGAGCACGCGGCCCTGGCCGGATTCATCCTGGCCGCGGCGGCCCTGCGGGTGCCGGTCATCCTGGACGGGGTCATCGCCGGCGCGGCCGCCCTGGCCGCGGTGGCCATCGCACCGGACGCGCGCGGTGCCTGCCTGGCGGGCCATCGCAGCACCGAGCCCGGGCATGCCGCTACGCTTGGTCACCTGTGGCTGCGGCCACTGATCGACCTCGACCTGCGCCTGGGGGAGGGGACCGGGGCCGTGCTGGCGTTGCCCCTGGTCCAGAGCGCGGCGCGGGCCCTGCGCGACGTGGCCACGTTCGACTCGGCCGGCGTCAGTGACAAGACGTGAGGAGCCTGGACACGTGCTGACCGGTAGGCCCGGCGATGGCTGACCGCCGGCCGTACCTGCTTGGGCTGCAGCTCAGCGGCAGGCGCGTCCTGGTCGCGGGCGGCGGCGCGGTGGCCGGCCGCCGGGTGCCCGCGCTGCTCGACGCCGGTGCCGATGTGCTGCTGGTCGCCCCGGAGGTCACCGGGTCCCTGGAGGACCTGGCCCAGTCGGGCCGGATCCGCTGGGAGCGGCGCCGGTTCACCCCCGGCGACACCGACGGCGCCTGGCTGGTCTGTGCCTGCACCGACGACCCGGCCGTCAACGAAGCCATCACCGCCGAAGCCGACCAGCGGCGCATCTGGTCGGTCCGGGCCGACGACGCCTCCCAGTCGCGGGTCTGGACTCCCGCGTCCGGCCAGGCCGGCGACGTCCAGGTCGGGGTGCTCAGCGGCGATCCCCGGCACAGCGCGGGCCTGCGCGACAGCATCCTGGCCGGGCTGCGGACCGGCACGGTCGGCGCCCGCCGCGGCCGCCAGCACCGGTCCGGCGTGGCCCTGGTCGGCGGCGGCCCCGGTGATCCCGGCCTGATCACCGTGCGCGGCCGCCAGTTGCTGGCCGAAGCCGACGTGGTCGTCACCGACCGGCTCGCGCCCCGGTCCGTGCTCGACGAGCTGCCACCGGACGTCGAGGTCATCGACGTGGCCAAGATTCCCTATGGCCGCTCGGTGGCTCAGGAGCACATCAACGCCGCCCTGATCGAGCAGGCCCAGGCGGGCCGGTTCGTGGTCCGGCTCAAGGGCGGCGACCCGTACGTGTTCGGCCGCGGGGCCGAGGAGGTCATCGCCTGCCTGCAGGCCGGCGTTCCGGTCACCGTGGTCCCGGGTATCACCAGCGCGGTCGCCGTGCCCGCCGCGGCCCACGTCCCGGTCACGCACCGTGGCGTCGCCCAGGAGTTCAGCGTGGTATCCGTGCACGTACCGCCGGGCGACCCGCGGTCCACCGTGAACTGGCCGGGACTGGCCGCCGCGCAGGGCACGTTGGTCCTGCTCATGGCGGTGGAACGGCTGGGCGCGGTGGCCGAGACACTGATCCGTAACGGTCGGCCCGGTGACACTCCCGTTTCGGTGACTGCGGACGGTACTCTGCCTACTCAGCGCACAATTGTGGCAACGCTGGACACAGTCGCGTCGAGGGTGTTGGAAGATGGGATCCGGCCGCCGGCCGTAGTCGTGATAGGTGAGGTCGTGAACATCGCAGCCGAGATAGCCGAGCTGATGCGGGCCCTGCCTCGCGTCGTGCCCGGCCAGCCCGGTACTCACCCGGCCCCCGCCGGACCAGGGACGGCCCCGGCGTGAGACCTCCGTCCCCGCCCCAGGACAGCGCCACCTCTGACGCTTCCCCACCCCAGGACCCCCGGGGGCCCCAATCCCCGGAGTCCCAGGAAGCTCCCGCGCCCCAGGAGCCCCAGGAGTCCCAGGAGCCTCGGAAGCCCTTCTCGCCTCCGGAGTCCCCGGCTCCTGCCCAGCCTCCGCGGCCTCAGAAGCCACGCGGCCGCCACGAAGCCGCCAGCCCGCCAGTGACCGACAGTCCTCAAGAGTCTCCCCAGGCACCACAGGCTCCGCAATCTGAGCAAGCCCTCCCGTCACAGGAAGCCCCTCCATCCCAGGAAGCTCCCCAGTCGCAGGAAGCCCTTCAGTCGCAGGAAGCTCCCCAGTCGCAGGAAGCTCTCGAGCCTGAGGAAACTCCCCAGCCAGAAGAAATTCCCCAGCCTCAAACGTCCCCTGAGTCCCAGGAGACCCCTGAGTCTCAGGAACAGCAGGAGCCTGCTGAGCCCGAGGACCCGCAGGTCACACCCGAGGCCGCCGCCGAGCCCGACGGGCCCGGTGACTCGCCGTCCGAGCCGCACGTCCGGCTGGACGCCCAGGCTCTGGAAAGCGCCCTGGTCAACCTGGGCAAGCGGGTCGCCGCGGTGCCACTGCTGTTCGAGACCCCGGACCTGGCCGAAATCCGGGCCGAGCGGACCAAGCTGCTCAGCCAGGTCGATGACTACCTGCTGCCGCGGCTGCGCCGGTCGACCGCCCCGATCCTGGTCGCCGTGGTCGGCTCCACCGGGGCCGGCAAGTCGACGCTGGTCAACAGCATCGTCGGCCAGCAGGTCAGCGCGACCGGGGTGCGCCGGCCGACCACCAACAGCCCGGTGCTGGCCTGCCACCCGGACGACGCCGACTGGTTCGCCGAGAACAACTTCCTGCCCAGCCTGCCCCGGGTCCGCCAGGAAGGCCTGGCCCGGCCCGGCCGCGACGGCCTGCTGGTGCTGGCGGCCAGCGAGCACCTGCCCCGCGGCCTGGCCCTGCTGGACACCCCGGACATCGACTCGGTCGTGCAGGCTCACCACGAGTTCGCCTACCAGTTCCTGGACGCCTCCGACCTGTGGCTGTTCGTCACCTCGGCCAGCCGCTACGCCGACGCGCCGGTCTGGCAGGTGCTCCAGCACGCCCGGGACCGGGGCGCGTCCCTGGGCATCGTGCTGTCCCGGGTCCCGTCCGGCGCCCGGGCCGAGCTGGTCAGCCACTTCAACGCCATGCTCGACGCCAACGCCATCGAGGCCGCCGACCGGTTCGTGATCCCGGAGACCCGGCCCGCCGGGGGCATGCTGCCGGCCGAGGCGTTCGAGCCAATCCGCGCCTACCTGACCGACACCAGCCGCCGCGAGGAGCGCCGGGTCGCGGTGCTGACCCAGACCATGGCCGGGGTCCTTGACACGTTCCGCACCCGGGTGCCGGCCCTGGCCGCCGCGGCCGAGGTCCAGCTGGCCGTGCGGACCCGGCTGCGCCAGCAGGCCGAGGCCCGGTACCGGGCCGCGCTCGGCACCGTCCAGCAGGCGTTGCGTGACGGCGAGCTGCTGCGCGGCGAGGTCCAGGCCCGCTGGCAGGACCTGGTGGTCACCGGCGACCTGACCCGGACCCTGCGGACCCGCAAGCCGCCGCGCCAGGGTAAGCGGGCCCGCAAGCGCCAGGCCCCCGAGCGATCGACCGCGCTGCAGGCCGCGCTCCGGTCGGCGCTGGAAGCCGCGATCGTGTCGGCCGCCGACCGGGCCGCCGAGGAAGCCGAACGCGAATGGCGCGACGACCCGGCCGGTTCGGTCATGCTGGCCACGGTCAACGATCAGCGGGTCACCGGGCACCAGGCCGACCGGCTGTTCGCGTCCGCGTTCGGCGACGGGTCCGCTTCGGACACCGGGCTGCAGGAGCTGAACCTGGCCCGGTCCGGGCCCGATCTGCCGGACCGGGTGGCGCGGGCCATCAGCGCCTGGCAGGATCACGTGCTCCGGCTGGTCCGGCAGGCCACCGGGCAAAAACCCGGCCGTGGCAAATCCGCGGCGCTGGACGACGACACGCTGGCGCTCGTCACCGTGCTCGCCATCCTCGGTGAGGGGGCGATCGGCAGCCATGCCGTGGCGCCGGACGACGACAGTGACATCCTGGCCCTGCCCCGGCGGGTGGTCACCGCGGTCCTGGGTGACGAGCCCGTGCAGGAGATCTTCCATACCGCCCGCGCGGAGCTGAACGAGAGGGCCCGCTTGCTACTCGACTCCGAACTCCTCCGGTTCCCGGAGGTCATCGACGAAGTGGGCCGCTGCGACGAGGTGGCCGGGGTGCGGCTGTACCAGGCCGGGTTTACGCTCGAGGCGCTTCAGTGACCACCAGCGCACCCCCGTTCGCCGGACTGCCCAGCGCCCATCTGCCCGAACGGCTGGCGGCCCTGGCCACCCTGGTGGAGATCGCCCAGGAGCGCAGCGGGCCGGGCGGGTTCAGCCCGGAGCTGGTCGCCGAGGGCGAGACCCTGCTGGCGCGGGCCGGTGAGCGGCTCAAGCTGTCCGCTGCCCACACCGTGGTCACGCTGGCCGGCGGCACCGGCAGCGGCAAGTCGTCGCTGTTCAACGCGCTGGCCGGGGCCAACTTCTCACCCTCGGCGGTGACCCGCCCGGCCACCCGGGACGCGCACGCCTGCGTGTGGGACATGCAGGGGGCCGCCCCGCTGCTGGACTGGCTGGGCGTCGAACGCCGCTACCGCTACGCCCGGGCCAGCGCGCTGGACGCGGGTGAGGCCGCCCTCAACGGGCTCGTCCTGCTGGATCTGCCCGACCACGACTCGGTCGCCGCCGGGGCCGCGACCGCGGTCGACCGGCTGGTCAGCCTGGCCGACCTGATGGTGTGGGTGCTCGACCCGCAGAAGTACGCCGACGCTGCGGTGCACAACCGGTTCCTGGCCAAGCTGGCCGGGCATGGCACCGTGACCACGGTCGTGCTCAACCAGAGTGACCTGCTCACCCCGCAGCAGGCCTACGACTGCGAGGAAGACCTCCGGCGGCTGCTGGACTCCGAGGGCCACGGTGAGGCCCGGGTCCTGCTGGTCTCCGCGGTCACCGGCGCGGGCCTGGGCAAACTACGGCAGATCCTGGCCGATGCGGTCTCAGCCCGGCAGACCGCCACCGAGCGCATCACCGCCGACATCGACAGCATCATCGGCAAGTTCGGCGCCTACGCCATCGATCCGGCCGCCGTGGCCCGCCGCACCGAGCTCACCGCTCCCGGGCCCGATTCCGTCGGCCTCGCGAGCGCGGGCACCCCTACGGGTCCAGCTGCCCGGCCCCCCTGGGAGACCGCGGCGGCCGGCCTGGACGCCGACGACGGCCCGGCCCGCACCGCGCTGGACAACGTCCCGCCGGGCCCGGCCCTGGCCCTGGCCGACGCGCTGGCCCACGCGGCCGGCCTGGCCGGCGTTACCGACGCGCTCGAAGACGTCCGTGAGATCCACGCGGCCAAGTACCTGAGCTGGCCGTTCGCCCGCGTCCCGGGCTGGCTCCCGGGCCGCGACCCGGTGCGCTCGGTCCGGCTGAGCCGGGCCAGCGCCGACGCCCGGATCGCGGTCGCGGCCGGCGCCGACGCCCAGCAGTCTGAGGTCGACAGCGCCATCACCGTCTTCGCCGACGCGGTCAGCCAGGGTCTGCCCGACCCCTGGCCCCGCACGGTGCGGGCCGCGGCCCGGTCTCAGGGCGGCAGCATCAGCGGCGCGCTCAGCTCCGCGATCAGCGAGAGCGTGCCCGGTGCGGCCCGGATCCCCGGCTGGTGGCGCCTGGTCTGCGCCTGGCAATGGCTGCTGGTCGCCCTGGTCATCGCCGGGATCGGCTGGATGGGTGTGCTGCTCGTGGTCGGGGTGTTCCACGCCATGGGCCAGCACCCGCCTGAACTGCTGGGCGGCGTGGCCCTGATCCCGTGGGTGGCGGCCATGGTCGTCGCGTTCCTGTTGCTGGGCTGGCTCACCGCCACCGGCAGCCAGAACGCGGTCACCCTGGCCTCCGACCGTGAACGAGAGCAGATCGCCGCCGCAATGCGCTCCCGTATCGACGCCGTCGCCCGCGACCTGGTCGTCATCCCGGCCGGCACCGAGCTCGCCACGTACACCGCGTTCTGCACCGAGATCACCGCCGCCGGCCGCGCCTAGAGCAGGCCCAGATCCACGGCTCGCTCAATCGCCTCCGCGCGCGAGGACACTCCCAGCTTCTGGTAGATGGACCGCAGGTGGGTCTTCACCGTGTTGTGGGAAATGTAAAGGGTGCCCGCCATCTGGACGTAGCTGCTGGTCGGCAGCAGTTCGAGGACTCGCAACTCGGCCGTTGTCAGCGGCGTGGCCAGACGTGAGGCGTGCGCCTGGATGCTGCGGGCTTTCACGGCCGCGCCGACGATCCGGTCCAGGAACGGCTCCGGCTGCAGGTGCGCCGAATGCTCGACGAGGTAGCGCGTCAGCTGGGGAGCGGTCGTCACGATCGTGTTGAGGAAGCCTTCGTGGCGGGCGACCCGGAGAACGTCGCTCACGAGGCCAGCTGCCTCAGGATCGCCGCGCTCGATGGCGGCAGCGGCCAGGAGTACCTGGCGCACCAGCGCGGCTCGCGTCGTCAGGTTCCCCAGAAATCGTGCGTCCAGGTGCTGCTCGGCGGCTGGGTGATCGCTGGCGGCGAGCGCGATCCTGGCCAGCAGCAAGCTGCGTGGGGTGGCGGGAAGGCTGTCCGCCAGCCCAGTTGCCGAGCTCAGGTCGCCGAGCGTCAGTCGCAACAGTGCCTCTAGCTCATCTGCTCGCGCCAGCAGTACCGATGTCGTCCCGGACAGGACCAGACGGGCCGCTTCGACGCTGGCTAGCGCATCGTGGGTCTGCCCGCGCGCCGCCCAGATCCGGCCCCGGTCAAGCAGCGCGCCGAACTCGAAGACCGGCCGGAAACGTTCAGATATCGAGAGTGCGCGTTCGGTGAGCTGCTCGGCCGTGTCGAGGTCTTGTTGCTCCAGCGCGACACCGGACAGGACGCGCAGGTAGTCCACTGCGAAGGGGTGCTGCTCGAATCCCAGCCGCCTGGCGTCCACATCAGCCCTGTGGGCCGCCTCAGCCGCCCGGTTGAGGTGGCCGGCCTCGAACCACGCCAGCGCCTGGGCGCCCCGCACGTCCACCAGCCTGCCCGACTCCGTGACCGAGGGCATCGTCTGCGCGGCGGCCGCCTCACGGTCGACCGCCTCGAAGTCCTCCAGCCAGGTGTATCCGCGCAGCAGGAGCACTGGTACACCGAAGCCCCATTCATCCCCGAGATGGGTCCGGTCCTCGATGCTCTGTGCCGTGCGGGCATGGCGCACGACTTCGGCCGCTTCACCATGTAGCGCGCAGCGTAGTGCTTGTACCACCGCAAGCCGGAAAGCCAGCCGTGAGTCCCGCGGGATCGCCGGCTGCGCGCGTTCCAGCAGGTCCAGGCACTCACCACCCCGCGTCCAGTCACCCCACAGCAGAAGATCGGCCGCTAGGGCCAGCAGTCGCTCAGGGATTTTCGTCAGCAGCGAGGGGTTGATCATGCTGAGGTCCAGCGCGGTCGGCGCGGCCGGATCATGCAGCAGATCCGCCACCAGCCGGTCCTGCAGCAAGCCGAGGGCCCGGTCGGCCTGTCCGGCCGCGAAGAAGTGGCGGGTCGCTCCGCGTGTGTCCCCGGTGGACTCGAGCCACTCGGCTGTCCGGTGCTGCAGCACGAGCTCCCGCTTCCGGTCTGTGGCATGCAGTACCGCGCGCAGTACGTCGCGGACCAGATGGTGGTAGCGGTAACTTGCCCGGTCATCGTCGAGGGCCACGATGAACAGGTTGGCTTCCTCCATGCCGCGCAGCAGTACCGCTGCGTCCTGGCGGCCGGTTACCGCCGCGCAGGCGTCCGCGGTCAACTCATCCAGGACAGACGTCTCCAGCATGAAGCGCGCCACCTCGGGCGGCTGCTGCTGGAGGACTTCTTCCACGAAGTAGTCGGCCATCGTATGGCCCTGGACATTCAGCGCCCGTGCCACCTGGACCGGGTCCCTGGCGCCGCGCAACATCAGCGCGGCCATTTGCAGGGCCGCGACCCAGCCCTCGCTCCGCTCCTGCAGGAGCGTCAGGTCAGTCGGGGCGACCCGCACACCAAAGTTTGATAGCAGGGTGCTGGTCTCGGACAGCGACAGGTGCAGGTCATTGTCACGAAGCTCGCACAGCTCACCTGACAGGCGCAGGCGGTGCAGCCGCAAGGACGGGTCGGCCCGCCCGGCCAGCACCAGCTGCGCGGTACCGGCCGGCCAGCGTTCCACCAAATCGGTCATGCTCGCGGCGGGTGCAGCCGCCGCGAGGTGGAAGTCATCGACCACGATCGCGGACCCGGCCGGCAGCTTCGCAGCGTCGTTCGCGATCGACGCGGTCACATCCGCGGACACTGAGCCGTCCATCGCGAGCAACTCGGCGGCGTCAGCGCCGAACCCCGGTGCCACGGCCTGATGAGCCTGAATGAAGGCCGCCCAGAACCGAACCGGCTCCGCGTCGGCCTCATCGCAGGACAGCCACGATGTCAGGCCGGCCTCTCGGCCCGCCGCCCAGCTGGACAAAAGCACGCTCTTGCCGGAGCCTGCCGGTCCCACCACCACCGTCAGGCACTTGCCGGCCCCTGCATCCAGCCGTCGGTGCAGCGCCGACCTGGTGAGCAACGTTGCAGGCAGGATGGTCGGACGGAACTTCGCCGCCGCGAACCGTACGCCCTGTCCGTGAGCACCCTGAGAGCTCTGGCGCCGACCGTGATTACGGCGCGATCCCGGCTCCAGAGGGACAGCGCTCGAAAGGTCAGCTGGCTGACTTTCCGCCACAGCTCATTCTCATCCCCGGCTATAGGTGCATGTCACTGCCGGGGTCCAGAGCAGTACCGAACCAGAGTCTCGCAGCCCAATCCGTGCTGGGCAAGTCAAAGCGTCCTGCACGGACCTCCCCACCAGTACTCAGAACCGCACGGCAAGATCACCCCGAAAAGAGTATGCGGGCGGCTTCTGCTCCTGGATATACAGAGATCGGCACTGCCCTCTACCTGGCAGTGGACACCAGCTACTGACTGATGCCGGGGGCAGCAATGAGCGGTATGGAACAATGTCAGGACTTCTCGGCCGTCTCGGATGCTGTCCCGCGATCGCGAGGTCTTCATACAGCGCGTGACCCATGGCTGCGCATCGGTCCCGTTGTCATCCCGGCGCACCCTATGGCCGGCCAGCCCGGCCATGGCCGGACGGCCAGCGTCCGGCGGCAGCCGGTCCGGATCGTAGCGGGCCGCCTGGAAGGCGGTTACACCGACGCGTTTGAATTCATCTGCCCTGGCTGCGGAGATAATCCGCACCTGGATTACTCCGAGATCCCGCCGCAGCTTCAGCACCTGCGCGGGCCGTACACCCTGCTAGCGGCGCTGACGGCGTACGCCAGGCACCTCGGGATGTAGCCGGAAGTCAGCGGCTCAGGCCGCATTGGGCGTCGGCCAGGGTGCCCTTGAGCTTCTTGGCGCTGTGGCCGTCGACGTGGGCGACCGATTTCTTCACCGCGCTGGTGAGCGTCGCGTCGACGGTGGCCGCGTTCTGGCGGTCGTAGATGGCGACGACGCCGGCCGAGCCCGGTGGCAGTGCGCCGCGCATCATGTGCTCCAGGCCGCTTTCCACCCGGTGCCGGGCGAACTTCCCGATCAGGCCACCGGCGGCGCCGCCGGTGGTCATCCATGCCAGGAGCGGCGGGGCGAGCAACCCTACGACAAGCGCGACGCCGCCGCCGATCTCCAGGCCCTTGCGCCCCAGGTGATCGCCGGTCTCCTTGACGCTGACGTAGCCCTCGGCGTCGTTGCTGACCAAGGCGACCCCCTCCACGGTGAGCTGCCTTCCCGCCACCAGACGGACGAGAACATCGAAGTCCTTCTCGGCGAGATCGGGGGCCAGGTATGCCGCGATGATGACGTCGAAGTCGGTGTCACTCAATTGCTCTGCTCCTCCCGGTCAACCGTCGATGTTGACTCCAGCGCGCCGGCCGAAGCCCGAAGCCTCGTCCGCAACCGCGGTGAGGATCATATTCGCCTGCTCAAGTACCGTCCTCCCGAGCAGCTCATTGAGCCGTCAAGCCCCTAAATCCGGCGGCGCCTCCCGGGCCTGACGGCCGCGGCCACGACCGCCGTCCTGGCCACCGGCGCGCGGCCGGGTGTTACGGCGCGGGCTACCACGGCGGTCTTCGCGATTGGCGCGCGGATGACGCCGACTCTTCCGGCCCGTGCTGCCCTCAGTGGCATGGTCAGTCTCCTGCCGTCGCGGTTTCGTCATCGGCCTCGATCGAGGCGATGATGGCCTGCAGGGGAATCCGCCCGTCGGCGATCAGCTGGCCACCTGAGCGCCGCGCCGCTGCTGCGAACGGCGCGGCCCACAGGGTCTCCCAGATGAGCACGCCGGCCGTGCTCCCCGGTTCCATCGCCGCGGCGAGCTGGTCAACATCATCGGCAGCCAGCAGTTCTGCCAGCTCCGCCTCGATCGTCTCCAGCTCCCCCAGTTCATCGACGTCGGAGAGCTCCGTCGCCGCGACGGAACCGTCCGCGTCCTTGGTGAGGATCAGCACATCGACCACGCGGATGGTTTTGGAGTCGACCAGTGCCCGTAGCTCCGCTGCCATCTCGCCGGTGAAGTTGCTTGCCCCGGCCGGGAACTCCACCACGACGTAGTCGACGGGGCCCAGTTCATCCAGGGACGCACTTGTCATGATCGTTTTCCATTTCGTTGGGCTGAAATCAGCCGATCAGCTCGGCTAGACCCCGGCCAGATTTTCGCGGCTGCCGTAGACGCACAGCCCGTACAGCGCGACGATGTCCACGGCGATGATGATCAGCGCCCAGAAGGGGTAGGCCGGGATGAAGAACATCATGTCGATGGCACTGAGCCCGACCACGGCCACGCCGAACCAGCGGGCCCACTGATTGCCCGCCAGGACCCCGCCTCCGGCGACGAGTTGCAGGATCGCGATGATGAGCGTGATCCAGCCCCAGGCGCGCAGGTTGCCGAACACGTAATGGGCGTTGGCCACAAAGACGTGCGATTGGGCGATCGCGGCGATGCCGTAGATCATGTTGAAGAAGCCGGCCACGAGCAGCACGATGGACGCGAAGAAGATCAGCCCAATACCGCGGCCTTCCGCGCGGCGGCCACCTGCGCCGCTGTCCGACCTGACTGTTGCCGATGTCACGATGACCTCCTAGGTCGCAGTCGCGGCCCCGTGCCGCTTGCGCTCAACCCTCCGCCGTGGCCGCCCTGGCCCGCATCACCCGCCATGGATGGGATCGGCCTCATCTGTCGAGGGGCCCGAATTCTTGACTGCGTCCTGCCAGATGGCCGGGAAGTTGCCAGCCACTAGATCTTCGGTGTGCTGGAGCCGCCATGCGATCGATGGCCGGCGCCGTGCTGGCGCGGTATCGAGCAGGCCGATGAGCAGGACCCGGGCTCGCAGCAGCACCATGGGAGACCGGGCCGCCGACTCAATGAGATCGTCGAGGCTGGTCCGCAGGCAGTCGTCCCAGGACGGGAGGGACAAGACCACCCGGACCACCCCTGATCCGTCGGCCACTTCGGCGACGTCAAGGTCCCGCGTCACCAGCGGACTGAGGATGCTCTGCATGGCGTCGAGCACCTGAACGGCGGTGGCCGGGTCGTTGACCGCAGGCGATAGGGCCCGCAGGCCGATGTCGGCCAGCAGCCGGAAGGCGAACAGCAGATCCTGGCGGAAGGTGCGTTCCGGCCCGGTCATCAGCCCGCGCAGTACGGCCGCGTCGGTCACCTCGCCACCGTGCAGATCGGCCACCGTGACACCCTGCTCGAGCGTATCGCCGATGCCGGCCCGGAGCACGATGACGGCACGGCCGGCCGCCTCGATCAACCGGGGCACATGGACCTGCTGCAAGGTCGCCTGCTCGTGTGGCCAGGTGACGGTGCGGTCCAGGGTCGGCAGCACCGTGGCCGAAGGCGGCCCGGCCGTGGCGGGACGGCGGTAGAGGTCGTCCAGGATGCCGCGACCTTCCGCGGCGATCGTCGCCAGCGTCGGGGCCAGCTGGATGGAGGTGAAGGCCTTCACAAGCAGGACCCGCATCAGGGCGACCGTGAGGAGCACGGCGGCCACTTCCACCGCCGGCACGATCACCGGCACCCCCGGATCGTTGGCGATGACCAGGGCCGCGGTGATCGAGAACACGAACACACCCAGGGCGACCGCGAACGTACGCCACACGATCGGGTCGTCCCGGAACAGATTCAGCCGGGGCGAAAGGCTTCCGAACGCCCACTGCACGACCAGGAACAGCAGCGAGAAGATGACGCTGACCAGGCCCAGGGTGCCGAAACCAATGGTGACCAGCGCCTCGGTCACCGGGGTACCGGCCACGCTGGGCCCGGTGGATATCTGCGGCAGCAGCAGACCCAGTCCCAGCCCGGCGAGCACGGATACCAGCTGGACCAGCCCGGCCCGCAAGCGCCGCCGCGGCCGCCTGAACCGGCCCGGCTCGCGGACGGCGGGCTGCCGTATCACTTGTGGAAGCTCCGACCCTGGTGACGGTGGTGTTCAGGACGCTACCGACGGCCGCACCGGCCAGCATCGCCCTTGACGGGTGAGGTCCCGGTCGCTCACCCATGTGAATCATGTGAGTGCATCGGGCCGTGGGCGGGCCCGCTTCAGGCAGAGGACCGGACATGACTGAACGCGGATCCATGCTGCGCGTGATCCGCGTGCCTGCGGCCGCCGCCGGGCAGTGGCTGCGCTCGATCAAGCCGGAACGGCGGTACCTGCGCGCC
>DATDIH010000180.1:0-20830 GCA_036521155.1 Streptosporangiaceae bacterium
CGTGTGAGCGGCGGGGTTGGCATGTCGAATACTCACCGGCATAACCACGACGGCCCGGACAAGGCCGATCACGGTTCCGGTGCCCACCGGCACGGCCCCGGCCTCGATTCGGACCCGCGCTGGCTGTGGGCCGCGCTCGGGCTGATCCTGCTGTTCATGGCGGCCGAGGTCGGCACCGGCCTGGCCGCCCATTCGCTGGCCCTGCTGTCGGACGCCGCCCACATGCTGACCGACGCGGCCTCGATCGGCCTGGTGCTGGTCACCATGAAGCTGTCCACCCGCCCGCCCGGGGGCCGCTACACCTACGGCCTGCGCCGCACCGAAATCTTGTCCGCCCAGGCCAACGGGATCACGCTGATCGTGCTGGCCGTCTGGCTGGCCTACGAAGCGATCCGGCGGCTGATCAACCCGCCCGCGGTGACGGGCGGCGCGGTGATCGTGGTGGCGCTGACCGGGGTGGCGGTGAACGCGGTCACCACCTTCTTCGTGACCCGGGCCAGCCGCGCG
The DNA here is from genome assembly GCA_036521155.1 of Streptosporangiaceae bacterium. Lineage (GTDB taxonomy): Bacteria > Actinomycetota > Actinomycetes > Streptosporangiales > Streptosporangiaceae > Bog-532. The sequence goes on from DATDIH010000180.1 coordinate 508, forward strand.
CCGCAACGGAGCCTCAACCTGGAGGGTGCCTTCCGGCACCTGCTGACCGACGTCTACGGGTTCATCGCCACCGCGGTGGCCGGGGCGGTCATCGTGCTGACCGGCTTCGCCCGCGCCGACGCCATCGCGTCGCTGATCGTGGTGGCGCTGATGCTGGTGGCCGGGACCGGCCTGGTACGGGACTCGGGCCGGATCTTCCTGGAGGCCGCCCCGGCCGGGCTCACTCCGGCGACGATCGGTGCCGCCCTGGTCGGCCAGCCGCACGTCACCGAAGTCCACGACCTGCACGTGTGGGAGATCAGCTCGGACCTGCCCGCGGCCTCGGCGCACGTACTGGTGGCCCCGGGCGAGGACTGCCACGCGGTCCGCGCCGACCTGGAGGCCCTGCTCGGCCGGGAGTACGGGATCATCCACACCACGCTGCAGGTCGACCATGCGCCGGACCTGCTCACGGTCGGCCCGCCGCCCGCTCCGGACGCGGAGCCCTGCTCAGGGATGGAGTGCGGAGAACGGGCCGAACGGCAGGTTACGGAGCACGGTCCAGGCGATCAGGACCGTCGCCACGGCGGGCCACAGCCAGCCGGGGCGCCGCACCCGGACCACTGGGCGGCCGCGCCAGCGCCCGACCACCAGATTGAGCCAGGCCGCCACGGCGATCAGCAACAGCGGCAGGGCTAGCGCGTCGTCGTGCAGCGCCGCCACCAGCTGGCCGTGGGCCAGATCGTGAACCATCCGCAGGCCACCGCAGAACGGGCAGTACCAGCCGGTGATGAGCCGGAACGGGCACGGCAGGAACACCTGGTGGGTGTGCGGGTTGTCCAGGTACAAGAACCCGGCGGCGGCCGCGGCCGCCAGCGCCCCCGACGCCGGCCCGGCCAGCCGCCGCGCCAGCGAGGGCGAGGCCGGCGGCCCGGGAACGGGACGCGGGGAGACCGCTACGGGCGCGGTCACCGCTACTGCCAGCCGTTACCCGGTGGCTGGTAGCCCTGCGGTCCCGGCGGCGGCACCGCGTCGTTCTTCACCACGACCGTGCTTACGATCTTGTCGGCCAGCGTCTGCCGCTTGGCGTCCCACAGCGGGAACAGAAAGCCCACGTAGCAGATGACCGCGTCGACAAAGTGACACAGATCCCGCACGAAGGCCATGCCGCCGCCGATCGGCTGACCGGTCTGCTCGCTGATCAGCCGGACATTGGTGGCCGACTTGCCCAGGCTCTGGCCGGTGGTGCCCGCCCGGTACCAGCGGTTGTAGCCGACCCAGCCCAGCGAGGCCAGGTAGAAGATGAGCCCGATGGCCGCGCCCGCTCCGCCGTGCCCGAGCAGGGCGGCGCCGAGGCCGATCAGGACCCAGGCGGGCAGCGCGTCGACCAGGTAGGCGCCGACCCGGGTGATCCAGCTCGCGTACGGCGGCGCGCCGTAGCCGTAACCACCGCCCATGACCGGACCAGTCTGGTAACCGGCCGGCGGCTGGCCGTAGGACTGGCTGGGCTGCCCGTAGTTCTGCTGCCCGTCGTAGCTCTGCTGCCCGCCGTAAGTCTGCTGGCCGTAACCCGGCTGCCGGCCGTACCCGCCCGCGCCGTAACCACCAGGCTGGTCGTAGCCGGGCGGCGGGGTCTGCTGGCCGTAGTTGCTGGTCTGGCCCTGACCCGGCGGCTGGCCGTAGGGCTGGCTGGGCTGCCCGTAGTTCTGCTGCCCGCCGTAGTTCTGCTGCCCGCCGTAAGTCTGCTGGCCGTAACCCGGCTGCTGGCCGCCGTAGTGGCCGGGGCGGGGCTGGTTCGGCCCCGGCTGGCCGGAGCCGGACTGGCCGTACGTGCCCCGCGGAGGCCCGGACGGGGGGTTGCTGGGCGGCTGGGCGCCGGACTGCGGCCAGCCACCCTGGCCCCAGGACTGCTCGCCGCTGGGAGATGACTCCCCGTACTGATTGGACATGGGAGTTCCCCCGCTTCGTTAGCTGCCTGGGAAAGGCCCCACTCCCCTGGGACCTCGCGCAGCATAACGTGGGCGGAATCTCCCGATCACGAAATTCATCCGGTTGTCATAAAACCGCTCAGCGGCAGAGCGGTTATCGGTGACCTGAAAGGATGACTTGGTCAAACGTGACCCGAGGAAAGCAGGGACTGTGAGCGACAGGGTGCTGGTGCCGTGGCCGGAGATCATCGGCCTGGTCGGCGACGTGACCGGCACCGGGCTGCGGATCGAGGTGTTCGGTGGCGACGAGCCAGGCCCAGAGGATCTGAAGGATGTGGTCTTCTTCACCGTGCCCTACGACCAGCCGCACGGCATGGAGCCGCTGGGCCGGATGCCTAACCTGCGGGTGGTCCAGGCCCTCACGGCCGGCTATGAGCATCTGGTGGACCGGGTGCCACCGGGCACCACCTTGTGCAACGCGCGCGGCCTGCACGACTCCAGCACCGCCGAAATGGCGCTGGCCCTGTTGCTGGCGGCCGAGCGGGAACTGCCGCGCTGGGTACGCAACCAGGAGGCAGGCCGCTGGGAGCACGCGCACACGCGGTCGCTGGCAGGCAGCCGGGTACTGATCGTCGGCTACGGCTCGATCGGCGCGGCGCTGGACCGCCGACTGACCGCCTGCGAGGCCGAGGTGACCCGGGTGGCCCGGTCACCCCGGCCGGCCGAGGACGTACACGCGGTGGAAGAACTGGACGCGCTGCTGCCCGCCGCGGACGCGGTGGTCCTGGTCACGCCGCTGACCGAGCAGACCCGGGGGCTGCTCGATACCCGGCGGCTGGCGCTGCTGCCGGACGGGGCCCTGGTGGTCAACGTCGGCCGGGGTCCGGTGCTGGACACCGCCGCACTGCTGGCGGAGACGTCGGCCGGCCGCCTGCGCGCGGCCCTGGACGTCACCGACCCCGAGCCACTGCCCGCCGATCACCCGCTGTGGTCCAGTCCCGGCGTTCTCATCAGCCCGCACGTGGGCGGCGGTGCCACCGCCTTCTACCCGGCCGCCAGGCAGTTCGTGGCCGGCCAGATCCGCCGGTTCGTGTCCGGTGAGCCGCTGGAAAACGTGGTCGTCGCCGGTCAGCGCTGATCCGCGGCAGGCCAGGCCCGAGCCTGGCGCAGGTCGGCGTCGGTGTCGCAGTCCAGCCAGGGCGGCAGCTCCCCCGGACCAGGATCGATCAGCACGTGCGCCGGGTCCAGCGGGGTCATCAGCCCCCGCAACGAAAGACCGTCGTACCCGGCGGCGGCCCGGGCCAGCGGGCCCGGGTGCCAGCAGCCGGTCAGCCACTGCGGATGGCCCTCATCGTCGATCAGCACGGCCCCGTTCCGGCCTTGGGCCGCAGCGAGCAACGTATGCAGGTGAGCGGCGCGTAGGAACGGCAGATCCGCGGCCAGCACCGCCACCAGACCGGTGGTGCCCGGATCGCCGGAACCGGGCAGCTCGGCCAGCCCACAGCGGAGGGCCGCGAACGGGCCCGCACCGGCCGGTTCTTCCCGGACGAAGCGCGCCGGAAGCTGCTCGTGTTCCGGGCCGACCACGATGATCCGGTCCGCACCCGCGTTCTGGCAGGCCATGACGACGGTGGCCAGCATGGTCTGGTTGCCAACCTTCAGGCTCGGCTTGTCCGCGCCGCCCAGCCGTGTGGCCTGGCCGCCCGCCAGGATGACCGCGTCGAGCACGGGCTTAGCCGCCGATGGCGGACATGGGGCGGTCGGGTTGCAGGAAGGTGGGGTCGTTGATGCCGTGGCCGGGGAGTTTGGCCGCGACCGCGCGGGTCCACTGGGCGGCCAGGTCCTGGTCGCTGGCCCCGTTCCGCAGGGGGGTGCGCAGGTCGGATTCGGTGCGGGCGAACAGGCAGTTGCGGATCTGCCCGTCCGCGGTCAGCCGGACCCGGTCACAAGCCCCGCAGAACGGGCGGGTCACCGACCCGATCACCCCGGCCCGCCCCGGCCCGCCGTTGACCAGGAAGGTTTCGGCCGGCGCGGACCCCCGATCACCAGGACCGAGCGCAGAAAGCGTGAACTCCGGCTCCAGGCCTTCGATAATTTCCCCGGCGGTCACCATCGCCGAACGCCGCCACCCGTGCTGGGCATCCAGCGGCATCTGCTCAATGAACCGCAGCTCATAGCCGCGCTCCAGGCAGAACCGGAGCAGGTCCCGCGCCTCACCGTCGTTGACCCCGCGCATCAGGACCGTGTTGATTTTGACCGGGACCAGGCCGGCGGCGGCCGCGGCCGCGATCCCCGCCAGCACGTCCCCCAGCCGGTCCCGCCGCGCCAGCTGGGCGAATGTTCCGGGCCGCAGCGTGTCCAGGGAGACGTTGACCCGGTCCAGCCCCGCCTCCCGCAACGCGCCGGCCAGCCGGGCCAGGCCGATCCCGTTCGTAGTCAGCGACAACTCCGGCCGCGGCCGCAACACCGCGCACCGGGCCACGATCAGGGCCAGGCCCCGGCGCAGCAACGGCTCACCCCCGGTGAACCGCACCTCGCGAATGCCCAGCCGCTCCACCCCGACCCGGACCAGCCGGGCCACCTCATCATCGGTCAGCAGCTCCGGCTTGGGCAGCCAGTCCAGCCCCTCAGCAGGCATGCAATAGGCACACCGCAGATTGCACCGGTCAGTCAGCGACACCCGCAAATCAGTCGCGACCCGGCCATACGCATCGGACAGCATCAATTCGCGCCTACGTTCACGTGGTCTTGGGATGGGTCGGGCAGGCCGTATGGCTACCCAGCGTACGTGCCGTGACAACCGGATCCGGGAACGAAAAAGTCCTGGCCTGCTGGTCGTTCGTTGTCATCGTGGGCTCGCCCACCATGTGTAGTCGGCTCGATCTAGCACGCGGTACCTATTCACAGAATGTCGCTGTAGCAATGGAACTACAGCTAGTAACCGGGAATCACGCGCAAGGCAATCGTCACGCTGAACCTGGCCGCCAACTCGGCCACCACGAGCAAGTCGCGCCCGGCACGCCTGAACCGCTGTTACCGCGACGGTCTGGCCGCGGGCTTCCGGCCCGCGGCCAGACCATTTCCGGTTGCTCAGAATCCGATGGCTTCCCGGAGCAGCAGGACGGTGCCGCGGCCCGGCTCGTATTCGGCGTTCAGGATCAGCACGCGGTTGACGGCACTGGGCTGCCCGTAGACCTCTTGGGCGCGGATGTTCTCCAGCGGCAGGCAGTGGTCTTCCACCCGGCGCAGCGCCGCGTCCAGGTCGGGCACCACCTTCTGCGCCCCGACGACCCAGATCGCCCGGCGGGCCCCACCGGCGAATCCGGGCAGGTTGCTGCCGCTGGCCGACGCGATGACCAGGGACCCGGTCTCGGTCACGGCCTGAACGCTGCCCACGATCACGTCGGGCGTGGACATCAGCCGCCAGATCTCGGCCAGGTCGCGGGTCCGATCCAGCCCGGCCCCGCGTGACTTGGCCGAGTCGTAGCGCCCGCTTTTGTTGATGTCGGCGTCGATGCCGGACAGACGGAGGGTCTCGCTGGCCCCGGTGAACACGCGGGCTTCCTCGGGGATCAGCTCGCCGACACGCTGGCGCGCGGCCGCGGCGTCGTCAAGGACCTCGGCCGCGAAGCCGTGGGCGGCCAGCGCGGCGGCCGCGCGCTCCAGCCGTTCCACAGGCGCTGGATCGGCAAATGATGGAGCCGGTACCGGGGTGGTCATGCTGCCTCCTGGGCTGATCATGGCGGGCCGAATGCTGTGCTTTCCGCCTCGTTCGACTGATCAGCCCACCGGAATGTGAGGCTGCGAGATCACCAATACGGCGCTGCGGCCCTTTTAGTGGTGCTCAACGCGCCGGTCACCCTCACCCCGCCGCCGGCCAGCCAGACGCTGGACCGCAGCAAGTACGGCTTCTGAGGCCCGCGGCGGCTGGCTGAATGGCGGAGGCGGACGGGAATCGAACCCGCCGGCGACGCGGAGCGCCGCCCGCCAGTTTTGAAGACTGGGAGGGCCACCAGGCACCCAGACGCCTCCGCGGCCGACTTTACTGGGGAGAATGGGTGCCGACGACGCCGAGGAGGGGATGTCAGCGTGACCAGTATTCGTCCGTGGTGGCAGGACGCCGTGGTCTACGAGGTGTATCCGCGCAGCTTTGCGGATGCCAACGGGGACGGGATCGGGGATCTGGAAGGCGTGCGCGCGCGCCTGCCCTACCTGGCCGACCTCGGGGTGGACGCGATCTGGATGACACCGTTCTACCCGTCACCGCTGGCCGACGGCGGCTACGACGTGGCCGACTACCGGGACGTGGACCCGCGGATCGGCACACTGGCCGGGTTCGACGAACTGGTAGCCGAAGCCGCCGAGCTCGGGCTACGGGTCATCATCGACCTGGTGCCGAACCATTGTTCCTCCGAGCACCCATACTTCCAGGCGGCGCTGACCGCGGCACCGGGCAGCCCGGAGCGGGAGATGTTCCTGTTCCGCGACGGGCGCGGGCCGGACGGGAACGAGCCACCCAACAACTGGCAGTCGGCCTTCCATGGCTCCGCCTGGACCCGGGTCACTGAGCCAGACGGCCGCCTGGGCCAGTGGTATCTGCACCTGTTCGACTCTGGCCAGCCCGACTGGAACTGGCGTAATCCCGCGGTGACCAGCTACTTCGAGGAGATCATCCGGTTCTGGCTGGGCCGCCGGGCGGCCGGGCTGCGGATCGACGTGGCCCACGGGCTGTTCAAGGCGCCGGACCTGGCCGACCTGGACGAGGCGGCGGCCATGGACAACCGCCCGTCGGCCTACTACCACCGCGCCGAGCTGCAGGAGCTGTACCGGTTGTGGCGGGTAATCCTCGACTCCTACGAGCCCGGGGAGTTCCCGGGCCCGCGCACCGCGGTGGGTGAGGTCTGGTACGAGACCCCGGCCACGCTGGCGCCGTACCTGGCGGGCAGCGGGCTGCCGCAGGTGTTCAACTTCCAGCTGATCCTGTCCCGCTGGGACGCGGCCGAGCTGCGGGATTCGATCGACGCGATCAATGCCATGGCGGGCGGGGACCGCGCCCCGTGGGTGATCAGCAACCACGACGTGACCCGGCCGGTGACGCGGTACGCGGTCAATGAGGGCGGCGGGCCGCGGCGCGCGGGCAAGCTGCCGCAGGTCGGCGACCCCGAACTGCGGGTGGGGGCGGCCCGGGCCCGGGCGGCCGCGCTGCTGATGCTGGCGCTGCCCGGTTCGGCCTATCTCTACCAGGGCGAGGAACTGGGCCTGCCGGAGGTGGTCGAGCTGCCCGACGACGCGCGCCAGGACCCGGCGTTTATCCGGTCCAAGGGTACGGACCCGGGCCGGGACGGCTGCCGGGTGCCGCTGCCGTGGACGGCGACCGGGCCTTCGTTCGGCTTCTCCCCCGACCCGGGCCATCGAGAGGCGACTGCGCCGTGGCTGCCCCAGCCCAGCTACTGGGGGCACTACAGCGTGGCCGAGCAACTCGGTGACCCGGACTCGTTCCTGACCCTCTACCGGCAGGCGCTGCAGTTGCGGCGCACCCATCCGGCCCTCGGCTTCGGGGAGAGCGATGGCCAGGACGGTCACCGCATGCAGTGGCTGGACGGCCCGGACGGCACGCTGTTCTTCAGCCGCGAGCCCAGGTTCGTGTTCGCGGCCAACACCGGCCCGGCCGAGGTGACGCTGCCACCGCACAGCAAGGTGCTGCTGGCCAGCGGCCCGATCGAGGATGGCAAGCTGCCCCCCGACACCGCGGCCTGGCTGGCGGTGTGAAGCGCGGCATCAACCGTTGGGTCGCTGTCGGCCGCGCTCACGACGGTCCTGGCCCCCGAGACGCGGACTCGCTCAGCCGCGGTGGCGGCCAGGATCCGGACTGACGGGACGTCGGTGGCCGCGGACCTGCTGGCCGGGTTGGTCAGCGTAGGCGGCGGCGGTCGTCGGGCAGGCGTTCGGTGATGCGGGCCCGGTCCAGGTACTCCAGCAGCGGGATGGCCACGCGCCGGGTGGTACCGAGGACCTGGCGGGCCTGAGCGGTGGTGAACGGCTGCGGTAGCTGGGCCAGAGCTTGGGCGGCCTCGGTGTCGGCCCCGGGAGCCAGCACGATCTGGTCGCTGACCCGCAGCAGCAGGCCGGCCCGGGCCGCGGCCGCGATCGACTTGGTGTCCAGGCCCAGTTCCTGGAGCCGGGCCGCCTCCGGGGCCCGGAACGGGCCGCCAGCCAGGTCCGAGCGGACGGCGCGGACCGCGGTCAGCAGCCGCTCCGGCACTTGGGCTGGGCGGACCGGGCCCGGCTGGCCCGCCTCGTTCGGAGCCTGGGCCGCGGTCAGGTAGCCGTCGTGCACTGTCACGGCCGGAGGCTGCCCGGCGGCGGGCCGGGCCAGGGCTTCGGACAGTGCGCGGGTAGGCAGGTGCAGCGCGGCGCGGGCCGCCTCCACCGGCAGGCCCACGGCCAGCGGGTTCCGGGTGGCGTGGTCGACGACCAGCTTGGTCAGTTGCTCCCGGGCCGCGGTCCAGAAGCCCGGGTCGGCCAGCCAGTCCCCCGCCACTGGCTTCGGCCCGCCGGTGAGGCCCATGGCGGCCAGGGCCGGCTGCCGCAGCAGGCCATGGCGGCCGAGCAGGTTGGCGACCCCGGGGGTGGCGGGCCAGGAGCCCAGTTCGGTGGCGGCGGCCGCGGCGGCCCCGCGCCGGGTCAGCGGGGGCGGGGTCACGTCCAGCACGGTCGCGCCCAGGATGAACAGGCCGGCTGCACCGGGGTCGCGCAGGAGCAGCCGGTCCCCTACGTGCAATGGCAGCGGGTCGCGCAAGGTGAGGCGGGCCAGTACCGTGCGGGGAGTGCCTTCTGGGGCCTGTGTGGTTTGTGGGCCGGTGGGGTTGCCGGGGCTAGCGGGGTGGCCGGGGCGGGTGGGGTTGAGCACACGGACGCGGGCCGGGGTTCGGGCTGAGCCGATGTGGACCGTCAGGTCACGGGGCAGCCGGGCCTCGGCGGCCGTGGCCGCTGGGCCGCCTGCGCTCGCGGGCCGGTCGGGGCCGGGGAGCTCGCACCGGATGTCGACTGTGCTGGTCAGCGTCCATCGGTCCGGATCGATCAGGGCCATGCCGCGGGCGGGGATCTCGCGGGGCACGCCACGCAGGTTCAGCGCGACCCGGGCCACACCTTGCACCTGGTCCGCGGAACGCTGGCGGGACTCGATGGTGCGCACCCGTACCGGCCGCAGGGATGGGGTCAGGAGCAGTTCCCCGCCGGTGCGCACGGTTCCCGCGGGCAGGGTGCCGGTCACCACCGTGCCGCTGCCCCTGATGCTGAACGCCCGGTCCACCCAGAGCCGGACCGGCGCGGCCGGGTCGGGCACGGGGAGGTCCTGGGCCAGGCGGGCCAGGGCCTGGCGCAGTTCGGGCAGGCCGGCGCCGGTCACCGCGCTGACCGCGACCGCCTCGACGTGGCCCAGGCTGGTGGCGGCCAGCTCGGCCTGGGCCCGGCGGAGTACCGGGCCGGGGTCGGCCAGGTCGGCGCGGGTGACGGCGAGGATTCCGTGGGAGATGCCGAGCGCGTTGATGGCGGCCAGGTGCTCGGCGGACTGCGGCATCCAGCCCCCGTCGGCGGCCACCACCATCAGCACCGCGGGCACGGGGCCCAGCCCGGCCAGCATGTTGGGCACGAAGCGCTCGTGCCCGGGCACGTCCACGAACGCGACACCCGGCCCGTCCGGCCCGTCCGGCTCGTCCATCCAGGCGAACCCCAGGTCGATGGTGAGGCCGCGACGGCGCTCTTCTTCCCACCGGTCCGGTTCCATGCCGGTGAGCGCGCGGACCAGGGTCGACTTGCCGTGGTCAACGTGGCCGGCGGTGGCGATGACCTGGGTGACGGTCACCCGGCGGCCACAGCTGCGGCCAGGACGGCCTTAGTCAGGGTGCCGTCGTCGGCCGGGGCCACGGCCAGCAGGTCGAGCAGCAGGCGGCCGCCCTCGACCCGGCCGACGACCGCCGGGACCTGCCCGGCCTGGACCGAGGGCCCGGTGCGCAACGGACCGGTCAGGGCCTTGGGCACGCTCACCGCGGCGCTCGGCAGCGGCACACCGGGAGCCCCGCCGCCACCGACCGCGCCCTCGGTGCGAGCGGTACGGGCGTCGATCCCGGCGCGGGACAGCCCAGCCACCAGACCTTCGACCCGGGTAAAGAGCTCAGCAGGATCGGCGGCCAGCGACCGCATGACCGGGGCCGGCGGCCCGGTGAGGGTGGCTTCCAGCGCGGCCAGGGTCAATTTGTCGACTCGCAGGGCCCGGGCCAGCGGGTGCCGGGCCAGCCGGGTGACCAGTGGCTCCCGGCCGAGCAGCAGCCCGGCCTGGGGGCCACCCAGCAGCTTGTCGCCGCTCGCGGTGACCAGGTCGGCGCCGTCCCGCAGCGTGGTCTGGGCATCCGGCTCGTCGGGCAGCGCCGGATGCGGGGCCAGCAGCCCGGACCCGATGTCGGCCACCAGCGGGACCGCCGGACCGTCCCGCCCATCCTGGCCGGCCAGGGCCGTGGCCAGGCCGGCCACGCTGGCCTGGGCGGTGAAGCCTTCGATCCGGAAGTTCGACGGGTGGACCTTGAGCACGAATCCGGTGTCCGGGCCGATGGCCGCGGTGTAGTCGGCCACCGTGGTCCGGTTGGTGGTGCCGACCTCGCAGAGCCGGGCGCCGGTGGACGCCAGCAGGTCCGGGAGCCGGAACCCATCGCCGATCTCTACCAGTTCACCGCGGCTGATCACGATCTCCCGCCCGGCGGCCAGCGCGGTGGCGGCCAGCACCAGGGCAGCGGCGTTGTTGTTGACCACGTGCACCCGCCCGGCCGCGGGCACCGCCGTGGCCAGCGCGGCCAGCGCACCCCGCCCCCGCCGCCCGCGCGCCCCGGTGGCCAGGTCGTACTCCACGTCGGTGGGGCCTGCCGCGGCCAGCAGCGCGTCAGCGGCGGCGGCCGACAGCGGGGCGCGGCCCAGGTTGGTGTGCAGCAGCACCCCGGTCGCGTTGATCACCGGGGTCAAGGTGGCGGCCCGGACCGGCAGCCCGGCCAGGGCGGCGTCCAGAGCCTGGTCCGGCGGCACTTCACCCCGGCGCACCTGATCCTGGGCCTGGGTCACGGCCGCCTTGACCAGCGCCCGTCCGAGCCGGCGTTCGGCGTCGGCCAGCCGCGGGTCGGCCAGCAGCACATCGGTGCGCGGCACCAGGCGGCGGGTGTCCACGGAGGTGACCCTACCCGTGCGCACGATGGTTACCTACGGCAGTGTCTGCTGGCCACTTCGTGACGTGACCGATACCGGCAAGCCCGGCATACAAAGCGTTGTGGGGGGTATCGCGTTGGCACAAGTTCACCAGCCCTCATCCCCCAGCGCGAGGAGTGATCGTTATGACAGGGATGCTGCGGGTTCCGCGGAGCCGCGGCGCCCTCAACGGAGCGCTGCTGGTGCTGCTCGGTATCTGGGGCGGCCTCATCGCCTTCGTCGGCCCGTACTTCCATTACGCCTACACGCCGGACAAGGCGTGGACCTATACCACTGGCCGCCTGTGGCTGGAGATTCTGCCCGCCGCGGGCGCGATCCTGGGTGGCCTGATCGTCGGCGGGTCAGCCAGCCGGCCGGCCGGGATCTTCGGCGCCTGGCTGGCCGCGCTGAGCGGCGCCTGGTTCGTACTCGGCGGCCTGCTCAGCACGCTGTGGACGATCGGCGGCAACGCCGGCCGTCCGGTCGGCGACAACCTGCACCGGGTCACCGAGCAGATCGGCTTCTTCACCGGCCTGGGTGTGGTCATCGTGTTTTTGGCCGCGGTGGCTCTGGGCCGCTTCACCGTGATCGGTCACCGGGAGCGGCTGGCCGCCGAGGCGCCGGTTGACGCGCCGCCGGTGGAGCAGCTGCCCGCCGACGACACCGTCCCGGTTCGCGAGCCGGTCGGCGCGCACGCCAGCACGACCGACAGCCGTCTCGACGACAGCCATCGCCTGGACGACACCCGCACCGACACACCGAGGGTGACCGACACCACTGAGCCCCAGACTGCCCCGGAGACCGCTACCCCGCCCAACACCGCGGTGGAGGAGACCCGCGTCGCCGGTTCGCCCACGTCCCGGGACTCTGACACCGCTTAGATCTCGCTCACAATTTTCGTAACTAGAAGTGGCCGACGGCACCGCCGTCGGCCACTTTTATGTTCTGCTTCGGAAGTCATTACGGATATATCCCTTTTCCGGGGTTCACAAGCCGGGAACTTTGTCATTCGCTTAACCGTTAGTATCTGCGTCAGGCCTGAATTCATCGCCGGGAAAACGGTGGAATGCGAGCGCGCTCTGCGCGCCGGGCAGACGAAGGGAATTCGGTGGCAGAGGCACAACAGGCCGTTGCCCCGGTGTCGGCTCCACAGGCCGCCGCACAGGCCGCCGCCTCGCCGGTAACCACACCAAACGGGCAGACCAGTCGGACAGTGGCGATTGCTCCGGCGCCGCCCGTGCGGGTCGAAACCGGCCCTATCCGGACCCGCCCGCCGCGTGGCCGGACGTGGCTGCTGATTGCGGGCATCGCGATTTTCGCCGGTGTCCTCACGGTCTATATCGCCGACCTGGCCAACCACCTTTCCGCCCTGGGTCAAATGCGCGACCTTGTCGTATACCGGGCGGGCGGACTAATTACCCGGCACGCTTCACCGCCGGGTAATTACAACCACTCTGCCGGATTGTATTCATGGCACGGCAAATATCGGGTTTCGTTTACTTACGCACCCATCGCGGCGATTATTTTCGCGGGCGGTTCGCTGCTGTCGTGGCTGGCCCTGCGCTGGGTCATGACGATCATCAGCCTGGCCGCTCTGCTGCTGTCGGTGTGGCTGACGTTCGGCGCCCTGGGCTACCCCAGCCGCCGGGTCCGGGCCGGCGCCGCCTTGCTGGTGGCCGCGGCCGCCCTGGTCACCGAGCCGATCCAGCAGAACCTGGCCCTGGGCCAGATCAACCTGCTGCTCATGCTGCTCGTGGTGATGGACCTGACCCGGCCCCGGCCCCGCTGGTGGAATGGCATCGGCATCGGCCTGGCCGCGGGCATCAAACTGGTCCCGCTCATCTTCATCCCCTACCTGCTGCTGACCGGCCGGTTCCGGCAGGCGGCGGTGGCCGCGGGCACGTTCGCGGCCACCATTGGGATCGGCTACGCGGTGCTGCCCGGAGCCTCGGCCCGGTACTGGTGGGACGGCCTGTTCCTGAACGCCAACCGGATCACGTTCATGGGCACCCGCGGCAACCAGTCGCTGCGCGGCATGATGACCCGGTTCATCGGCAGCGTGAACGGCGCGGGCGGCGCCTGGCTGGCCGTGGCCATCACGGTGGCGGTCGTCGGCCTGGTCGCGGCGGCGGCCCTGTACCGGGCGGGCCAGCCCGTGCCGGGCATGCTGGCCTGCGCGCTGACCGGGCTCCTGGTGTCCCCGCTGTCCTGGGACCACCACTGGGTGTGGGTGGCGCCGGGCCTGGCCTACCTGGGGCACCGGGCGGCCCGGGCCCGGGGCCGGGCCCGGCTGGCGTGGTGGCCGGGGGTGGTGGCGCTGTTCGCGGTGTTCGCGGCCTTCCCGCAGTTCTGGTCGCACAAGGCGGCCCTGGTGCCGGCGGGCTGGATCTGGTACAGCCCCACCCGCTACTACGCCTACGGCGACAACCCGGCCTACAACGAGTACCACTGGAACCTGGTCCAGACGCTGGCCGGTGACGCCTACGTGCTCGCGGGCCTGCTGGCCCTGGGTGTGCTGGTCGCGGCGGCCGTGCGCGGCCGCCGGCCACTGCGGCCGGCCCTGGCCCGCGCCCGGGCCAAGATGCCGCGTTTGTCATAACCGGCGTGGCGTGATGGGCTCGCCGTGATGAGCACCGAACTGGCCCGGATGCGGGATCGCATGGTCGCCGAACTGACTGCGGCCGACCGGACGGTGAGCGCCCCGGTGATCGAGGCCCTGCGGGTGGTGCCGCGGCACCTGTTCCTGCCCGGGATACCGCCCGAGGTGGCCTACCGCGACGACGCCATCGTGACCCGGCGCGGCCCGGACGGCCAGCCAACCAGTTCGTCCTCCCAGCCCACGATCATGGCCATCATGCTGGATCAGCTCGGGCTGGAGCCCGGCCAGCGGGTGCTGGAGATCGGCGCGGGCACCGGCTACAACGCGGCGCTGATGAAGTACCTGGTGGGGCCGTCCGGGACCGTGATCACCGTCGACCTGGACCGGGACGTGGCCCGCGAGGCCGCGGCCCATCTGGCGGCCGCGGGCTACCCGGAGGTGATGGTGACGGCCGGCGACGGCGCCGAGGGTTACCCGGCCGGCGCACCCTACGACCGGGTGATCGCCACCGTCGGGGTCAGCGACCTGGCTCCGGCCTGGCTGGACCAGCTGGGGCCGGACGGGCGGATCGTGGTCCCGCTCGACCTGCGCGGGTCGCAGCGCTCCATCGCCTTCGAGCGGACCGCGGAAGCTGGTGGGGTGTGGCTGAGCCGGTCGGTGGTGCCGTGCGGGTTCATGCGCATGCGCGGCAGCCTGGCCGGGCCGGAACGGACCCAGGTCATCGGCGGCCACCACGAGCTGTCCCTCACCCTGCCCGACTCCCGGACGGTGGACCTGGCCACGCTGGCCGCGAACCTGGAAGCGCCGGGCGGGCCCGCGGCCGAGCGGGCCACCCGGGTCCTGGCGGGCCCGGCCCAGTTGTTCGATGGGCTCGGGCTGTGGCTGGGCTTGCACGAGCCGCGTCTGGGCATGCTCAGCGACTCCGGTGAGGCCGGGGCCACCGCGTTGCTCCGCGCTCCCACCAGCCTGCACGGCCAGCAGGTCACGGCCGGGGTCTTCGATCAGGCGGGCAGCTTTGCCGTGCTGGCCCGGCCCGCGAACTACCCGCCGGAGCCGGGTGGCGCCGCCGGGCCGCCCACTGATCCGGCCGCTGGTCCGCCCGCCGAACGGCGGAGCCGGCGGGGTCTGCGGGCAGCCCCGCGGTTCGAGCTCAGCGTGCTCGGCTACGGCCCGGACGGGGCCGAACTGGCGGCGAACCTGGCCGCCCTGCTGGAGGCGTGGGACGCGGCCGGGCGCCCGGGAACCCGGAACTTCGGCGTCCGGGCCTACCCGGGCCGGGCCGGCGACGGGGTGACCCCGGGCGAGGGTGAGTCAGTCCTCACACGACCGCACACCACGTTCGTGGTGTACCCGCTGGACCTCTCGTAACCTTGGGGCCCATGAACGCTGCCACGGACCAGCTGGAGATCGAGCAGAAGTACGACGCTGGCCCCGATTTCGAACTCCCCGACCTCGGGAAGCTGGCTGGCTACTCGGTGACCGAGCCTGAGACCTTCCATATGAACGCCACCTACTTCGACACAGACGACCTGCGGCTGGCCGCGAACAAGGTGACGCTGCGCCGCCGCACCGGCGGCGAGGACGACGCCTGGCACCTCAAGCTCCCGGTCCGGCCCGGCACCCGGCGCGAGCGGCATCTGCCCCTCGAACCTGACACCGGCGCCGGTACCAGCGCCGGTGTCAGGACCGTGCCGGAGGAGATGCAGGCCATGGTGGCCGAGTTCACCGGCGGGAAGCCACTGCGGCCGATCGTGCAGCTGAACACCACCCGGGTGATCCGCCGGCTGACCACGCCGGGCGGCCAGGCCCGGGCCGAGGTCGCTGACGACCATGTCACCGGCTACCGGCTGCCCGCCGGCGCCCAGCCCACCGCGGCTGAGCCGCTGACCTGGCACGAGATCGAGGTCGAGCTGATGTCGGGCGAACCCGATGTGCTCGGCGCCGCCGGTGACCTGCTGAAGGCGGCCGGCGCCCGTCCGTCGGCCTCCGCGTCCAAGCTCAGCCGGGTGCTCGAGCACAGCTGACAACCCGGCTGACCGACCTTCGATAATTCCTGATCTTCAGAGCTGACGCTCAGGAACTAATCAGGAAGGTGAGGTTAGGTAGACCGTGGGCAGGTCCATGACTCAGGGACCGGTCCATAACTCAAGGGGGAGGAAGCGATGGTCAGCACGGACGCCGGGACGGCGACCGCGACCTGGACGGCGCTCGGCTGCCTGGTTCACCTGACCGTCACCGACCCTGCCGCCCTGGCCTCGGCCCGGGCCATGCTGACCACCGACCTGGCCGACCTCGACGCGGCCTGCAGCCGGTTCCGGCCCGACTCCGAGCTGGCCCAGCTGGACCAGGCCGCCGGGCGGCCCACCGCGGTCAGCCCACTGCTGGCCGAAGCCATCGCGGTGGCGCTGCGAGCCGCCGAACTGACCGGCGGGGACGTGGACCCGACGGTCGGGGAAGCCATCGCCGCAGCCGGATACGACCGCGATTTCACCTTGATCCCGCCGGACGGCCCCGCCATCAACCTGGTCGTCCGGGCCGTGCCCGGCTGGCGGCAGGTCTGCCTGGACCGGGCGGCGGGCACCGTGACCGTGCCGCCCGGGGTCCGGCTCGACCTGGGCGCCACCGCCAAGGCCTGGGCCGCGGACCGAGCGGCGGCCCGGATCAGCGCCGCCGTGCAGTGCGGCGTCCTGGTCGGGCTGGGCGGAGACATCTCGGTGGCCGGCCCGGCTCCGGAGGGCGGCTGGCGCATCCGCGTGCAGGACATCACCGGCCGGCCCGACGAGGATCCCGGCGGCCCGGCGGTCACCGTGGCCATCGTCAGCGGCGGCCTGGCCACCTCGAGCACCACCGCCCGCCGCTGGCGCCGCGGCGGCAGCGTGCTGCACCACATCCTGGACCCGCGCACCGGACTGCCCCCGGCGCCGGTCTGGCGCACGGTCTCAGTAACCGCGGCCACCTGCGCCGATGCCAACGCGGCCAGCACCGCCGCCATCATCCGCGGCGAGGTCGCCCCCGGCTGGCTGGCGGCCCAGCACCTGCCGTCCCGGCTGGTCACCGACTCCGGGCGAGTCGAAACCGTGGCTGGCTGGCCCGCCGAATAACTCCCCGACCAAATAGCACTGCCGATGCTCAGAGGAAATTCAGATCTACTGCTGAAGCTGTGCTGGGCGGAATCAGACAGTGTTGAGGTAATAAAGAGCTACAGGGGATGACCATGAGTACACCGCAGAGTTCCGCCACCATGACGGCGCCCGCGGGAGCGCGGCGGCCCGACGGCACCGCGATCCGCGTGCTGGTCGTCGACGACGAGCCCAGCCTGGCTGAGCTGCTCGGCAGTGTGCTGCGCTACGAGGGCTGGGAAACCCGCACGGCCGGCACCGGCGGCGACGCGGTCAGCATCGCCCGCGAGTTCCAGCCAGACGCGGTGATCCTGGACATCATGCTGCCGGACTTCGACGGGCTGGAGGTCCTGCGGCGGCTGCGGGCCGAGAGCCCGGGTGTCTGTGTGCTGTTCCTGACCGCGCGGGACGCGGTGGAAGACCGGATCGCCGGCATCACGGCCGGCGGCGACGACTACGTGACCAAGCCGTTCAGCCTGGAGGAAGTGCTGGCCCGGCTGCGGGGGCTGCTGCGCCGGGCCGACCTGACCCGGACCCAGAGCGAGGGGTCCCTGTCCGTGGCCGACCTGACCATGGACGAGGACGCCCGCGAGGTGCGCCGGGGCGGTGAGCTGATCGAGCTGACCGCGACCGAGTTCGAGCTGCTCCGGTTCCTGATGCGCAATCCGCGCCGGGTGCTGTCCAAGGCACAGATCCTGGACCGGGTCTGGAACTACGATTTCGGCGGCCAGGCCCACGTGGTCGAGCTCTACATCAGCTATCTGCGTAAGAAGATCGACGCGGGCCGCTCGCCGCTGATCCACACCGTGCGCGGCGTCGGGTACGTGCTGAAGCCAGGTAACTGATGGCGGGTGGCGCGTCGCTGGCCAGCCGGATCGGCCGCCCGTGGGGGCCGCTGATCCGCGGCAGCCTGACCGCCCGCCTGGTGGTCAGCCTGGTCGCGCTGGTCATCGTGACCTGTGCGGTGCTGGGCTTCGCCACCTACACCGTGCTCAGCCGCCAGCTGATGGCCAACTTCCACACCCAGCTGCAGGAAGCCACCTCCCGGGCCTACGTCACCTGCGGGAACAACCCTCCCCCGCAGACCAGCACGTCGGCTTGGACGTCTTCGCGCCAGAGCAGGGACCCGGACGGGGACTCGCCCAACTGCGGGCCCAACATCCGCGGCCAGTCGGCGGGCACGTTCGACGCCTGGCTGACCTCGTCCGGGAGCGTGAGCCAGCCCATCATCGTCCCCGACGGCAAGTGCCACCTGTCCGCTGCTGACGCCGTCACCCTCCGGGCCCTGAAGGTCTACGACCCGCCCAAGCCGAAGAACAACAACAACCCGAACGACAACAACTCGCTGCCGCAAGCGCCGATCTACACCCGCACGCTGTCCTCGCTCTACGGCGATTACGAGCTGACCGCGGTACGCAGCCCCAGCGGGGGCGTGCTGCTGACCGGCCTGCCGCTGCGCGGCGTCGAGCACACCCTGCGGAACGTCGAAATCGCCGAGATAGCGGTGTTCGCGGTGGTGGTCGTGCTGGTCGCGGGGACCGGGCTGGGGCTGGTGCGGTTCTCGCTACGGCCGCTGCGCCGGGTCGCGACCACCGCGACCATGGTCACC
This sequence comes from Streptosporangiaceae bacterium, assembly GCA_036521155.1. Lineage (GTDB taxonomy): Bacteria > Actinomycetota > Actinomycetes > Streptosporangiales > Streptosporangiaceae > Bog-532. The sequence continues at coordinate 18,970 of DATDIH010000180.1, forward strand.
GAACTGCCGCTGGACACCGGCGAGGTCCACCTGCCGGCCCGGGTACCCAACGACGACCCGCGCACCGAGGTGGGCCGGGTCGGGGCCGCGTTCAACCGGATGCTCCAGCACGTGGAGTCGGCCCTGGCCAACCGGGCCGCGAGCGAGACCCGGCTGCGCCGGTTCGCGGCCGACGCCAGCCACGAGCTGCGCACTCCCCTGTCGGCTATCCGTGGTTATGCCGAACTGGCCCTGCGCCAGGGCGGCCCGGTCCCCGAGGACGTGACCCACGCCCTGGAACGGGTGCAGTCCGAGTCGGCCCGGATGAGCGTGCTGGTCGACGAGTTGCTGCTGCTGGCCCGGCTGGACGCAGGCCGGCCGCTGGCCACCGAGCCGGTCGACCTGACCATGCTGACCATCGAGGCCACCAGCGACACCAGGGTGGCCAGCCCGTCACACCGGTGGCGGCTGGAACTGCCCGACGAGCCGCTCACCGTCCGCGGCGACGAGATGCGGCTCCGCCAGGTACTCAGCAACCTGCTCAGCAACGCGGCCAAGCACACCCCGGCCGACTCGGAGATCACCGTGGCCGTGGCGGGTGGAGTCGGTGTGCCCGCCGTTCAGCTCAGCGTGACCGACAATGGCCCGGGTATCCCGCCGGATCTCCTGCCCGAATTGTTCGAAAGATTTGTACGCGGGGATTCATCCCGATCCCACGCCGCCGGCAGCACGGGCCTCGGGCTGGCCATCGTCAAGGCGGTGGTCATCGCCCACCAGGGCACGGTCAGCGTGACCAGCCGCCCGGGTCGCACATCGTTCACCATCGTGCTGCCCCGCGATCAGGCGGGGACCGAAGGGCCGGTCGCGGGCTGATCCGCGGGCAGCTCAGGCTCGGCTCCGGCCTGGCGGGCCAGCGGGCCCCACCGCATCAGCAGCGCGCACACGATGCCGCCGCCCGCGAAGATGCCTGCCGTCCACCAGAACGCCGTGGTGTAACCGTGCACCTGGCCCGTTGCCAGGGCCAGCTTGCCCCGGGGGCTGGCCAGAGCGGCCCGGCTGAGGTGCAGCCCGGTCAGATAGGTGGCCGCGGCGCTGGTGGCGATGGTGTTGAGCAGCGCGGTGCCGATCGAGCCGCCCAGCTGCTGGCCGACGTTCAGCGTGGCCGAGGCCACCCCGGCGTCGGACGGGGCCACCCCGAACGTGCCCGTGTTCATCGAGGGCGGCATCGACAGGCCGATGCCGGCCCCGGCCACCATCATCGGCCCGACGATGCTGGCGCCGTAGGTGGAGTGCACGCCGAGCCGGGTCAGCCAGGCCATGCCGGCCGCAGCCAGCAGCATGCCCACCCCGACCAGCAGCTTCGGCCCGATGCGAGGCATCAGCACGACGTTGGCGATCTGCGCGAACAGCATGACCATGGCGATCGTGGGCAGGAACGCGACCCCGGTCTTCAGCGGCGAGTACCCCAGGATGATCTGCAGGTAGTAGGTCAGGAACAGGAAGATGCCGAACATGCCCGCGCCCACGGCCAGGATGGCCAGGTAGGCACCACCGCGGTTGCGGTCGAGCACGACCCGCGGCGGCAGCAGCGGGTGAGGCGCACGGAACTGCCAGGCGGCGAACGCGACCAGCAACGCGACGCCGGCGGCCAGGAAACCCCACGTCGACGGCGTGTGCCAGTTATGCGTAGCCGCGTTCGCGAAGCCGTACGTCAGGCAGAACATCGACGCCGACACGAGCACAACCCCAGCCAGGTCCAGCCGCACCGGGCCGGTCCGGCGCTGATGGCGCAGCAGCAGCGCCGCGCCGACGGCCGCCACGACGGCGAAGACCAAGTTCACGTACAGGCACCAGCGCCAGTCGAGGTACTCGGTCAGCAGGC
>DATDIH010000181.1:0-5163 GCA_036521155.1 Streptosporangiaceae bacterium
GAACGACCCCCGGGCCATCACGTTGTGCTGGATGTCCCAGTCGTCCACGGTGGTCTCCAGCAGCGGCCGGGAGATGGACAGCCCGGCGTTGCTGACCACCAGGTCCACCCCGCCGAAGGCCAGCGCCGCCTGCCGGTAGGCATCGGCCACGCTGTCCTCGTCGGTGACGTCGGAGGTCACCGCGACCGCGATATCGGCCGCTGGCCGGGCCCCGGCCCCGATCGCCTCGGCCACCTTGGCGGCGGCGCCGCCGTCCCGGTCGGCCACCACCACGCAGGCGCCCTCGGCGGCCAGCCGCTCCGCGGTGGCCCGGCCGATCCCGGATCCGCCCCCGGTGACCAGCGCGACCCGGGTGGCCAGCGGCTTGGGCTGGGGGCGCCGCCGCAGCTTGGCCTCCTCCAGGGCCCAGTACTCGATGCGGAACTTCTCGCTCTCCGGGATGGGGGAGTAGGAGGACACGGCCTCGGCGCCGTGCATCACGTTGATGGCGTTCACGTAGAACTCGCCGGCCACCCGGGCGGTCTGCTTGTCCGCCCCGAAGCTGAACATCCCCACCCCGGGGACCAGCACGATCGCGGGATCGGCGCCGCGGATCGGCGGCGTGCCGGCGCCGGAGTACCGGTCGTAGTACGCGCGGTAGTCCTTCCGGTAGGCGACGTGCAGCTCGCCGAGCCGGGCGATCACGTCGTCCAGCGGCGCCGACGGCGGGAGGTCCGCCACCATCGGGCGGACCTTGGTGCGCAGGAAATGATCCGGGCAGGAGGTGCCGAGCGCGGCCAGTGCCGGATGCTTCTCCCGCGCGATGAAATCCAGTACCACCGGGCGGTCGGTGAAGTGCGCGACCTGCGGGCGGTCGGTCGAGGCCAGGCCGCGCAGGACCGGGGCCAGCGCCGCGGCCCGGGCCAGCCGCTCCGCCTCGGGCAGCGGCTCGTAGCCGGGAATCACCGGCCCGAACGGCTCCGCGGCGCCGCGGGAGTCCAGGTACTGCTGCGCGGCCGCGATGATGGCCAGCGAGTTGGCCTCGCACTCCTCGCTGGTCGCGCCCCAGGCGGTGATCCCGTGACCGCCGAGGACCACCCCGATCGCTTCCGGGTGCTCCCGGGCCACGGCGGCGATGTCCAGGCCGAGCTGGAACCCGGGCCGCCGCCACGGCACCCACCGCACCCGGTCCCCGAAGCAGGCCCGGGTCAGTTCCTCGCCGTCGGCCGCGGTGGCGAACGCGATCCCGGAGTCCGGATGCAGGTGATCCACGTGCTTCGCGTCCACCAGCCCATGCATGGCCGTGTCGATGGACGGCGCCGCACCACCTTTGCCGTGCAGGCAGAAGTCGAACGCGGCCACCATCTCGTCCTCGCGCTCCACCCCCGGGTACCCCCCGGTCAGCGCGCGGAGCCGGTCCAGCCGCAGCACGGCCAGGCCGCCGGCGGTCAGCGTGCCCAGGTCCCCGCCGGACCCCTTGACCCACATCAGCTCGACCGGCTCGCCGGTCACCGGGTCACCCGCCAGCCCCTTGGCCGAGGTGTTGCCGCCGGCGTAGTTGGTGTGGGCCGGATCCGACCCGAGCCGGTTGCTGCGCTGCAGCAGGTCGGTGACTTCGGGCGGTGCCTGCGCGGCCATGTCATGACTCCTTTTCGAAGGGACGCCACCGCGGTGGTTTTCGTTGCGGGATATTGAATTTCACCTGCCATGCTGGCGCGGAAGCGGTGCGCTGATCACGGGCGCCCTCACCACGGCGGCACCGATCAGCTGCCCCAGCTGGCCGGGGTGCCGCCCACGCGGTCGGCGATGATCTTCTCGGCGTAACCCGAGCGCTGGTAGGCGGTGACGGGGTCGGGGTCCAGGCCCATGTCCTCGCGCAGCTGCGCGAGCAGCGGGCGGACGTCGGTGTTGTACGCGTCCATGAATACGGCGTGGGCGCCGAGCACGTCGCCGGCCTGCTGGGCGGCGGCCAGCGCGGCGGTGTCGATGAGCAGGGCCTTGGCCGTGGCTTCCTGGACGTTCATCACCGAGCGGATCTGGGCCGGGATCTTGGCCTCGATGTTGTGGCACTGGTCCAGCATGAACGCGATGCCGGCCTCGGGGCGCAGCGCGTCCGCGGCTACCACCTCGCGCATGATCCGGAACAGCTGGAACGGGTCGGCGGCGCCGACCATCAGGTCGTCGTCGGCGTAGAAGCGGCTGTTGAAGTCGAATCCGCCGAGCCGGCCGGCCCGCAGCAGCAGGGCCACGATGAACTCGATGTTCGTGCCGGGCGCGTGGTGCCCGGTATCCACGACCACCTCGGCCTGCGGCCCGAGCGCCTGGCAGTGCAGCAGCGATGTGCCCCAGTCCGGGACGTCGGTGGTATAGAACGACGGCTCGAACAGCTTGTACTCCAGCAGCATCCGCTGCTGCGGGCCGAGCCGGGTGTACACCTGCGCCAGGGCCTCGGCCAGCCGGTCCTGGCGCGCGGTGATGTCGTCCTGGCCCGGGTAGTTGGTGCCGTCCGCGAACCACAGCTTGAGGTCGCGCGATCCGGTGGCGTCCATGATGTCGACGCATTCCGTCAGCTGGGCCACGGCTTTGCGGCGCACCCGGGGATCGGGGTTGGCCACACTGCCCAGCTTGTAGTCGTCGTCCTGGAAGACGTTGGCGTTGACCGCGCCGATCGCCACGCCGCCCGCCGCGGCGTGCCCGGACAGCGCGGCGTAGTCGTCCACCTTGTCCCAGGGGATGTGCACCGCGACGGTCGGGGCCACGCCGGTGAACTTGTGGACCTGCGACGCGTCGTCGATCTTCTCCTGCGGAGTGCGGGGCACGCCCGGCTGGGCGAACACCTTGAACCGGGTCCCGGTGTTCCCGAAAGCCCAGGACGGGAGTTCGATCCGCTGCGACCTCAGGGCGGTCTTCACGGCGGTCAGGTCAGGCATCTCAGGTCATCTCCAGGCAGCAGATCTCGTCCAGCTCGCGATCCCGGGCCGCGCCGGGCGCGGTCCCAGGGCGGGCCGCGCCGGTCGGGGGCCCGCGGGTCCCGCGGGTCCCGCGGGTCCCGCGGTTCAGTCCAGGTGAAATATCTCATCGATCCTTCGGAAACCCTGGTCAGGGTGCTGGCCGCCGAGGTCCGCGAAGTACGGGGCCATGTCCGCCTGCCAGCGTTCGTTGACCGCGGTGCCCGCCATCCGTTGCTGGGCGGCCAGGTAGTCGTCGGTTTCCAGGTAGCCCACCAGAAGGCCGTCGTCGGTCAGGAACAGCGAATAGTTGGTCCAGCCCGCCTCGCGCAGCGCGTCCAGCATCTCCGGCCACACGACGGCGTGCCGTTCGCGGTACTCGGCCAGCCGGTCGGGCTGGACACGGCCGAGGAAGCACACGCGCTCCACCGGTTTCCTCCTTAGGTGTGTCGGTCGGGCTGGGTATCGGTCAGGGTCAGGGCCGGGGCCGAGCGAACGGTTCGTGATCAACCGATTGGTGCTGTTACTGCGGCACCAATCGGTTGATCACGAGCGCTGGGCCGGTCGGCCAGGGCCAGGTGGGCCGGGGCCAGGCCGGCGGCGGCGTGATCATGGGATTGGTGGGGCCAGAACCCCAGTGATCCCATGATCACGCGCGCCCGGCTGGGTCAGAAGTTGAAGTTGTTGATGTTGGCCTTGTTGAACACAAACGGCGGGCCCAGCAGGATGCTGTCGTCGGACCCGACGGTGAACTTGCCGAGCTTGCCCGCGGTGAAGGACTGGCCCGGGGCGTTGGTGATCTTCTTGGAGGCGTAGTTGACCGCGGCGTAGGCGGCCAGGTACCCGAGGTCAGCCGGGTTCCACAGCTCGAACGCCGGGGCCACGCCGTTGGCCACGTACTTCTTCATCGAGTCCGGCGTGCCCAGCCCGGTCACGATGACCTTGCCCTTGTACTTGGACGAGGAGACCACCTGGGCGGCGGCCAGGATGCCGACCGTGGTCGGCGAGATGATGCCCTTGAGGTTCGGGTAGTGCTGCAGCAGGCCCTGGGTCACCTGGGTGGCGGTGGTCGGGTCGTCGTTCCCGTAGACGGTCGTGACCAGCTTCATCTTCGGGTACTTCTTCAGCTCCTGCTTCATGTAGCCGATCCACTGGTTCTGGTTCGTGGCCGACGCGGCCGCGGACACGATGGCAATCTGCCCGCTGTCGTGGATCTCCTTGGCCAGCAGGTCCACCTCACTGGTCCCGATCTGGGCGGTGGAGGCCTGGTTCACGAACAGGTTCCGGCACGTCGGGGCGTCGGAGTCGTAGGTGACCACGGTGATGCCCTTGGCCATGGCGGCCTTCAGGGTCGGGCACAGCGCGGACGGGTCGGTGGCGGACACGATGAGTGCGTTGGCGCCCTTGGTGATCGCCGCCTGGAGGGCCGGGATCTGCGAGGCGGGGGTGGCCGCCGTCCCGCTGGTCTCGGTCGCGGTCTCGCCCAGCGTCTGCAGGGCCGCCATGGCCCCGCCGGACTTCACGCTGTCGGCCGTGGTGAAGTACGGGTTACCGAGGTTCTTCGGGATGATGAACACTTTGAGTCCGGTCTTCAGCGCGCCCGAGGACCCGGAACTTGCCGGGGCGGACGCGGAGGAACCGCCGGACCCGCTCCCGGAAGAACTGCACGCCGCGAGCGTCGCCGAGGCGACCAGGAGCACCGCTGGTGCCCAGAAAACTCTCTTCATCGAGCGTCTCATATCTGAATCCTTTCAATTGTGCGAGCGCGCAGGGACTGGTCCTGCACGGGTTGAGCCGGGCCGGTGGGCTGGTGGTCGGGTCTGGTGGGTCGCGCGCCCGGGCCGGGAGGTGTCCCCGGGCCGGGAGGTGTCCCCGGGCCGAGCCTGGTCATGTCCCGCCCCCGACCGCGGGGGACTGACGGCGGCTCCGGCCGCGGGCCCACCGGGGCGGGCCCGCCCGGAAGAGCCGGCCGGCGTTCGGGGCGAACACGCTGACGAGCAGGAGGGCGCCGATCACGATGCCGGTGGCCTCCTGGTTGAAGTTGGTGAGCAGCAGGGCGTTCTGCAGCCCGGCGAAGGCGATCACCGCCAGCACGACGCCGGCCAGCGTGCCCTTGCCGCCGAAGATGGACACCCCGCCGAGCAGGACGATCGCGACCACGTCCAGCTCGAGGCCCAGGCCGTTGTTCTGCACCGCGGTGGCCAGGCGGAACGTCCACAGCACCCCGGCCAGGGCG
>DATDIH010000182.1:0-3154 GCA_036521155.1 Streptosporangiaceae bacterium
CCGGTGCAGGTGCCGCTGCTGCTGGTGGTGTTCTGCGTGGCCGGGCTGCGTCATCCGCGGCCGGTGCTGTGGTGGATGTGGGCCCTGAGCCTGGTCCCGTGGTGGCTGTACGTCGGCCATGGGCTGCGCGGCCTGGCCATCGGGGCCCTGGGCACGCTGGCCTTCACCGCGACGGCGGTGGCCGTCGACGCCGTGGGCACCCGCCGCCGCCTCGTCGCCGACCAGGCCGACCAGGCCGAACTGGAGCAGGCGCGCCGGGCCGTGCGGCAGGAGCGGGCCCGCATCGCCCGGGAGCTGCACGACGTGGTGGCCCATCACCTGTCGCTGATGGCGGTGCGGGCCGAGACCGCCCCCTACCGGCTGGCCGAGTTGCCCACGCCGGTACGGGAGGAGTTCGGCTCGCTGAGCGCTGCCGCCCGCGAGGCTCTGGCCGACATGCGCCGCCTGCTCGGCGTGCTGCGCGACGACGGGCCGGCCGAGCGGGCCCCGCAGCCCCAGCTGGCCGACCTGCCCGTGCTCATCGACGCCGCCCGCCAGGCCGGCATGCCGGTCGAACTGTCGGTCCTGTCCGGACCGGCCCCCGTGACCCCGGGCCCGGTGCCGTCGGCGGTCGGCGTGTGCGCCTACCGGATCGTGCAGGAATCGCTGTCCAACGCCAGCCGTCACGCCCAGGGCGCCCCGGTCACCGTGTCCCTGGACCATCGCGCCGAGGGCGTGCTGCTCCGGGTGGCCAACGGTCCGGGTCCAACGGGGAGCCCAATGGGGGGCCCAATGGAGGGCCCAATGGAGGGCCCAATGGAGGGCACGGCGCGGGTCACGGCGGGGGAGGGGAGCCGCCGGACCGGGCACGGGCTGACCGGAATGCGCGAGCGGGTCGCCCTGCTGGGCGGATCGCTGTCGGCCGGGCCGTCCCCGGACGGCGGATTCGTGGTGTCCGCGCGGCTGCCGGTGAGCGCCGCCCCGTGACCCGCTGCCTGATCGCCGACGACCAGGGCCTGGTCCGGGAGGGGTTCGCCGCGGTGCTGGCCGCGCAGCCCGGCATCCAGGTGGTCGGGCAGGCCCCCGATGGCGCCGCCGCCGTCCGCGCGGCGCGGCGGCTGCGGCCCGATGTGATCCTGATGGACGTGCGGATGCCGGTCATGGACGGCCTGGCCGCCGCCCGCGAGATCCTGTCCGGAGCCTCCGCCCCAAAAACCTCGCCCATCCCCAAAACCTCACCCATCCCAGAAGCCTCAGCCGTCCTTGGAGCCCCGTCGACCCCAGGATCCCCGCCCGCCTCAGGAGCCCCGCCCGCTTCAGGAGCCCCGTCTGCCTCAGGAGCCCCATCTGCCTCGGAAGCCCCGCCTACCCCGGGAGCCATACCCACCCCAGACGACACAAAAAACCCGCCAGCCTCATCTGTCACATCAGTCCCGCACGTACCCCGAATCCTGATGCTGACCACGTTCGACCTGGACGACTACGTGTACGAGGCGCTGCGCGCCGGGGCCAGCGGCTTCCTGCTCAAGGACGCCACCGCCGCCGAGCTGGTGCACGCCGTCCGGGTGGTGGCGGCCGGCGACGCGCTGCTGGCCCCGTCGGTGACCCGGCGGCTGATCGCGGACTTCACCCGCCGTCCCGCGGCCGGTGCGCCGCCACCGGCCGGGCTCGCGGTGCTCACCGCCCGGGAGACCGAGGTGCTGCGGCTGATCGCCCGCGGCCTGTCCAACGCCGAGATCAGCGACACCCTGGTCATCGCCGAGCAGACCACCAAGACCCACGTCGGCCGCATCCTGGCCAAGCTCGGGCTGCGGGACCGCGCCCAGGCCGTGGTCCTGGCCTACGAGTCGGGACTGGTCACTCCGGGGAGCTGAGGTAACGCTCCACGGTCTCGACCTTGGCGGTGAGGCCGTCGGTAACCCCCGGGCGCAGGTCGGCCTTGAGCACCACGCTGACCCGCGGGGCCCGGGCCGCCACCGCGTCGGTGGCCTGCTTGACCACGGCCATCACCTCGTCCCACTCGCCTTCGATGGTGGTGAACATGGCGTCGGTGCGGTTGGGCAGCCCGCTGGCCCGGACCACCCGGACCGCCTCGGCCACGATCTCCCCGACGTCTTCTCCCACCCCGAGCGGGGTCAGCGAGAACGCAACCAGCACCGTCAGCTCCTCACGTGATCAGCGGGACCGGGCGGCGGTCCCGGGGCTTCGTCCGGCGCGGGTGCGGCCAGGAAGCGCATCGCCACCGCCCGCGCCCCGGCCGGGGCGTCCTCCCGGTCGTGCCCGTACCGGCCCAGCAGGTCCAGATACTCACCGAAGAATCGCAGCAGCTCGTCCCGGGTCATGAACGTGCCGTGCCGCGATCCTTGCACCCAGCCCCGGGGCCCGTCGTAGTCGGCCAGGGCCCGGATGTACAGCTCGATGTCGTCGCTGAGCCGCTGGCTGGTCCATTCCGCGTAGGCGGCCCGTTCGGCCTCGCTCTGCTCGCCCGGCGCCGCCGCCTGGTGCTGGATGGGCAGCGGCCGCCACCAGCGCTCCCGCCCGGCCGAACGCTCCGGTATCTCCGCCACCAGCCGCTGCTCGGCCAGCTTGCGCAGGTGGTAGCTGGTCGTCCCGGTGCTCTCCCCGAGCGCCCGGGCCACGCTGGCCGAGTTGGCCGCCCCGTAGTACCCGAGGTAGCTGAGGATCTTCCGCCGGACCGGGTTGGTCAGCGCCTGGTAGAACGCCGTCCGCTCGGCGCTCGTCTCCGGCCGCGGCCCGCGACCCGTGCCGCCCTGCGCCACCTCGCCCGGTCCCGGCCCCGAGCCAGGTCCCGGCCCCGAGCCGGGTCCCGGCCCCGAGCCGGGTCCCCGTCCCGCGTCCGATCCCGATCCCGCGTCCGATCCCGATCCCGCGTCCGATCCCGATCCCGCGTCCGCGTTGCGCCCGGCCGCCGCGTCCGCGCCGGCCCCAGCAGTCACGTCGCGCCTGGCCATGACCTCACCCTACCGGCCCGGTCCCTCTCGCAGAATCCCTCTGCAAAATAGTTTTGCAAAGAAATTCTGCAATGCCTACGCTGGCCCACGAAGCGCCCGCCAAGGAGGAGCCCGCATGCTGCTGGAATGCGATTCGCCACCCTCGCCGTCCTCGTCACCGGCCCCGTCCCGCTATCGCAGGCCGCTGCCGTGGGCCATCGCCC
>DATDIH010000183.1:0-2617 GCA_036521155.1 Streptosporangiaceae bacterium
GTCTCCTCCAGGTAGTAGGTCAGGAACAGGAACACGCCGAACATGCCGATCGCGGCCAGGAACATCGCCAGGTAGGCGCCGGCCCGGTTGCGGTCGGTGACGACCCGCAGCGGCAGCAGGGGATGCGCCACCCGCCGTTCCACCAGCACGAACGCCACCAGCAGGATGACCCCGCCGATCAGCGAGATCAGCGTGGCGGGCTTGGTCCAGCCGGTGCTGCCGGGCGACATGGCCACGTTGGAGAACCCGTAGACCACGGCGAACAGGCCGACTGCTTCCAGCACGGTCCCGACCAGGTCCAGCTTGGGACGCTCGGTGATGGCGACCTGCTTGAGCAGTGTCACGCCACCGGCGAACGCGAACGCCGCGATCAGCACGTTCACGTACATGACCCAGCGCCAGTCCAGGTACTCGGTCAGGACGCCGCCCAGCAGCAGCCCGACCGACGCGCCCCCGCCGGCCACGGCGCCGTAGATGCCGGTCGCCTTGGTGCGCTCGGTGGGGTCGCGGAACGTGGTCGTGAGCAGGGACAGCGTGGCCGGCGCCAGCAGCGCGCCGAACGCGCCCTGCACCACCCGGGCGGTCAGCAGCATGCCGAAGTTCTGGGCCGCGCCGCCGAACGCGGAGGCCGCGGCGAACCCGATGATCCCGATCAGGAAGACCCGCTTGCGGCCGAACAGGTCGGCGATCCGGCCACCGAGCAGCAGCAGGCTGCCGAACGCGAGCGAGTAACCGGTGACGATCCACTGCCGGTCGACGTTGGAGAAGTGCAGCGCGGCCTGGGCGTGCGGCAGCGCGATGTTCACGATCGTGGCGTCGAGCACCACCATCAGCTGCGCGGTGGCCAGGACGGCCAGGATGATCCAGCGGCGTGGATAGTTCGGATCGTCGTTGGCGCCGGCCGGGCCGCCCGCCCGGGCCGCGGCCGTCGACGTGTCTGGCGTGGTCATGGAGTCCCCTCGTGACGGACTAGACAAAAACGAAGTAGCTGTCTGCGTTACCGCTGCGGTAAACGCAGGCTGCTCCTTCGTTTGTTTCCCCCCTCCGATGTGTGCCCGGTCACACCAGCCCCAACACATTAAGGTCAGCACATGGCCGACCACCCGGACCGCCCGCGCCACCTGTATCTGGTCGGCTTGCTCACCTTCGCCAGCGGGTGCGTGGACGCCGTCACCCTGACCGTCATCGGCGGCGCCTTCACCAGCGTGATCACCGGCAACCTGATCCTGGCCGGCCGGGGCCTGGGCACGGCCACCCTGGAACCGGCCCTGCACGCGGTCATGGCCGTGGCCGGGTACGTGGCCGGCGTGGCCATCGGCAGCCGGCTGGCCCAGCTGGCCGGCCGGGCCGAGGCCGATGAGCCGTCGGTGGAGTGGCCGCGCCGGGCCACGATCGTGCTCGCGGCCGAGTGCGTGCTGCTGATCGCGGTCAACGCGGGCTGGATCGGTTACCGGGCCCACCCGCCCGCGGCAGCGGCCAACGCGCTGCTGATCGTGGCCGGGGTGTGCCTGGGCATGCAGGGGGCGGCGGCCCGGGCCATCGCCGGCACACCCTCGACCACCTACATGACCGGGGCCCTGACCAACCTGGTCGAGGCGCTGGCCACCGGGCAGGCCCGTAAGGCCGACCCGGCCGCCGCGCTGGGCCTGGCCACCCTGGTGGTGGGGGCCACCTGCGGTGTGGTCCTGATCCAGCACGCCCGCCCGGCCGCGCTGCTGCCCGCCCTGGCCGCGATCGTGCTGGTGGTCCTGATCAAGGGGCGCCACCATCAGGCCGAAGTTCCGGCGGATCCGGCTTCCGGCTGACTGCCGGCTGCCGGGCGAACCCGATTATCCGGGGAACGCGACCCGCAGCACCCGGCCGGCCTGCTCGGCGATGGTGTCGGCCTCCTCCTCCAGGGCGAAGTGGCCGGTGTCGAGCAGGATGACCTCGGCCCCGGGCACGTCACCGGCGTAGGCCCGGGCCCCGGCCGGGATGAAGAACGGGTCGTTCTGGCCCCAGATGGCCAGCACCACCGGCTGCCGCCGGCGCAGCCAGGCCTGCCAGTCCGGGTACCGGACCGGGTTGGTCTGGTAGTCCCAGAGCAGGTCCTGCATGTACTGGGCCCGGCCCGGCCGGTCGATGACCAGCTGGTCGGCCCGGGCCTGCTCGGGGTCGATCAGCTCGGGGTCGTGCGCCCCGGCCAGCCACTGGCTCTGGGTCCCGGCCAGGGTGACGGTCTGGTCGGCGAAGGACTGCCCGGCCGCGCGGTCCTGCCACCAGATCCCCAGCCCTTCCACGGCCGGTCCGAGCCCCTCGGCGTAGGCGTTGCCGTTCTGGGTGATGATGGCCCGCACCCGCTGGTCGTGCCGCAGCGCGATCCGGAAGCCGACCGGGGCGCCGAAGTCGAACATGTAGATCGCGTAGTCGCCGATGCCCAGCTGGTCGATGACCCGGCCGGTGACCTCGGCCAGCCGGTCGAAGGTCGGGGTCCCGGGCAGCGGGTCGGAGCTGCCGAAGCCGGGGTAGTCGATGGCCACGGTGTGCCAGTCCGGGGCCAGCCGGTCGATCAGCCGCACGTAGGCGCGGGTGCTGGACGGGTAGCCGGGCAGCAGCACCAGGGTGGGCCGGCCGGGGT
>DATDIH010000184.1:0-9759 GCA_036521155.1 Streptosporangiaceae bacterium
AGCAGCGGCACCCGCCCGACCTGGGCGATCCAGACCTGGGCGGCCAGCGCCGCGCCGTCGGCGAGCGCGACCCAGATCCGGACCGGGTTGCCCGCGGCGTCGCGCAGCAGGGTCAGCGGCAGGCCGTTCGGGTCGCTGGCCGGGTAGCGCTCCGCCTGCCAGCCCTCGGCCGACAGGGACTGGGTGAAGTACCCGTGCCGGTACAGCAGGCCGACGCCGATCAGCGGGACGCCGAGGTCGCTGGCCGCCTTCAGGTGGTCGCCGGCCAGGATGCCGAGGCCGCCGGAGTACTGCGGCAGCGCCGCGGTGATCCCGTACTCCGGGGAGAAGTAGGCCACCGCCGCCGGCCAGGCCCCGTCCAGGGCCTGGTACCAGCGCGGGCCGGCCAGGTAGTCGCGGAGGTCGTGCCCGGCGTCGTCCAGCTCGCGCAGGAACTTGCGGTCGGCGGCGATCCTGGTCAGCCGTTCCTGGGGTACCCGGGCCAGCAGCCCGGCCGGCTCGCCGCCGGCCCGCGCCCAGGCGGCCGGGTCGATCGCGGCGAAGACCGCCCGCGTCTCCGCATGCCATGACCAGCGCAGGTTCAGCATCAGGCCGCGCAGCGGGGCCAGCGGCTCGGGGAGGACGGGGTTGATCGTGAATCGGCGGATGGCTCTCACGTGCAGTGACCCTAATGCCCGCGGATACCTAACGGAACCAGCGCCCGGTGTCGCGGGCCCGCGCCACCGGCCCGGAGGGGTCGCGGCGGAGAGGCCTGGGTGACTTTCAGGTATCCCGCCTGCTTTGCCGGGCGCCCGCCGGGTAGCTTCTGGATCGTGATCGGCAGAATCCCCATCCTCGACGTCCAGCCCGTCGTCCAGTGCGGCCGGTATCCGGCCAAGGCCGTCCCCGGTGAGCAGGTGCTGGTCACCGCGACGGTCTTCCGCGAGGGCCACGAGATGCTGGGCGCCGGGGTGGTGCTGCGGGATCCGCGGGGCGGCACCCGCCCGCCCGTCCTCATGCGCGAGCTGGCGCCGGGCTCGGACAGCTACGGCGCCGAGGTGGCGCCCGACACCGAGGGCACGTGGCACTTCCGGGTCGAGGCGTGGAGCGACCCGGTCGCGAAGTGGTACCACGACGCGGCCATCAAGGTGCCGATCGGCCAGGACGTCGAGGTCACGATGGCCGAGGGCGCGCTGCTGCTGCGCCGGGCGGCCAGCAGCATCCGGCTGCCGCCGCGGGCCGCCCCGGCCCAGGTCCACGCGGCCCGGGCGGGCCGGGTCGTGCTGAACGACACCGCGCGGCTGCTCACCGACGAGCGGATGACGCCCATGGACCGGCTGGCCGCCGCGACCCGGCCGCAGGTCACGGACGCGCTGCGGCGCTACCCGCTGCGGGACCTGGTGACCCGGTCGAAGTTCGCCCCGCTGATCGTGCACCGCGAGCGGGCGCTGTACGGGGCCTGGTATGAGTTCTTCCCCCGCTCCGAGGGGGCCAGGGTCGACCCCGGGCGGCTCCGGCCGCCGGAGCCGGGGACGCTGAAGACGGCCGCCGGGCGGCTGGACGCGGTCGCCGAGATGGGCTTCGACGTCGTCTACCTGCCGCCGGTCCACCCGATCGGCTACGTCAACCGCAAGGGCGCCAACAACACGCTCACCGCGACCTCCGACGACCCCGGCTCGCCGTGGGCCATCGGCTCGGCCGAGGGCGGCCACGACGCCATCCACCCCGACCTCGGGACCATGGCTGACTTCGACGCCTTCGTGAGCCGCGCGCGCGAGCTGGGGCTGGAGGTCGCCCTGGACCTGGCGCTGCAGACGGCGCCCGACCACCCGTGGGTCAAAGAGCACCCGGAATGGTTCACCACCAAGGCCGACGGCACGATCGCCTATGCCGAGAACCCGCCGAAGAAATACCAGGATATTTATCCGCTTAACTTCGATAACGACCCGGCGGGAATTTACGCCGAGGTCCTGCGGGTCGTCCGGCACTGGATAGATCACGGCGTCCGGATTTTCCGGGTCGACAACCCGCACACCAAGCCGCTGCCGTTCTGGGAAAGGCTGCTGGCGCAGGTGGCGAGCACGGACCCGGACGTGCTGTTCCTGGCCGAGGCCTTTACCCGGCCCGCGATGATGCGCGGCCTGGCCACGATCGGATTTCACCAGTCCTACACGTACTTCACCTGGCGCAACGACCGGGCCGAGATCACCGCGTACCTCCAGGAGCTGGCCGGCCCCGCGTCGGCCTACATGCGGCCGAATTTCTTCGTCAATACGCCCGACATCCTGTCCCCCTACCTGGCCCACGCCGGCCTGCCCGCCTTCCGGGTGCGCGCGGTGCTGGCCGCGATGCTGGCTCCGTCGTGGGGGGTGTACGCGGGCTTCGAGCTGGGCGAGAACGTGCCGGTCGTGCCGGGCAGCGAGGAGTACCTGGACTCGGAGAAGTACGCCTACCGGCCCCGGGACTGGGACCGCGCCCGCCAGCTCGGGCTGGGCCTGGCCCCGCTGCTGACCCGGCTGAACGCCATCCGGCGCGCCCACCCCGCGCTGCACCAGCTCCGCAACCTGCGCTTCCACTACCCGGATGACCCGCAGATCCTGTGCTTCTCCAAGAGCCGGGTCTCGCCGGCGGGGCGCGGCGGAGATACCGTGATCGTGGTGGTAAACCTCGACCCGAGCCAGCCGCGGGAGGCGACTGTCTGGCTGGACGGCCCGGCCCTCGGCCTTGACGTGGACGCGGGTTTCTCCGTGACCGACGAGCTCACTGGCGAGCAGTACCGCTGGGGACAGGCAAACTACGTGCGGCTGGATCCAGCCGCAGCGCCCGCGCATATTTTGTCTGTCTCGTATTGATGGGCGCGTAACGTAACAGACACGTAACTCAGCCATCGTCTTGCCACAGCAGTTAGCTACCGTCACGCTGCACTATCCGGGCGGATAGGTAGCAGTCCATCGCAAGCAGCAGGAGAACTGCGTGATGCAGCCCACGCATGATGCCCTCAGCGGATCGCAGCCGCAGCCGCCTGAGTTCCACGCCAGTTCGGGCACGGTGCCGGCCGAGCCCGTCCCGGATTCCTTCTCCTTTGAGAAGCCGCGTGATCCGCAGTGGTACAAGCGCGCCGTGTTTTACGAGGTCCTGATCCGCGGCTTCCAGGACGCCACCGGCGACGGCACCGGCGACCTGCGGGGCCTGATCTCCCGGCTGGACTACCTGCAGTGGCTGGGGATCGACTGCATCTGGCTGCTGCCCATCTACAACTCCCCGCTGCGCGACGGCGGGTACGACATCTCCGACTTCACCGCCATCCTGCCCGAATACGGCACGATCGGGGACTTCGTCGAGCTCGTCGAGCAGGCCCACCAGCGCGGCATCCGGGTCATCGCCGACCTGGTCATCAACCACACCAGCGATCAGCACCCGTGGTTCCAGGCGTCCCGGTCGGAGCCCGACGGCCCGTTCGGGGACTTCTACGTCTGGTCCGACACCGACGACCGGTACGCCGACGCCCGGATCATCTTCGTGGACACCGAGCAGTCCAACTGGACCTATGACCAGGTCCGGGGCCAGTACTACTGGCACCGGTTCTTCTCCCACCAGCCCGACCTGAACTACGAGAACCCGCACGTCCAGGACGCCATCATCGAGGTCCTGCGGTTCTGGCTCGATCTCGGGATCGACGGCTTCCGGCTGGACGCGGTGCCCTACCTGTACGAGCGCGAGGGCACCAACTGCGAGAACCTGAAGGAGACCCACGAGTACCTGAAGCGGGTCCGCTCCGAGGTCGACCGGCTCTACCCCGACCGGGTGCTGCTGGCCGAGGCCAACCAGTGGCCCGCCGACGTGGTCGAGTACTTCGGCGACACCAGCGTGGGCGGCGACGAGTGCCACATGGCCTTCCACTTCCCGCTCATGCCGCGCATCTTCATGGCCGTCCGCCGCGAGCAGCGCTACCCGATCTCGGAGATCATGGCCCAGACCCCGCCGATCCCGACGGGCTGCCAGTGGGGCATCTTCCTGCGCAACCACGACGAGCTGACACTCGAGATGGTCACCGACGATGAGCGCGACTACATGTACGCCGAGTACGCGCGGGACTCCCGGATGAAGGCCAACATCGGGATCCGGCGGCGGCTGGCCCCGCTGCTGGACAACGACCGCAACCAGCTGGAGCTGTTCACCGCGCTGCTGCTGTCGCTGCCCGGCTCGCCGGTGCTGTACTACGGCGACGAGATCGCCATGGGCGACAACATCTGGCTCGGTGACCGGGACGGCGTGCGCACCCCCATGCAGTGGACGCCCGACCGCAACGGCGGCTTCTCCAGCTCCGACCCGCAGCGGCTGTACCTGCCGCCGATCCAGGACCCGATCTACGGTTACCAGGCGCTGAACGTGGAGTCGCAGACCCGCAACTCCGGCTCGTTCCTGCACTGGACCCGGCGCATGATCGAGATCCGCAAGCGGCACCCGGTGTTCGGCACCGGCGAGTACGAGGAACTGGTCTCGTCCAACCCCAGCGTGCTGGCCTTCGTCCGGAAGACGCCGGACGTGGAGCCGGGCACCGGCTCGGGCTGGGACGGCTCGGACATGGTCCTGTGCGTGAACAACCTGTCCCGGTTCCCGCAGCCGGTCGAGCTGGACCTGCGGCGGTTCCGCGGGGTGACCCCGGTGGAGTGCATGGGCGGCGTCACGTTCCCGCGCATCGGCGACCTCAACTACCTGCTGACCCTGCCCGGGCACGGGTTCTACTGGTTCCAGCTGCACTCGTCCGGCGAGGACCACGACCACTAGACCGTGCCGCTCGATTGGGCCGCTCAACTGGGGGGCGAAGGAGGACCGATAGCCTGTGGTGCCATCAAACGCCGCGCCCGAAACCTCCCCGGACACTCCGTTCCCGGTGGTTTCAGCGAATCCGTCACGGGGAGTGGATAGGTCAAGGTGATGAGACTCGAGGACGCGCTCGCGCCCTGGCTGCAGGAGCAGCGGTGGTTCGCGGGCAAGGGCCGGACCCTCCGCGACCTGTCGGTAGTGGCCGACACCGAGGTCGTGGCGGGCGATCCTGCCCTGCGGCACCTGATCGTCCTGGTCTCCCACGGCGCCACCGCCGACCACTACCAGATCTTCATCGGGCTGCGGCACGGCCTGCCCGGCTGGCTGGAGCACGCCCGGATCGGCACGCTGGACGACGGGCGGCAGGTGTACGACGCGCTGCACGACCCGGAGCTGACCCGGGCCCTGCTGCGGGCCATCGCGGGTAACCAGACCATCAGCACCCTGACCTTCCACCGCGAGCCGGGCGCCGAGATCGACACCGAGCTGGACAGCATCGTGCTCACCGCCGAGCAGAGCAACACCAGCCTGGTCTACGGCGAGCAGTCCATCCTCAAGGTGTTCCGCCGGGTCTCCCCCGGGCCCAACCCGGACCTGGAGGTCACGTCGGCGCTGAACCGGCTGGGCTCGCCGCACATCGCCGAGCCCTACGGCTCGATCGAGACCGTGATGGACGGGGTGGGCACCACGCTGGCCATCTTGTCCACGTTCCTGCGCACCGCCACCGACGGCTGGACACTGGCCGCCACCAGCGTGCGCGACCTGTACGCGCGGGACCTGTACGAGGGCGACACGGTCAGCGCGGCCGAGGCGGGCGGCGACTTCTCCGGCGAGGCCCACCGGCTGGGCGTGGCCACCGCCGAGGTGCACCAGGACCTGGCCCGCGCGTTCGGCACCGAGGAGCTGACCCCGGACGCGCTGCACGAGACGGCCGAGGAGATGTACCGCCGGCTCGACCTGGCCGCCGCGGCAGTGCCCGAGCTGGCCCGGTACGTGGACATGATCAGCAACGTCTACTCGGCGCTGGCCAAGATCAACGAGCCGGTGCCGGCCCAGCGGGTGCACGGCGACTACCACCTGGGCCAGGTCATGCGGACCGACGCCGGCTGGATCCTGCTCGACTTCGAGGGCGAGCCCGCCACCCCGCTGGCCCAGCGGCGGGCCCGGTCCTCCCCGCTGCGGGACGTGGCCGGGATGCTGCGCTCGTTCGAGTACGCGGCCCGGTTCCAGCTACTGACCAACCCCGACGCCGGCCAGCTGCACGACGCGGCCTCGGAGTGGAGCCGGCGCAACAGCAACGCCTTCTGCGCCGGGTACGCCGAAGGCGGCGGCCTCGACCCGGTCGCCAACGAGGTGCTGCTGCGCGCGCTCACCCTCGACAAGGCGGTATACGAAGTGATGTACGAGGCCAGGCACCGTCCGTCCTGGCTGCAGATTCCCCTGGAGTCCCTGGCGGACTTCCCCGACTGACGCGGATTGCGGTTCCGGCTGATGCCACCTACACCTGCTTCTCCTTCTTCTGATGAGACCGTCGCGACGACGGCTGACCAGACGTCCACGACGACGGCTGATGCGCCGGAAGTCCCGCTGGTGACCGACGGGGCCACCGTCGACGGCGCCGCGCCGGAACCGGCCGCGCCGCAGCAGGCCGCGGCGGCGGCCGGGGTCAACCTGGGCGAGATCGAGCGCATCGTGTCCGGCACCCACCACGACCCGCACTCCATCCTGGGCGCGCACCCGGGCCCGGACGGGTTCGTGATCCGGACCCTGCGCCCGTTCGCGGCCAGCGTCGCGGTGGTGCTGGCCGACGGCCGCCGGTTCCCCATGGAACACGTGCACCTGGGCGTGTTCGCCGCGGTACTGCCCTACGACGGGGCCCCCGGCGGGCCGCCCGCGTACCGGATCGCGGTCGCCTATCCGGAGGCCGACGGATCCACCGGCCCGGAATGGATCGTCGACGACCCGTACCGGCACCTGCCCACGCTGGGCGAATTCGACCTGCACCTGATCGGCGAAGGCCGGCACGAGGAGCTGTGGGAGGTGCTCGGCTCCAACGTCCGTGACCTCGGCTCCGACGGCCTGGGCGACATCACCGGCACCTCGTTCGCGGTGTGGGCCCCCAACGCCCGCGGGGCCCGGGTCATCGGCGACTTCAACCACTGGAACGGCCAGGGCCACCCCATGCGCTCCCTGGGTGGCTCCGGCATCTGGGAGCTGTTCATCCCGGACGTCACCGAGAACACCCGGTACAAGTACGACATCTGCGGCCCCGACGGCACCTGGCGGGCCAAGGCCGACCCGATGGCCCGCGGCACCGAGCGGCCTCCGGCCACCGCGTCGGTGGTGGTGTCCTCCCACCACGAGTGGCAGGACGACGTCTGGATGACCGAACGGCCCCGGCGGGTCATGGTCAACGAGCCGCTCAGCGTCTACGAGGTGCACCTCGGCTCATGGCGGCCGGGCCTGTCCTACCGCCAGCTGGCCGAGCAACTGCCCGCCTACGTGACCGAGATGGGCTTCACGCACGTGGAGTTCCTGCCCGTGGCCGAGCACCCGTTCGGCGGCTCCTGGGGCTACCAGGTCACCTCGTACTACGCGCCGTCCTCCCGGTTCGGCAGCCCGGACGACTTCCGCTCCCTGGTCGACGCCCTGCACCAGGCCGGCATCGGCGTGATCATCGACTGGGTGCCCGCGCACTTCCCCCGCGACGACTGGGCGCTGGCCCGGTTCGACGGCACCGCCCTGTACGAGCACCCCGACCCGCGCCGCGGCAGCCACCCGGACTGGGGCACGCTGATCTTCAACTACGGCCGGACCGAGGTACGGAACTTCCTCGTCGCCAACGCGCTCTTCTGGCTGGAGGACTTCCACATCGACGGCCTGCGCGTGGACGCCGTCGCGTCCATGCTGTACCTGGACTACTCGCGCGAGGCCGGCCAGTGGGCGCCGAACCAGTACGGCGGCCGCGAGAACCTGGAGGCGGTCGCGTTCCTGCAGGAGGTCAACGCCACCGCCTACCGGCGGCAGCCCGGCATCATGATGATCGCCGAGGAGTCCACCGCCTGGCCCGGCGTCACCCGGCCCGTGCACCTGGGCGGACTGGGGTTCGGCTTCAAATGGAACATGGGCTGGATGAACGACACCCTGGCCTACCTGGCCCGGGACCCGGTCTACCGGCAGTACCACCAGAACGAGCTGACGTTCTCCCTCGTCTACGCGTTCAGCGAGAACTACATCCTGCCCCTGTCGCACGACGAGGTGGTGCACGGCAAGGGCTCGCTGCTGGGCAAGATGCCCGGCGACGACTGGCGCCGGTTCGCCGGCCTGCGCGCGCTGCTGGCCTACATGTGGGCCCACCCCGGCAAGCAACTGCTGTTCATGGGCTCGGAGTTCGGCCAGGGCGCCGAATGGTCGGAGGAACGGGGCCTGGACTGGTGGGTGCTGGGCGATGTCGACGGCTACCACGCTGGCGTTCAACGGCTGGTCCAGGACATGAACGCGGTGTACCGCTCGTCCCCGGCGCTGTGGAAGCTGGACTCGGCGCCGGAGGGCTTCTCCTGGATCGACGCCAACGACGCGGCCGGGAACACGCTGTCGTTCCTGCGGTTCGCGGCGGCTCCTGTTTCGGACGGGCCGGCCGCGCTGCCGGTGCCGTCCGGGCTCACTGCTGGCCAGGCTTCTGCTGGGGCTGCTGGGGCCGCTGGGGCCGCTGGGGCTTCTGGGGCTGTTAGGGCCTCTGAATCTTCCGGGGCTGCTGGGGCCGCTGGGGAGCCTGAGGTTGCTGAGGTGCCGGTGGCTGGCTCTGGCTCCGAGGGCGCGGTCACGCTGGTGTGCGTGGCCAACTTCTCCGGTGGCCCGCACGAGGACTACAAGATCGGCCTGCCGCACGGCGGCCGCTGGATCGAGGTCCTCAACACCGACTCGGCTGGCTACGGCGGCAGCGGCGTCGGCAACCTCGGCGCCGTCGAAGCCGTCGATGAGGAGTGGCACGGCCGCCCGGCTTCGGCCACCATCCGCGTCCCACCCCTCGGTGTGCTCTGGTTCGCCCCCGAGTCCGGCTCCTGAGGCCTGGGGCCCATACCTTGGGACGCCGGACCGAGTCCAGCCGGGTTGGCCAGGCCGGGCCGGGCTCAGTGGCGCTCGCGGTCGGGGAAGGTGGCCAGGTAGCCGGCGAACCATTCCTGGAACCCGGGGCAGGCCAGCAGGTCATCGTGGCGGCAGTTCAGGGCCAGGGTGAGCATGTTGCGGGCGTGCTCCAGGGCCGCGATCTGGCGCTCCACGTCGGTCAGCTTCTCGGCCACCAGTGAGTGCCAGGATCGCGGGGTGACCGCGCGTTCCTCCCGGAAGCGGCGGATGTCGGCCAGGGTCAGCCCGACCTCCTGCAGCAGCCGGAGCATCACCACGCCCCGGACCGCCGCCACGGTGTAACGCCGCTGGCCGGACTGACGCAAGGCCGGGCTGAGCAGCCCCTTGCGCTCCCAGAACCGGATGGTGGAGGTAGGGACCCCGGTCTCGGCCGACAACTGGCCGATCGTCATCAACCCGGACGGCTCGGCCGGCTCCGGCTCCGGGCCCACCTCCGACGGCTCGGCCACCTCGGGAACTTCCGTCACGCTCATCGTCAACCGCCTTGACTTGAACCAAGGTTTAAGTTGAAGCCTAGGCGCTATGACAGCCACGGAGCAGAACTTTCTCAGCCGGCTGGCCGACCCGGCCGTGGTGGCCGATCCGTACCAGGTGATGGCCATGATCCGGGAGGCCTCGCCGTACCCGACCCTGGACGGCGCCCTGATCGTGCTCGGCCGGCACGCCGACTGCTCGCGGATCCTGCGTGACTCCCGGGTCAGCAGCCAGCGCGGCACCTCGCGGCTGGCCGGCCCCAACGCCCCGCGGCGGGCGGCCATGTCGTTCCTGTCCATGGATCCGCCCGACCACACCCGGCTGCGCAAGCTG
>DATDIH010000185.1:0-10685 GCA_036521155.1 Streptosporangiaceae bacterium
GGCGGTGCCGTTGTTGGCGGTGCCGCCGTTGTCGACCCCGACAACGACCCACCTGGTCTGACCTGGCATAGCGCCTCCCTATCGCTCTCGCCTAGAGCGTATTAGCGCATTGTAGATCGCCCCGAACCCGGCAAACAGGGCGCACGGCCCCCCATCCCGCGGCGACCCCAACCGGAGGTGGGTTCCCAGACGATGACCTTCCATATTGATATTGAAGGCTGCGTGGCCGGCGTCCCGCGCAAGCGCGGGCAACCCAGGTCGGGCGCGGGCAGCCTGGGTCCGGGCGCAGACGCGGGCGACCGGGTCGGGTTCGCCGGGCGGCCGGGTCGGGCCTTGCACCTTTCATCACGGCGGAATCATCCACCACAGCGACCCCAACCGCCTCAGAGGCCCCATCCGTCCTGGCGGCCGTATCCGTTCCAGTCCAGTGGCTAACACACGTCGGGATGCCCGTGGAACCACGTAGACCCCAAGCGCCCCACCCTTAACATCACACCAACCACACGCGTGGCACCCGTTTGAAGATGGCGCGGGCCGACAGGACCGCCTCACTACGCGGCCGCGTCCATCCCGAGGCGGGGTCAGCGGGTGGCGTCCTGGGGGGCGTGGCGCTTGAGTTCGGCGCGGGCCAGGGAGTTCTTGTGGACCTCGTCGGGGCCGTCGGCGAAGCGCAGGGTGCGAATGCCGGCGAACTGGGCCGCCAGCGGGAAGTCCTGGGACAGGCCACCGGCCCCGTGGGTCTGGATGGCCTTGTCCAGGATCCACTCCACCGTCGCCGGCGTGGCGATCTTGATGGCCTGGATCTCACTGTGCGCGCCCTTGTTGCCCACGGTGTCCATCAGCCAGGCGGTCTTCAGCACCAGCAGCCGCAGCTGTTCGATGCGGACCCGGGCCTCAGCGATCCAGCCGCGGATGACGCCCTGATCGGACAGGGGCTTGCCGAACGCGGTCCGGCTCAGGGCGCGCTGGCACATCAGCTCCACCGCCTGCTCGGCGACGCCGATGGAACGCATGCAGTGGTGGATCCGGCCCGGGCCCAGCCGGGCCTGGGCGATGGCGAAGCCGTCCCCTTCCGCGCCGATCAGGTTGCTGGCCGGGACCCGGACGTCACGGAACTCCAGCTCGCCGTGGCCGCCGTGCTCGTGGTCGTCGTAGCCGAGCACGTGCATGCCCCGCTTGATGGTCAGCCCGGATGTTTCACGGGGAACCAGAATCATCGACTGCTGCCGGTGCCGGGCGGCGTCCGGGTCGGTCTTGCCCATCACGATGAAGATCTTGGCGTCCGGGTTCAGGGCGCCGGTGATCCACCACTTGCGGCCGTTGATCACGTAGTCGTCGCCGTCGCGCTCGATCCGGGTGGCGATGTTGGTCGCGTCGGAGGAGGCCACGTCGGGCTCGGTCATCGCGAACGAGGACCGGATCTCGCCGTCCAGCAGGGGCTGCAGCCAGGTCCGGCGCTGGTCCTCGGTGCCGAACATGGTCAGCACCTCCATGTTGCCGGTGTCCGGGGCCGAGCAGTTCATCGCGGCCGGGGCCAGGCCCAGGCTGCGGCCCATGATCTCGGCCAGCGGCGCGTACTGCAGGTTGGTCAGGCCGGCCCCGTGCTCGCCGGGCAGGAACAGGTTCCACAGGCCGCGGGCCCGGGCTTCGGCCTTCAGGTCGGCCAGGATCGGCGCCTGGGTCCAGGCCCAGTGGTCGCTGAGGGCGTCCAGTTGCGCGGCGAACACCGGCTCGGCCGGGTAGATCTTCTCGTCCATGAAGGCCTGCAGGTTGTCCCGCAGCTTGAGGGTGACGTCGTCGAAGCCGAATTCCATCAGGAGTACTCCTTCATCGTGGCGAGGCCGGCCTGGATGAGCGGTTCCGGCGCGGCGCCGATATCCCCGAAGCCTTCGCCCAGGGTCTGGCCCTGGCTGAAGCGGTAGTAGATGCCCTCGCAGATGACGGCGATCTTGAAGAACGCCAGCCCGAGGTAGAAGTCCAGGTGGGACAGGTCCCGGCCGCTGCGCTGCCCGTAGGCGTCGGCGATCCCGGCCGCGTCCGGGAACCCCGGCGCGGTGGCCGCGTCGGCCACCGCGTAACCGGTGTCCAGGTGGGCCAGCTGCTGGTAGGCCAGCAGGGTAGCCACGTCGGTAAGCGGGTCGCCGAGCGTGGCCATCTCCCAGTCCAGCACCGCCGTGATCTGATCGCCGTCCCCGACGAGCAGGTTGTCCAGCCGGTAGTCACCGTGCACGATGGCCGCCGCCGACTCGGCCGGAACCCGGGCTTCCAGGGCCGCGTGCAGCTCGTCGGCCCCGGGCAGGTCGCGGCTGCGGGAGGCGTCGAGCTGCTTCTTCCAGCGGCGGACCTGCCGGCCGAGGAAGCCCTGCGGATGGCCGAAGTCGGCCAGCCCGACCGCGGCCGGATCGACGGCGTGCAGGTCGGCCAGGGTGTTGATCATCCGGGTGGCCATGATCCGGGTCCGTTCGGCCCCGACCGCTTCCAGCTGGGGCGCGGTCCGGTAGGCCGTGCCCGGGACCTTGGACATCACGTAGAACGGAGCCCCGGTCACCGCCGGGTCTTCGCACAGCAGCAAGGTGTCCGGCACCGGAACCTTGGTCCCGGACAGCGCGCTGATGACCCGGTACTCCCGGGTCATGTCGTGCGCGGTGGCCAGCACGTGACCCAGTGGCGGCCGCCGTACCACCCAGTGGTGGTCGCCGTCGGTGACGTCGTAGGTGATGTTCGACTTCCCGCCCGGCAGCACCGTGGCCCGCAACGGCCCGGTGATGGCGCCCGGGTGGGCGTCCTCGAAGTAGGCCGCGTACGCGGCCAGGTCCAGGCCCGGGACGTCGGTCTCGCTGGTCGTCATGGCCGTCTCCTCGGGTCAGGGCTGGAACGTCAGCCGGCCGATGGTCCGGCCCGCGGCCAGCCGCTCCAGGCCGTTGGCCACGTCGGCCAGCCCCAGCCGCTCGCTGACCAGCGGCTTGATCACGCCATCGGCGGCCAGCTTGAGCAGCTGGTCGTGGCAGTCGCGCAGCGACGCCGGCTCCTTGCTGCCGTACAGGCCCCAGTGCAGGCCGACGATCGAGTAGTTCTTGACCAGCGCGTGGTTGAGGGCCGGGGTGGGGATCCGGCCACCCGCGAACCCGATGATCAGGATGCGGCCCTCGAAGGCCACGCACTTGGTGGACCGGTCGTAGGCGTCCCCGCCCACCGGGTCGTAGATCACGTCGGCACCGTGGCCCTCGGTGACCTCCTTGACCACCGGCACGAAGTCCTGGGTGTACCGGTCGATCACCACGTCCGCCCCGAGGGCGCGGGCCGCAGCCGCCTTTTCCTCGCCACCGACCACGCCGATGACCCGGGCCCCGGCCGCCTTGCCCAGCTGGACCGCGGCGCTGCCGACGCCGCCCGCGGCCGCGTGCACCAGCAGCGTCTCGCCGGGGGCCAGGTGGGCCCGCCGGTGCAGGCCGAACCAGCCGGTCTGGTAGCTGATGTAGAACGCCGACGCCTCGGCGTCGTCGAACTCCTTCGGCGCCGGGAACATCCCCGCGGCATCCATGATCGCGACCTCGCCGAACGACCCGGCGGGCATGACGGCCGCGCCCACCACCCGCTGCCCGGGCTCCGGCCCGGTCACGCCGGGGCCGAGCGCGACCACCTCACCGCACAGCTCCACCCCCGGCGTGAACGGCAGCGGCGGCTTGACCTGGTAGAGGCCCTGGCACATCAGGACGTCGGGGAAGTTGGCCGGCGCGGCCAGGACCCGGACGAAGACCTGGCCCGGACCGGGCTCGGGATCGGGAACGTTGTCGGCCAGCGTGAGCGCGTCACGCAACTCGCCGAAATGATGGACCTGCCACGCCCTCACCGGTGCCTCCGCTAACTCTGCTCGATGCGCTGCTGCAGGCGGTTCATACCCCGCAGCCACTTGTCGGTGTCGCCCGCCCGGGCCGCGTAGTAGTCCGCGACCTCGGGGTGGGGCAAAACCAGAAACCGGCCGTCCGCCATCGCCGACCACACGGCCTCGGCCACGACCTCCGGCTCGATGGCCGAGCCTTGCAGCACCACGTCGCCGGCCCGCCCGGACCAGGCCAGCATGGCCGTGCGCACACCCTGCGGGCAGAGGCAGTGGACCTTGAGGCCCCGGTGCCCGTAGGTGGCGGCCAGCCACTCCGCGTAGGACTCGGCGGCGTGCTTGGTGACCGAGTAGGGCGCGGTGCCGAGCATGGTCAGCAGGCCCGCCGCCGACGCGGTCACCACCAGCCGGCCGTCACCGCGAGCCAGCCAGCCGGGCAGCAACTGCTCGGCCGCCCGGACGTGGGCCATGACGTTGACGTCCCAGGAACGCTGCCAGTCCGCCTCCGCGGCCGCCCCGCCCTCGTCGCCCGCGGCCGCGACCCCGGCGTTCGAGCAGTAGAGGTCGATCTCGCCCAGATGGTCCCGGGCCGCGGCGACCAGGCTGGTCACCCCGTCGCGGGTGGCAACGTCGGCCGGGACGGCCAGACCACCGATCTCGGCCGCCACCGCCTCGGCGGCGACGGCGTCAATGTCGTTGACCACCACCCGCGCGCCGCCCGCGGCCAGCCGGCGGGCCAGCGCCCGCCCGATCCCGCCACCGCCTCCGGTCACCACGGCACCTGTCGCCGGCCTGGTCACGATGACTCCCTCGTCCGCTCGGTGCTCGTTTGCCTGGGGGGCAGCCCCGGGTCCACGCCCAGGGTCTGCAGGTACAGGCGTATCAGATGGCCCATGATCTGGTCCCGGCTGGCGGGCTGGGCCGCGATCAGCGGCGCGAACCGCACCGCCATCCCGGACGCCGCCGTCGCCACCAGGTCCGGCGGGGCCACCGGGTGCGCCACCCCGTCCGCCACCAGCCGCCGCACGAAGCGGATCATCCGCTTCAGCAGCCGCTCCCTGATCCCCAGCCACAGGGCCCGCACGTGCGGGTCGGTCAGCGCCTGATGCTCCAGCACGGTAATGAAGGCCAGGTTGGCCGCGTAGACGTCGACGAACTCGGTGACCGCCACCGTGGCCACCCCCACCGGGTCGGCCCCGTCGGCCGAGCGGGCCAGCTGGGCCTCGAAGAATTCGTCCCTGAGCTGCTCGGTCAGCACCCGGAACACGTCGTCCTTGGAGCCGAAGTAGACGTAGAACGTGGCCCGCGAGACTTCGGCTCGTTCGGTGATGTCGGCCACGGTGGTGCGCGCGTACCCGAGCTCGGAAAAGGCCTGCCGGGCCGACGCGATCAACGCGGCCCGGGTGCGGCTGTCGAGGCGGTCCCGGCTGGTTCGCACCGACCACAACGTCGCGGGCATGGGGTCATTCTCCCAGCATTGACATTGACGTCAATGCCAGCCCCGCCGGCATGCTGCCCGGCTGGGCGGGTAGGGGAATCTGGACCAAGGTAAACAATCCGTGTCGACTAGTTCACAATTGGCCATTCAGGTTGATATTCGACTACGTTCTGTGCTGAGATGTCCCAAACTAGCCGTATTGGCTGCCTACGGCGGTGGGGGTAGTAGGCATGCGCGACGAAAAGCGCGGCCCTGGGCTGCGCGGGAACATACTCGTGGAAGAGGGCGATCCCGCTACCACGAGTAGCGCCCACGCGCCTGCTGACGCCGCGGCCGCTACTGATCAGACCCCGGCCGAGCCGGGCGCCCCCGATCGGGCCGGCCCCAATGAGGCCGACCCCAATCAGGCCGACACTGAGCAGGCCGACACTGAGCAGCCGGCTTCCACTCCGGCCGCTGAGCCGGGCTCGTTCCGCGGCACCATCCGCCCGGACGCCGGCAGCCACGCCACCGGCCCGAACCCGGTGGTGACCGAGGCCGACGTGCCCGCGAACCCCACCGGCCCGAACCCGGTCGTACCCGCCGAGCGCGAAGCCGAGCCGGAGGCCAAGCCGGAGCCGGAGCCCGAAGCCAAGCCGGAGCCCGAAGCCAAGGCCGAGCCCGAGGCGGAACCGGAAGGCGAGGCCAAGCCGGAGCCCGAAGCCAAGGCCAAGCCCGAGGCGGAGCCCGAAGCCGAAGCCGAGGCCAAGCCCGAGGCGGAACCGGAAGCCGAACCGGTTCTGGCCGGCGGGGTGGTCGAGCCGACTCACATCGCGGCGCCCGTCGCGGCCAGAACCCCGGCGCCCGAGGTGTACCGGGTGCCCGAGCCCGGCCCGGAACCGTCCTGGGGCAAGGTGCTGGCCACCACGGTCAGCCTCTGGGCCAGCCGCCGGTTCGGCCGGGGCCGCTCATCCTCCGGGACCGTGGCCGTGTACGGCGCCACCGAGCCGCCCACGCCCAGTTCCCGCTGGGGCGGCGTGCGCTGGCCGCTGGTGGTGTTCGTGCTGCTGCTGGTCATCCTGGCCCTGGTCGGGCTGCAGTTGTCCGGCGCGCTGAGCACGAACCGCCCTGCTCAGACCGCGACCGGCCCGGGCGGGAGCGCCGGAAACTCCGGTGGCGGCAACGCCGGCTCCCTGTCCGCCGCCGCGACCGCGCGGAACAACGCCGCCAGCTGGATCGCGCAGCAGGTCACGTCGAGTGACCTGATCGCCTGCGACCCGCTGATGTGCTCGACGCTGCAGTCCGATGGCGTCGCGGCGTCGCGGCTGATGAGCATGCAGCCCACGTCCACCGACCCGCTCGGTGCCGACGTGGTCGCGGCCACCTCCTCCGTCCGCAGCCAGTTCGGCAGCAGGCTGGTCAGCGAGTACGCGCCCGAACTCATCGCCAGCTTCGGGTCCGGCGCCAGCCGGGTCGACATCCGGGCCGTGGCCAACTTCGGCGCCGCCGCGTTCGAGGCCAAGGAACAGGCCGACCTCGCCGCCCGCAAGGCGGCCGGGAACCAGCTGCTGAGCAATGGCTTCCGGGTCTCGGCCCAGGGCGCCAGCCAGATCCGGGCCGGCCAGGTCGATTCCCGGCTGCTGGTCTCGCTGGCCGCGCTGCAGTCACAGCGGCCGGTCCAGGTCAGCTCGTTCGGTGACACCGGTCCCGGGGCTCCTGTGCTCTACCGCCAGGTCACGGTGGTGAACACGGCCGGCCAGACCGGGACCTCGACCCTGAACGCCGACCTCAAGCAGGTCAATACGCAGCGCAACTCGTACCTTCCCGCGCACGCCCAAATCGTCCGCCTGGCCAATGGCCAGTCCGCACTGCGCATCGAGTTCGGTGCGCCCGATCAACCGGGCCTGCTGTCCGGCGGCAACTCCTGAACTACCGCGTTTCTGAATTACCGCGATTTACCTCGGCGCCCGGGTAGCGGGTGGGTTCTGGCTACCGGGCGCCGATCCTCCTTCCCTCTGGGGTGGGCATTTTCCTTCAAAGTGAGAGGTGAGACCGTTGAGACCGTTGTTCCGTATGTTCAGATATTCGGCCGCCATGACGCTGCTCGGGGGCCTGGTTGCGCTGGTCACCGCCGTGGCTCCGGCCGCGTCGGCGTCCGCGTCGACCACCGGGTCGGCGTCCGCCAGCGTGGGCTGGGTGCGCTGCGCCCACCTGTCCCCCAACACGCCCGCCGTGGACGTCTACATGTACGCCTTCGGCACCACGTCGAACCCGACGATCCTGCGTCACGTGTCCTACGGGAACGTCTCCGACTACATGGCCGTGAAGCCGGGGCAGTACACGGTGGCCATGCGTGCGGCCGGGGCCCCATCAGCCAGCAAGCCCGTACTCTCGAACAGCTTCTCGATCAGCGCCGGAAAGTCGTACACCATCGCCGGGGTCGGGCCCGCCAACGGACTGCGCCTGCAGGCGTTCGACGACCAGCTGACCGCGCCGGCGGGCAAGTCGCTGGTCCGGGTCATCCAGGCTTCGCTCAAGGAACACAATGTGACCGTGAGCTACGGCTCGGACGTGCTGGCCAACAAGCTGGCCTTCGCCTCGGCGACCAACTACCAGGCCATCGAGGCCGGTAGCGGGATGGTCAAGTTCTCGTCGTCCGGGTCGGACACGTCGGCTCCGGTCGAGTTGTCCGCGGACACCGTGCACACGATCGTGGTCCTGGACGGGGCCAACGGCCTGAAGGTCGACACCCTGACCGACGCGGCCGGCAGCCAGGTAGCCCCGGCCGGCGCGGCCCAGACCGGTTTCGGCGGCACCGCGCCCAGGCCGGTCAGCCCGGCCCCGTGGCTGCTGACCATGGCGGCCGGCGCCCTGCTGGCCCTGGCCGGATTCGCTAGCCTGCGCCGCACCCGCAGCGGCCGCACCGGGGCCGCCCGGTGAAACTGCCGCGCAAGCGGCTGTGGTCCGTCACGGCGCTCACGGCCGGAGTACTGGTCGTGGGCGCCGGGACGGCGGGCCTGATCGCCACCCACGGGCACACGTCAACCGTTCGCCTGGCCTCCCGGCCGTCCACGGTGCCCGCGCCGACGTCTCCCGAGTTCAGCCCGGTGCCCAACCAGACCGCGCAGCCGCCGGGTGGCCTGTCCGGCGTCGCGCAGCCCGCGCTGCCGGTCAAGCTGACCATCCCGTCCATCGGCGTCCGGACGTCCCTGATCCATCTGGGCCTGCAAGCCAACGGGTCGCTCCAGGTGCCGGGCAGCACCACGGTGGCCGGCTGGTACACCGGCAGCCCGCGCCCGGGCGCGGTCGGCGGAGCGGTGATCGCCGGGCACGTCGACAACTACCACGGGCCCGCCGTCTTCTACTGGCTGCGCGACCTGAAGCCGGGGGACAAGGTCTACGTCACCCGGGCCGACGGGACCATCGCCGTGTTCAGCGTGACCCGGGTCCAGGAGTATCCCAAGGCCGCGTTCCCCACCTCGGTGGTGTACGGGCCGGCCCCGGACGCCGAGTTGCGTCTGATCACCTGCGGCGGCACGTTCGACTCGACCACCGGCCACTACCTCAGCAACGTCATCGCCTACGCCACGCTGGTCCAGTAGGCGAGGGCTGGCCGGATGCGCATCGTAACCAGTGTGCGTTCCGCCCCTTATCTGGGGTAGACGTGTGGTGTGTCGACGGATGGGGACGGCCTGAATCCGGCCACGCCGCCCAGGCGCGCACGTGGCTGGAGGGGCTGGCTGCCCCTGCTGGTCAAGCCGCTGCGCCGGGGCGTCGTCATCTTCATCATCGTGCTTATCGTCGAGTACCTGGTGGTCCCGGAGCTGACCGGGGCGCGCAAGGACCTCTACCTGCTCAACCGGGTGAACGGCTACTGGATGGCGGCCGGCGTCGTGCTGGAGGCGCTGTCCCTGTTCTGCTACGGACTGCTGACCAAGGTCCTGCTCCGGCCGGAAGGCCGCCCGAGCCTGTTCACGCTGTTTCGCATCGACCTGGCCGCCGCCGCCGTCGCGCACGTCATCCCGGCCGGCACCTTGGGCAGCGCGGGCATCGGCTACAAGCTGTTCACCGCCGAGGGCGTCTCCGGGGTGGAGACCGGGGTCATGATGGCGGCCAAGGGCATCGGCTCCACCGTGGTGCTGAACGTGCTGCTGTGGCTGTCGCTGGTGGTGTCGATTCCACTGGCCGGATTCCACCCGATCTACGTGACCGTGGCGATCATCGGCGCCCTCATCATGCTGGCCGTCGGCCTGCTGGTGCTGGGGGTGACCCGCGGCACCGACCGGGCCTCCCGGATCATGGCCGCGCTCGGCCGCAGGCTCCCCGGCGGCCTGGGCAGCCGGCTCGGGCAGGCGGTCCAGGACTCCAGCGCCACCTTCACCGCCCTGGCCCGGGACCGGCGGATCCTGCGCGACGCGCTGCTCTGGGCGGCCCTGAACTGGCTGCTGGACGCGGCCTCGCTGTGGTGTTTCGTGGCCGCCTTCGGCCGAATCGCCAACCCGGTCGAGCTGTTCGCCGCCTACGGGATCGCCAACGTGGCCGGCGCCCTGCCGGTCACCCCGGCCGGGCTGGGCGTGGTGGACTCGCTCACCCCCCTGCTGCTGGTGAGCTTCGGCGTGACCCGGAACGTGGCCACCCTGGGCGTGCTGGGCTGGCGCCTGGTCAACTTCTGGATGCCGATCCCGGCCGGGGCGCTGGCCTATGTGTCGCTCAAGGTGCCGCGAGGGGCCGGGTGGCGCGCCATGCGGCACGCGGTTTCGGGCATGATGTCCCGGGGAGAGCTGGATGACGGAACTTCCGGACATTCGGACGACCGATCGGCGGATAGAACGGCCGCCGAGGGGAAGCCCGACGCCGGGGAGCCCGGACATTCGGCCGGATCCGGCGCTGAAGCGGCCCGGACCGCCGAGGCCATGCCTGCCAGCGATGGCACCGATCCGCCGGCGGGCCGGCAAGGGGAGACTTCCGTGTTGGCTGACAGCCAGTTGCCGCCGCAGTTGAGGGACGATGAGCACCACCGATCGTGACGAAGGCAGTCCTCGGTCCGGCGACGCCCGGACCGAGGGCACCGCGCCGCGCAGCGCGCGCGAGGCCGAGCGGGACGCCGCCAACCTGGGCGAGAAGGCCGTCGACGACGCCAACCAGCCCGGTACCGCCACCGACCAGGCCGAGAGCCGGGTCCAGGAGGCGGTCCAGGCCGCCCAGGAACTGGCCGACACCCCCGGCGCCATGAACGAGCCGGGCCGGCGGGTGAACCGGCGGTCGCCGTTCTGGATCGGCATGACCGGCGCCCTCGGCGTCGCGGTGACCTACGGCCTGGTCGAGCTGTTCGTCCGGGCCCGCTCCATCCTGATCATCGTCGGCCTGGCCCTGTTCATCGCGGTGGGGCTGGACCCGGTGGTCAGCTGGCTGACCCGGCGCGGCTGGCCG
>DATDIH010000186.1:0-6154 GCA_036521155.1 Streptosporangiaceae bacterium
CGCGCAGCCGGGACGGCAGCCGGGGCGGGGGAGTGGCCACGGTCATGCTCAGATCTCCTTGACGTGCTCGAACGGCTCCGAGCAGGTGCAGCAGCTGTACAGCGATCGGCACGCGGTCGCGCCGAAGTAGGACACCAGCCCGGTGTCGGCCGATCCGCAGTGGGGGCAGTGCACGTGCCGGCTGGGCAGGCTGAGCGTGAGCGGCACCGTCCCGCCGTCCCGGTGGATGGGCGCGTTGCCGGGCGGGGCGATCCCGGCCGCGGACAGCTTGCGGCGGCCTTCGGCGCTGATCCAGTCGCTGCTCCAGGCCGGCGTGAGCACCGTGCGCACCTCAATCGGGCCGTATCCGGCCTGCTGCAGGTCGTGCACCAGGTCGTCCCGCATGGTGTCCATGGCCGGGCAGCCGGTGTAGGTCGGCGTGATGGCCACGGTCACCGAGTCGCCGTCCTCGGTCACCTCGCGCAGCACACCCAGGTCGGCCAGGGTCAGCATGGGCAGCTCGGGGTCGGTCACCGCCTCCGCCACGGCCCGCGCGCTCTCCCGCCCGGCCTCGGTCACGGCGGCGGATCTCGCCCGACCCGCCGCGAGCCCTTGGGTCACTCTGTCGCCATCGGTCACATCGGCACCTCCGGTCACTCGGCTTCCCTTTATCAGTTCGTTATATAGGGTTACCACGTTGTCCCCGGATGCGCGCGGGCAATGCTCTGCATTTCGGCCAGCAGGTCGCCCGCGCCGCCGCAGATCAGCTGCACGGTGCCCTGGGGCAGCAGCCCGGAGGCCCGAGGCCGGGAAGTTGAACACGTTGATCTGGACCGCGACCCGGTGCCGGGGGGTGCCGATGTGCTGGCCCGCGAACGTGCCGCCCTTGCTCAGCGGCTGCACCGCGCCGTCGACGTACACGACGTCGTTGGGGAGTTCGCGCCGCCCGATACCTGGGTAGGCGTTGAGGACCGCGATGCCCCCATCCATATCGAAGGTCGCATCCCTTCGCCTCGATCCCGCCCTGGCCGGCAGTGCGTACAGCTCCTGACGGTGCTCACGCAGGTGACCCGCCAGCGCCTTCAGCAGCCCCCCGCTGATGGAAGGTCAGCTCGCGCAGGGCCGGACCGCTGGCCCGGCGCGCCATCCTGGCTCAACTGCGCCATCTTCCTGGGCCACCCTCCGACCCCGATTAACCTACCGATCGTTCGGAGATTAATTACCCACACTGGCTTCCCGGCGGGGTCGCGAAAGGCTAGATTAATTACCGTCCGTTCGGTCAGTCGGGAGGCCGTCAGGAGGATTGTCATGGCTGGTCAGGCCGAGGTGATGTTCGCAAGCGACGTCGCCTCACGCTCGCTGGGCATGGAGCTGCTGCGGGTGGCGCCGGGTACGGCCGAGGTTCGGATGCGGATTACCCGCGCGATGGTCAACGGGTACGACATCGCGCACGGCGGCTACCTGTTCATGCTGGCCGACACCGCGTTCGCCTGCGCCTGCAACAGCCACGGCCAGGTGACCGTGGCCGCCGGGGCTGAGATTTCGTTCGTGACCAGCGCCCGGCTGGGCGACGAGCTGGTGGCCACGGCCGAGATGCGCACCCGCTACGGCCGGAACGGCATCTACGACGTGACCATCCGGCGCGATCATGACGTCATCGCGGAATTCCGTGGCCGGAGCCGCGCTGCCGCACCGGAGCGGGCATGACCACGAGCCAGCATCAGCTGCCCGCCCCCGGCCCCGGCGAGCTGACCGAGCCCGAGCGGCTGAGCCGGGACGAGCTGCAGACCCGGCAGCTGGAGCGGCTGCGGCACACGCTGCGTCACGCCTACGAGCGCTGGCCGCGATGAGCGTCCCGACCAGGCCCAGTAAGAGCCAGCCCAGTAAGAGCCAGCACGGCCCGGCCCGGCGCGGCCGACCCGGCTACGACCTGGAGTCGCTGCTGGCCGTGGCGGTCAAGCTGTTCAACGAGCGCGGCTACGACGGCACCTCGATGGAGGACCTGTCCCGCAAGCTGGGCATCACCAAGTCGGCCATCTACCACCACGTCGACAGCAAGCAGGACCTGCTCCGGCTGGCCACGGTCCGGGCTCTGGACGCGCTGTTCACCGAGGTGGACCAGCTGGCCCAGGTCGAGGGCCGGGCCATCGACCGGCTCGAGCACCTGGTCCGCGGCAGCGTGCTGGTACTGGCCGGCAACCTGCCCTTCGTCACCCTGCTGCTGCGGGTCCGGGGCAACACCAAGGTGGAGCGGGCGGCCCTGGCCCGCCGCCGGGAGTTCGACCGCCTGGTCGCCGGGCTGGTCGCCGCGGCCGCCGACGAGGGTGACCTGCGCTCCGACATCGACCCGGCGGTGACCGCCCGGCTGCTGTTCGGCCTGGTCAACTCGCTCATCGAGTGGTACCGCCCGCGCGGTGCCGCCGCTGCCGACCAGCTAGCCGACACCGTGGTCGCGGTGGCGTTCGACGGCCTGCGCGTCCGCCCCGCCGACTAGGGCCCAGCCGGCTTCAACGCCCCCGACCCACCTCACCTCTCACACCTGTCACCCCCACCACAAGATCCATTCCCGGGGACGCAAACCAGTCATATGCGCTGACAACGCACCCCCAGGATGGATCACCCGGCCCGTCCATCCCTGCGCCTCTGGACACAGCTCAGGGCCGGTTGCCGGAGCAGGCTCAGGGGCGCAGGCCGTCCATGACCAGGTCGAGCAGGTGGG
Source organism: Streptosporangiaceae bacterium (assembly GCA_036521155.1). Classification (GTDB taxonomy): domain Bacteria; phylum Actinomycetota; class Actinomycetes; order Streptosporangiales; family Streptosporangiaceae; genus Bog-532. The sequence goes on from DATDIH010000186.1 coordinate 2,699, forward strand.
CGGCCCGCTTCTCCCAGCCGTCGTTGTCCAGCCGCCACAAGAAACCGACCAGCAGCAGCACCTCGTCGGCGTCGACGTCGACCCGGATCTGCCCCGCGGCCTGCCCCGCCTCCAGCAGCAGCGTGATCGCCCCGGTCACCGGGCCGTACCAGGCGCTGGACAGGTCGGCCCGGGTCGCGGCCTCCACCGCCTGGGCCACCCCGTGCTTGATCCGCCCGTAACTGGCCAGCCGCCCGAACCACCGGCGCAGGGCCTGGTCGGGCGGATACTGCGCCAGCAGAACCGGCGCCGCGTCGATGACCGCCTGCACGTCTTGCCGGTACACCGCCAGCAGCAGCGCCTCCCGGTTCGGGAAGTGCCGGTACATCGTGCCCTGCCCGACCCCGGCCCGCCTGGCGATCGAGTTCAGCGTGGCGTCGCTGGACTCGGCCAGCGCGGCCACGGCCGCGGCCAGGATCCGCCCCCGGTTCAACTCGGCGTCCGCCCGCATGGCCGTCATGCGCCCACCCTAACCTCCCCAAACCCTAACCGGACACCTGTCCACAACCCCGCTCCCACCTAAGTGGACACATGTCCGGTAAGCTGAACCATTGATCCGGACACCTGTCCGGTTAGGCGAGAAGGTGAGAGGAATCGCATGGCAGGCATCGAGGGCAAGGTCGTGGCCATCACCGGAGCCAGCAGCGGAATCGGCGCCGCCACCGCCGAACTGCTGGGCGAACAGGGTGCCCGGGTCGTCCTGGGTGCCCGCCGGGCCGAACGCCTGGCCACCCTGGCCACCCGGATCACCGACGCCGGGGGAGTGGCTGCCTACCGGCCCACCGACGTGCGCCGCCGGGCCGACCTGGCCGCGCTGACCGGCCTGGCCGCCGAACGTTTCGGGCGGCTGGACGTCATGATCAGCAACGTCGGCGTGGGCCTGGTCTCACCCCTGGACGACCTGCGCGTGGACGACTGGGACGAGATGATCGACACCAACATCAAGGGCGTCCTGTACGGGATCGCGGCCGCGCTGCCGGTGTTCCGTCAGCAGGACAGCGGTCAGTTCGTGCACGTCGCGTCGACCGCGGCCTACAAGACCGTGCCCGCTCAGGCCGTCTACTCCGGCACCAAGGTCGCGGTCCGTGCTATCTCCGAAGGCCTGCGTCAGGAGGCCGGTGCCGGCCTGCGGGTCACGATCGTCTCACCCGGCTTCACCAACACCGACTTCGTGCACGGCGCCGCCGACCCCGGCGTCCGGTCTGAGTTCATCGAGACCCGCGACCGCATGGCCATCCCGCCCGCCGCCGTGGCCCGGGCCATCGCCTTCGCCATCAGTCAGCCCCCCGACGTCGACGTCAACGAGATCGTGGTCCGCCCCACCGCCCAGGCCTGAGACTCAGCAGCGTCAAGAGGCCAGCACCAGGCTCAGAAACGTGTCCAGGGTGATCTCCAGCGCCCGGGCGTCCCGCTGAACCTGTGCCAGCAGCAGCCCGCCCTGCAGGCTGGCCAGCAGGGTTACCGCCAGCTCGTCCGGGTCTAGTCCGGGCTTGAGCTGCCCGGCCGCCTGCAGGTCCCGCAGCCCGTCCCGCAGCGCATCCGACCAGCGGCCGAACCCGCCGGCGATCTGACCCCGGGCCGTTGGATCGGTCTCGGCCAACTGGCCGCCCAGTGACCCCAGCGGGCAGCCTCCCTGGCCGGACGCGCGCGCGGCCTGGGCCACCACCAGGTCCCGCCAGGCCCGCAGCCCGGCCGGCGTTCCCAGCCCGGCCCGCTTGGTGTTGCCTACGATCTGGCCGGCCTGATAGTCGATGACCGCCTGGACCAGCTCTTCCTTGTCCGCGAAGTAGTGGTACAGCTGCGAGCTGCTCACCCCGGCCGCCGCCTTGACGTCCTCGATCGTGGTCTCGGCCACCCCGCCCTCATGCATCAGCCGGGCCGCCGCCGCCACAATCCGCGCCCGCGTCCGTTCCCCCTTGGCCGTCAGCCGCCCCGCCTGCCCGGCCCGGCTCATCCCGCCCGCCCGTTCGGCGCCACTCATAGCCATCCCCCCACTCTACTCAATTCTGGATTTGACAATCCATTTTGCGGCCTCCATGCTTGCTCAATAAATGGATCTCACGATCCAATCAACGGCTGGGGGCAAGCCGCCCGGCAGGAAGGCGGCAAGCATGATTCTGGTCACCGGAGCCACCGGCAAAGTCGGCTCGGAAGCGGTCCGCCTGCTCCGGCAGCACGACCAGCCGGTGCGGGCCATGGTCCGGGACCCGGGCAGGGGGGCGCCCCTGGCCGCCGTGGGCGCCACGATCACCCGGGCCGACTTCGACGACCCTGGCCGCATCGACCAGGCCATGACCGGCGTGGACACGGTGATCCTGGTCAGCCCCGCCGTGCCCGCCCAGGAGCTGAACGTCATTGCCAGCGCGTCCCGGCACGGCGTCAAGTCCGTGATCAAGGTGACCAGCAAGGCCTCGGCCGACTCACCGATCGCCAGGCGCCGCGGTCAGGCCGAGATCGAAGCCGGGCTGGCCGCTTCGGGCCTGCCGCACACCCTGCTGCGCGCCAACGCCTTCATGCAGAACACCCTGGCTCTGGCCCCCGTCATCGCCAAGACCGGCGGTTTCGGCTCGTCTGCGGGAACGGGCCGAGTCGGCATGGTCGACGCGCGGGACATAGCCGCGGCGGCGGCCGAGATCGCGACGGCGCCGGAGGAGCACGGCGGCCGGACCTACTGGCTCACCGGGCCGGCGCTCATCTCCTACGCGGACGTGGCCGCGGTCCTGTCGGGCGTGCTGGAGCGGCCGGTGACCTATCGTCCGGTCAGCTTTGAGGAGGATCGCGCGGCCATGATCAGCGCCGGTGTGCCCGCCGCCATCGCCGAGATGAACGCCCAGGCCTTCAGCCTGATCGCCGACGGCGAAGCGGCCTGGTTGTCCGAAGACATCCCCGCTCTGCTGGGTCGGCCGGCCCGCTCGTACGAACAGTTCGCCACCGATTTCGCTGCCGGCTTCGGCTGGCCGCCGCCCGGCCTGGTAGATGAAGCCTCAAACGCTTGACACCGCCCGGCCGGTCACAGCAGGGTGGGCGCTAGCCGCACAGCGGACAGGTGTACGGAGGGTGGGAGGCTGCCGATGACGACAGCGCCGGAGGGCCAGACGCCGGAGGGCCGGGCGGCCGCCGGTCCAGTGGTGGAGACCGACGTTCTCGTGGTGGGTTCGGGTCCGGCCGGTGCGGCCGCCGCCTTGTTCCTGGCCAGCTACGGGACGCCGACCTTGATGATCACCAAGTACGGCCGGCTGTCCGACAGCCCCCGGGCCCACATCACCAACCAGCGCGCCATGGAGACGCTGCGGGACATGGGCCTGGAGAAAACCCTGATGCAGGCGGCGACCCCGTGGGAGTCCATGGGCAACACCACCTTCTGCCTCAGCCTGGCCGGGGAGGAACTGGGCCGGATCCCGTCCTGGGGCACCGACA
>DATDIH010000187.1:0-5056 GCA_036521155.1 Streptosporangiaceae bacterium
CGGCCGACCGTGTAGGTGGAGTCCTTGACCGCCACGTCGTCGTCGACGATCAGCGTGCCGATCCGGACGCCGTCGGCCTCGGCCATCTCCGCGCCCATCTCGAACGCCATCCGGTCACCGGTGTAGTTGTTGATGATGTGCAGGACGCCCTTGGGCGAGGCCAGCAGCTTGCTGGTCTCCAGCACGTAGTCCATGGGCGGGGCGGCGAACACGTCGCCCGGGCAGGCGGCGTCGAGCATGCCCTTGCCCACCACCATGACGTGGGCGGGTTCGTGGCCCGACCCCGAGCCCTGGATCACCGACACCTTGTCCTCGCGCGGCGCGTCGGTCCGCATGATCAGGTTGTACTCGGGGACGTACTTGAGCGTGTCCGGGTTGGCCAGGGCCAGGCCCTGCAGCATCTCGGGAACGAAGTCTTTGGGGTCGTTGACGAACTTCTTCACGGCAACCTCCGTTGGTTACGACAGTGCTCGCTCTACTGGGCTCGCTCTACTGGGCTGGCATTTCAGGCTTCTGGCTGGCGGATCGGCAGCGGCTCGGGCTTCAGGCCGGCCACGGCGGCGAAAATCACGGCGACGCCCACGGCGCCGGCGTCCAGGGTCCCGATGCTCCGCTCGCCGGTGTAGCTGGCCCGGCCACGCTTGGCCACCATCGGGCGGGTCGCTTCCGCGCTCTCCCGGGCCACCTGCGCCGCGGCCTGCAGGGTGGCCTGGGCGTCGAGGCCGTCGGCGAGGCTGCGCTCGATCGAGTCGGTCGCCGGGACCAGCGCGTCCAGCAGCGTCTTGTCCCCGACGTCGGACTTGCCGCGGGCCTTGATGCCCTCGGCCGCCGCCCGCAGCATGGCCAGGACCTGCTCCGGCTCCAGTTCGCTGGCGGTGCCCGCGGTGGTACCGGCCCGCAGGAAGGCGGTGCCCCAGATCGGGCCGGAGGTGCCGCCGATCCGGCTGGTGATCATGACCGCGACCTTCTTCAGGAAGGTGCCGATGTCGGTCCGGTCAAAGTCATCCCAGCCGCTGATGACCAGCTCGAATCCGCGGGCCATCGAATAGCCGAAGTCGCCGTCACCGACCACACTGTCGAGGTCGCCGAAGTACTTCTCGTTCTCGACCGCGGTGGTCGCGATCGTGTGGACGACGTTCTCGACATCGCCGAACGTGGCCTTGGCCATGGGAACTCCTTGCCGCACGGGGGGAAGAACGGAAGAAAGATCGGTCAGGGTGATCCAGTCGCCGGGGCTGGCCGCGGTCCGGTTGGCCAGGACGACGGCCCGCTCCCCGCCGGGATCGCCGAGCGACGAGACGACCAGTGCGGCCTCGCTGAAGTCCTCGTCCCTGGTCAGGTCGTTGACGGTGACCACGGTGGCCAGGTCCGCGCCGGTCGCGGCCAGCAGCCCGTTCCGGGAGTCCTCGATCACCACCACCTGGCCGGCGGGCAGCCCGAGCCAGTCCAGCGCGACCAGGTAGATGTCGGGGGCGGGCTTCTTGCTCTTGACGATGTCCCCGGCGAAGACCTTCACCTGAGCGGCCAGCTCGTCGCCGGCCGCCCGCCTGAGCGTCGCCACCACCGAGGGCTCGGCCGAGGTCGAGGCGACCGCCACCCGCCAGCCGGCGGCCAGGGCGTCGCCGATGATCCGGGCGATCCCCGGCCGGGGCGGGACCGCGCCGGAGGTGACCAGCTCGGTGTAGATCTCGGTCTTGCGTTTGTGCCAGGCCGCGATGGCCGCCTGCTGGCCGGCCGGGTCGGCGGGCAGCCCGGCCGCGGCCACGAACTCGGGGGTGAGCAGGCTGGCCAGGCGTTCCTTGCCGCCGCCGATGAGCACCTTGGTCCGGTAGTCAGCCAGGCTCCAGTGCACCGGCAGGCCGAACTCGGTGAAGACCTGGTTGAACGCGACCAGGTGCCCGTAGCGCTCGGTGTCGGCCAGGACCCCGTCGCAGTCGAGGACGAGGGCCCGGTCCTCATCGGTGCGGGGCATCCGGGTCACCCGGCCCGGCCCACGCTGCCGAACCGGCGCATATGGGTCGCGGCCAGTTCGAGGACCGCACCGCGGACCGAGCTGAACAGCGAGGGCGGATCCCAGTGGTTCTGCTCTTCGGCGGTGCGCAGGTACTCCAGGTTGGCCCGCATGTAGGTCACCTTGAGCGCGGTCGAGATGTTGACCTTGGCGCAGCCACGCGCGATGAGGTCGGTGAACTGGGCGTCGGTCATGCCGGTGCCGCCGTGCAGGGCGATCGGGATCGGCTGCTCGGCCACGATGTCGGAGACCCGCTGGGCGTCGAGCTTGGGCTCGGCGCGGTACACGCCGTGGGCGTTGCCGATGGCCGGGGCGAACACGTCGATGCCGGTGGCCCGGATGAACTCGATCGCCACCGGCAGCGACTGGGTCGCGGCCACCGCATCGGAGCCGATGCCGTCTTCGACGCCGGTGATCGACTCGATCTCGCCTTCCACATTGGCGCCGTAGCCGCGGGCCTCGGCCACCACCTCGATGGTCTGCCGCTGGTTCTCCTCGACCGGCAGCGATGAGGCGTCGAACAGCACCGAGTTCCAGCCCTTGCGCAGGCAGGCGCTGATCACGGACCGGTCCGGGCAGTGATCGAGGTGCAGGCTGACCGGGACCTCGATCCCCGCGGTCATCTCGCGCCACATCGCGTACAGCAGGTCCAGGCCGATGGACCGGACCGTCTTGACCGAGGTCTGGATGATGACCGGGGAGCGTTCCCGCACCGCCGCGGCCAGCACGGCCTCCATCGTGAGGTCGTTGACCACGTTGAGCGCGGGCACCCCGTAGCGCTCGGCAAAGGCGCGGTCGACGATTTCTTTCAGCGGAACAACAGGCACGCAGCGCACACTACGTTCGCCAGGCGCTGTCCGGATCGGTGAAAGTCCCCAACTTCCGTGGGGACTTTCCCTACCGCGGGCCTGGCCGGGTTACCGGGCGGCCTGGGCCGGGCGGCTTACGCGGGCGGCCAGCTCGGTACGGTTGCGGGCCCCGGTCTTGCGCAGCACCGCGCCCGCGTGCTTCTCGATCGTCTTGACCGAGAGCATGAGCCGCTCGGCGATGATCTTGTCGGGCAGCCCCTGCTCCATCAGGCTGCGCACCTCGCGCTCCCGGCTGGTGAGCGGCTGAACGAGCTCGTCGGCGTCGGCGCGCAGGCCCCGGCGCAGCTGCCGGAGCATGGGGCCGGACAGGACGGCCTGGCCCCGGGCCGCGGCCACCACCGCCTGGGCCAGTTCCAGGCCGTCGGCGTCGATGTCCACACAGCCGCGGGCTCCGGCGCGCATGGCCCGGGCCACCTGGTCGTCGGCCTGCTCGCCGCCGGTGTCGCAGATGCCCACCACGGCCAGGCTCGGGTGCACGCTGATCAGCCGCCCGGTGATGCCGTCCCCGTCCGGCGGCTCGCCGGTCCCGCCCGGGACCGGGGCCAGGCCCAGCTCGACCAGGGCCACCTCGGGCCGCAGGGTCCGGCAGGCCTCGATGGCTTCCTCGGCCGTGGCCGCCTCCCCGGCGATCTCCAGCCCGGGTTCGGTCCAGGTCAGCAGCCGGGCCAGGCCGGCCCGCAGCGCGGGCTGCCGGGCGGCGACCAGCACCCGCGGCCGGGCCGGGGCCGCCCCGGCGTCCCGCCGGTAGGGGAACCGGGCGCGGATCCTGGTCCCCCAGCCCGGCAGCGAGTCGACGTCCACGGTCGCGCCCAGGGCGCTGGCCCGGTCGGCCATGGCCCGCAGCCCGAACCGGTCGCTGTGCCGGCCCGACCGCGGGTCGAAGCCCTGCCCGTCGTCCTGGACCAGCAGCGAGACCGCCTCGGGCTCGTAGACCAGGCCCAGTCGTGCGGCCCGGGCCTGAGCGTGGGCCACGATGTTGGTCAGCGTCTCCCGGGCCGTGCGCAGCACCTCGCGGGACAGGTCCCCGTCCAGCGGGACCGGCGTGCCCGCCGCCACGAACCTGACCTCGAGATGGCCGGTGCTCTGGGCCCAGGCCACCTCGGACCGCAGTGCCGCCTCCAGGGTCCGGCCGTCCAGCGGCGACGCGGCCAGTCCCAGCAGCGTCAGCCGCACCTCGACCAGGGTCTCGGCCGCGATCGCGCTGGCCCGCTGCAACTGCTCGGCGGCCGGCCCTTCGGCAGCCGGCCCGCCGGCGAGCTCGTGACCGGCGTTGTCGACGTGGGCCCGCACGCTGACCAGGCGCCGGGCCAGGGTGTCGTGCAGTTCGGCCAGCATCCGGTCGCGTTCGGCGGCGGCGGCCTCGGACCGGGCCAGCTTCTCGGCTTCTTCGTGCATGCGGGCGTTGGCCAGCGCGATCGCCGCGTGCCGGGCGAACAGGCGGAGCAGCTCGGCGTCGGCGGGCCCGAACGTGCGCCGGTCGTCCCGGCTGAACACGATGCAGGCGCCGATGATGCGGCCGCGCCACTCCAGCGGCACCCCGATCACCCCGCGCAGCGTGGCCCGCGACTCCGCGGCCACGTGGCCGCCGGGCACGTCGTCGTAGCGGGCGAACCAGAGCGGGGCCCGGCGGGCCACGACCGCCCCGGTCATGCCCTCGGTGAGCGGGTAGATCGCGCCCGAGTTGCAGGCCACGCCGATGTCGGCTTCCTTGCGGTAGACGCCCGCGGCCTCGTCGACGCTGCAGATCGAGCCGGCGTCGCAGCCCAGCAGCTCGGTACACCGCCGCAGGATCTGCTCCAGCAGCGGGCGCAGCGCGAACTCCCCGGCCAGTTCCTCAGCGACGGCGATGAGGCCCGCGGCCCGCGCGGCGGCATCGTTGCCCACGTCTCCTCCGATCCGCGTCATTGTCGGATCGACCCGAAAGCGGCACGAACGGCCTGTTCGAGCATCACCCGGGGGCCCGCGGCGCGTCAAGCCAGGCCAGGGGCGGTTGGGTCAGGAGGCGCCGGTGTCCGCCCGGCTCTCGTGCCGCCAGCCCTTCTCGAACTCGCCGTCGTGCAGCCGCCGCAGCAGGTGCGCGTGGTGGTCCAGCTGGTCGGCCGCCTGCAGCATCTCGTGGTAGTCGTGACCGTGGTCGCGGGCGGGTGTCTTCTCCTCGGCCCGCTTGCGGACGATG
>DATDIH010000188.1:0-10015 GCA_036521155.1 Streptosporangiaceae bacterium
CGCGGTGGCCGGGCCGACGCGGGGCGCGGAAGCTGGGGAGCAGCGCGGGCCAGGCGGTGACGGCACGCCTGGCCCGCGAAACGCCGGGCCGGCCAGCGGTCCGGCGGCGGATCAGAACCCGGGAGACCCGGGTGACCGGCGGCTAGCTGGCTACCGGGTCGGCGGGCCAGCTCATCCGGACGCTGAGACCGGCATCCGTGGACGAGACCTGCACGTCGTCGGCCAGGCCGGAGATCACCGCCAGGCCGAACGCGGCCGGGAACGCCGCGTCGCGGGTCTCGGCGGGAACCGGATGGAACGGTGCGCCGTTACTCCCGTTGGACGCCGACACTGTGGCGGCGCCCATGACCGGCGCGAAGCCGCTCTGGTCGGGGGCCGGGTCCGGTGGGGCCGCGTCGGTCACCACCACCTCGAACCGCTCGCCCAGGTCGGTCAGCTCGATCTTGACCGGCTCCGTGGGGCAGTGCCGCCGATGGGCCTCGACGGCCCGTGAGCATGCCTCGCCGACGGCGAGCCGCACCTCGTCCAGCAGGGCCTCGGCCACGCCGCTGCGGCGGGCCACGGCCGTAGCGACCAGCCGCGCCGTCCGAACGTGCGCGGGCAGCGCCGTGAACTCGACTTCAACTGTGGCCATCACCAGTGATCGCCAGCCGCTCCTACTTCTCGGACTTGCGGGCGGCGATGGCCTCGTCCACGGTGTCGTGGATGCCGAAGACCTTGGTCAGCCCGGTGATCCGGAAGATCTTGAGGATCCGCTCCTGGGTGCAGACCAGGTCGAGCGAACCGTCGTAGGCGCGGACACGCTTCAATCCGCCGACGAGGACGCCCAGACCGGTAGAGTCGAGGAACTCGACTCGCTCCATATTTACGACAAGGTTGTAATTGTTCTTGTTGACCAGGTCGATCAGCAGCTCCCGGAGCCGCGGTGCGGTGTACACGTCGATCTCGCCTTCAACATCGACGACCTCGATGCCGTCCTTGGTGTGGTGACCCAGCTTCAGTTCCACAAAATCCTCCAGCGCCATGCAGTCGTCGTCGGGGCGTCCCGCTCGTGTCACGCGGTCCAGCGGACCCGGGACATGGGTTGATCCTCGGGGCATTCAACCACGCTCCGGTGTCATGTCTATACGAATTCCAGCTGCCCGGCACACCCCGGGCCCAGATGAGACACTGAAAAACCGTGGCTTCCATCACGCCTGTCCCGGGTGACCCAGTGAGCGGACGGGGTCCTCGCGCGGCCTGGGCTCCGGCCGCAGCCGCGGCCCGACGGCGGGTCGCCCTCCGCTCGCTGCCCGCCGCACAGGCCCCCACCCCCACCCCGGCCCCGGCCCCGGCCCCGGCCTACGGCATGCTGCGCGAAGGTCAGCGCAACGGCCGGCTCATCCACCTGGAGGAGATCCCGGGCCGGTCCGGGGTCCCGGCCCCCTGGCCGGAGTGGGTTCCGGGCGAGCTGATCGAGGCGCTGGGCCGCCAGGGTGTCCGCACCCCCTGGTCGCATCAGGTCACCGCGGCCTGCCAGGCCCGGGCGGGCCGGCACGTGATCATCTCCACCGGCACCGCGTCCGGCAAGTCCCTGGGTTACCTGCTGCCCGCCCTGGCCGGCGTGCTGGAGGGCGGGACCGCGCTGTACATCGCGCCGACCAAGGCGCTGGCCGCGGACCAGCTGGCCGCGGTGCGCGGGCTCGGGCTGACCGGGGTCCGGGCCGCCGCCCTCGACGGGGACACCAGCCGCGGCGACCGGGACTGGGCCCGGTCCTACGCCGGCTACCTGCTCACCAACCCCGACATGCTGCACCACGTGCTGCTGCCCCAGCACCGGCGCTGGTCCGGGTTTTTCAGCCGGCTGCGGTACGTGATCGTCGACGAGTGCCACAGCTACAAGGGCGTGTTCGGCTCCCACGTCGGGCACGTGCTGCGGCGCCTGCGCCGGATCGCCGCCCACTACGCCCCGGACGGCCAGGCGCCGGCCTTTGTGCTGGCTTCGGCCACGGCCGGGCAGCCCGGCACCACCGCCCGGCAGCTCACCGGCCTGGACGCCGAGGAGATCGTCACCGACGGCTCACCGCACGGGCCGGTGTCCTTCGCCATGTGGGAACCGCCGCTGACCGAGGCCCGGGGTGAGGCCGGGGCCCCGGTCCGCCGGACCGCCACCGCCGAGGCCGCCGAGCTGCTGGCCGGGCTGGTCCGCGAGGACGTGGCCACGCTGGCCTTCGTCCGCTCCCGCCGCGGGGCCGAGTCCGTGGCCCTGCAGACCAAGCGGCTGCTGACCGAGCAGGGCGCGGCCGGGCACGCGGACCGGGTCGCGGCCTACCGCTCCGGCTACCTGGCCGAGGACCGGCGCGGGGTGGAGGCGGCCGTGCGCCGCGGCCAGCTGACCGGGCTGGCCACCACCACCGCACTCGAGCTGGGGGTCAACATCACCGGCCTGGACGCGGTGCTGATCGCGGGCTGGCCGGGCACCCGGGCCTCACTCTGGCAGCAGGCGGGCCGGGCCGGGCGGCGGGGCAGCAGCGCGGTGGCCGTGCTGATCGCCCGGGACGACCCGCTGGACACCTACCTGGTCCACCATCCGGAGATCCTGCGGCACCCGGTCGAGGCCACCGTGCTCGACCCGGAGAACCCGTACGTGCTCGCCCCGCACCTGTGCGCGGCCGCGTCCGAGCTGCCCCTGACAATGGCCGACCTGGATCTGTTCGGGCCCGCGGCCCGCCCGGTGCTGGATGACCTGTGCCGCCGGTCGATGCTGCGCTGCCGCCCCTCGGGCTGGTACTGGACCCAGCGGGCGCGCGCGTCCCGGCTGACCAGCCTGCGCGGGGCCGGCGCCGAGCCGATCCGGATCGTGGAGGAGGCCACCGGGCGGCTGGTGGGCACGGTCGACGAGCCGTCCGCGCACATGCTGGCCCACCAGGGCGCCACCTACCTGCACCAGGGCGAGACCTACCTGGTGCGCTCGCTGGACCTCGATGACGGCGCGGCCCTGGTCCGGGCGGGCGACCCCGGGTACGTCACCTCGGCCCGGCAGGTGACCGACATCGACGTGATCGGGGTCCGGCAGCGGACGGCCTGGGGCAAGGCCGACGTGTGCTTCGGCGACGTCGAGGTGACCCGGCAGGTCACCTCGTTCGTCCGGCGCCGGTCCGACAACGGCCGGTCGCTGGGCGAGACCCCGCTGGACCTGCCCGCCCGCACGCTGTGCACGCGGGCCATGTGGTGGACGATCTCCGAGGACCAGGCCGAGCGGCTGGCCAGCGCGGGGGTGGACCTGCCCGGGGCCGCGCACGCCGCCGAGCACGCCTCGATCGGGCTGCTGCCCCTGTTCGCGACCTGCGACCGCTGGGACATCGGCGGGGTCTCCACCGACCTGCATCCGGCCACCGGGCGGCTGACCGTCTTCGTGTACGACGGGCACGAGGGCGGGGCCGGGTTCGCCGAGCGCGGCCACGACAGTGCCGCGCGGTGGCTGACCGCCACCCGGCTGGCCATCGCCTCGTGCGAGTGCGAGGCGGGCTGCCCGTCCTGCATCCAGTCACCCAAGTGCGGGAACGGCAACATGCCGCTGTCCAAGGCGGGGGCGCTGGCCCTGCTGGACACCCTGCTGGCCGGGGCGCCGGGTCAGGGCGCGGCCAATGAAGCGCCCGATGAAGCGCACTGTGAAAAAGAGGCGACCCTCGCTGGGGGGGAGAGCGAGGGCCGCCGTACGGCCCGGCTCTGGGGGGGAGGAGCCGAACCGCCTTCTAGTGAAGCTTATCCGCAAACGGGCCCGATGATGCACACGCCGAAGCACAACCAGGCATCCCAGGAACTTTCGCTGGCACAAAAATTACAGCATAGGGAGCCCGATCTGGATAGCCCGGGGTGGGGAGATGACCAGGCAGACGGCGGCATTCTTTGATCTCGACAAGACCCTCATCTCGCGGTCAAGCACGCTGGCCTTCTCCCGTCCCTTCTACCGGCACGGCCTGATCTCGCGCGGCACGATGATTCGCGGCACCTTCGCCCAGGCGGTGTTCAAGCGGGCGGGCGCGGGCCAGGTCCGGATGGAGCGCATCCGGAGCCAGGTGAGCCGGCTGTGCCGGGGCTGGCCCGCCGAAGCGGTCACCGAGATCGTCCGGGCCAACCTGGACACCATCATCGTCCCGCACCTGTACCAGGAGGCCAGGACCCTGGTCGCCGAGCATCACGCCGCGGGCCGGGACGTCATCGTGATCAGCGCGTCCGGCCACGAGGTGGTGGACCCGATCGCCGAACTGCTCGGGGCCGACACCGTCGTCGCCACCGAGATGGTGATCGCCGATGGCCGGTACACCGGCGAGGTGGCGTTCTACGCCTTCGGCGAGGCCAAGGCGACCAAGATCCACGAACTGGCGGCGGCCCGGGACTACGACCTGACCGGCTCTTACGCCTACAGCGATTCCGTCACTGACCTGCCCATGCTGGAGGCGGTCGGCCATCCCACCGCGGTCAACCCGGACCGGGCCCTGCGGCGGGAGGCGACCCGGCGCGGCTGGCCGATCCGGCTGTTCACCGTCCCGCCGCGCCCAGGTGAGCCCGGGCGGCCGGACCTCCAACCACCAGTTCACGGCATGTAATCGCGCCTACAGATAGACGTCACGAATTGGTGACGGCTCAGGTCTTTCCAAGGTCCGGTGTTCGTCGTAGAAAGGACTCACGGACACCGAAACGTCCGGGCACGGCGGTCAGGAACCCACGCGCGACCAGCCCCGCGTAACCGGCAGGGGCAGGGGGCGCGCTTGGTACCCCGGCACACAGTGCATGCGACGGCGCTCCTCCGGGGGCGCCGTTCGCATGTCCGCCACCGCCACCGCCACGGCCACGGCCACGGCCAGCCGGCGTCACCGCCTGCGATCGGGTCGCCGCTCAGCGGCACAACCAGCCGTGCTCGGGCCGACCTGCGGCGACGTTCGGCGCGCGGCGGACCGGTCACTCTTGCGTGCTGCGAACGATAGCGATGAACTTGTGCCGTACGAACGATGGTGCTGAACGAGGATGATGCCGAAGTGGACCGGACGCGATGAGGCGCCGGCCCGCCCACGCAAACCGTACGGCCGCGGCAAGGAGGGATTTATTTCATCGCATCGGTGAAACAATTACCCGCCGACAAATGTAGAAAATGCCGCAAAAGCCGCGAGTCGCGAGAACGGAGTCAGCGTTGACCAAAGAGACCCTTTCCAATCTGCTGCAGGAAAATCGCCGGTTCGACCCGCCGCCGGAACTCGCGGCTCACGCCAACGTCACCGCCGACGCCTATTCCGAGGCCTCGGCCGACCGGCTTGCCTTCTGGGAGCGCGCCGCCGAGCGGCTGACCTGGGACGAGCCCTGGACCCAGGTGCTCGACTGGTCGAACCCGCCCTTCGCCAAGTGGTTCGTGGGCGGCAAGCTCAACGTCGCCGTCAACTGCGTCGACCGGCACGTGGCCGCGGGCAAGGGCGACAAGGTGGCCTTCCACTGGGAAGGTGAGCCGGGCGACCAGCGGACCATCACCTACTCGGACCTGAAGGACGAGGTCTGCCGGGCCGCCAACGCGCTCACCGAGCTCGGCGTGCACAAGGGCGACCGGGTGGCGATCTACATGCCGATGATCCCGGAGACCGTGGTGGCCATGCTGGCCTGCGCCCGGCTGGGCGCGCCGCACATGGTGGTGTTCGGCGGCTTCTCCTCGGACGCGCTCAGCACCCGCATCCTCGACTGCGACGCGCACCTGGTCATCACCTCGGACGGCGGCTACCGGCGCGGCAGCCCCAGCGCGCTCAAGCCCGCCGTGGACGAGGCGCTGAAGAGCTGCCCCGACGTGACCAACGTGCTGGTGGTCCGGCGGACCGGGCAGGACGTGGACTGGACCGAGGGCCGCGACGTGTGGTGGCACGACGTGGTCGACCGGCAGTCGGCCGAGCACACGCCCGAGGCCCACGACGCCGAGCACCCGCTGTACGTGATGTACACCTCGGGCACCACGGCCAAGCCCAAGGGCATTCTGCACACCACCGGTGGCTACCTGACCGGCGTGTCCTGGACCCACTACGAGGTCTTCGACATCAAGCCGGAGACCGACATCTTCTGGACGGCCGCGGATATCGGCTGGGTCACGGGCCACTCCTACATCGTGTACGGCCCGCTGGCCAACGGCGCGACCTCGGTCATGTACGAAGGGACGCCGGACACCCCGGACCGCGGCCGCTGGTGGGAGATCATCAACAAGTACAAGGTGACGATCTTGTACTGCGCGCCCACCGTGATCCGGATGTTCATGAAGTGGGGCGAGGACATCCCGGCCAAGTACGACCTGTCCAGCCTGCGGCTGCTCGGCTCGGTGGGTGAGCCGATCAACCCCGAGGCCTACGTCTGGTACCGGGAGTTCATCGGCGGCGGGCGCTGCCCGGTGGTCGACACCTGGTGGCAGACCGAGACCGGGTCGATCATGATCAGCCCGCTGCCCGGCGTCACGGCGGGCAAACCGGGCGCGGCCATGCGGGCCCTGCCGGGGGTGGTGGCCGACGTCGTCGACGACCAGGCCCAGAGCGTGCCCGACGGCGGGGGTGGCTTCCTGGTTCTGAGGGAGCCGTGGCCGTCCATGCTCCGCACCATCTGGGGCGACGACGAGCGGTACATCAAGACCTACTGGTCCAAGTTCGACGGCCTGTACTTCGCGGGCGACGGGGCCAAGAAGGACTCCGACGGCGACCTGTGGCTGCTCGGCCGGGTGGACGACGTGATGCTGATCTCCGGCCACAACATCTCCACCACCGAGGTCGAGTCGGCGCTGGTGTCGAACCCCAAGGTGGCCGAGGCGGCCGTGGTCGGCGCGACCGACCCGGTCACCGGCCAGGCCATCGTGGCGTTCGTGATCCTGCGTGGCGACGGCGCCGTGGGCGGCGACGAACTGGTCAAGGAGCTGCGCGACCATGTGGCGCGGGCCCTCGGGCCGATCGCCCGGCCGCGGCAGATCATGGTCGTGCAGGAGCTGCCCAAGACCCGGTCCGGCAAGATCATGCGGCGGCTGCTCAAGGACGTGGCCGAGAACCGCCAGCTCGGCGACGTCACCACCCTCACCGACAGCACGGTGATGGACCTGATCAAGGAGAAGCTGCCCGACGCCAAGCCGGAAGACTGACCCACCGGGTTCCGGCCCGTCCCCCGCGGCCCAGGCCGCCCAGGGGATGGGCCGGAACCCCGGCCCACCGACCTTCGGCATAATGATCTTTTTGCGGCGCGTATCTCGCCGATGATCGCGAGCATGCCCGCTAGCCTTAGCCGGGAGACGCCAGCGCACGAGGGAGAGACAACGATGGCCCAGACCGGAACGTCGCGGCCGGCCGGCAGCGACCAGTCACTGGGTGACCTCGTAGCCCTGGCCGCGAAGGACATTTCCCAGCTGATCCGGGGCGAGATCAGCCTGGCCAAGATCGAGCTGCGGGGCGACTTCAAGCGGGTCGCGGTGGCCGTGGTCCTGGTGGCCATGTCCGCCTTCGTCGGCTGCCTGATGCTGGTCCTGCTCTGCTTCGCGTTCGCCTACGGCCTGATGACCCTGGGGATCTGGTCATGGGCGTCGTTCCTGATCGTCGCGGGCGTGTGCCTGCTGCTCATCGGCCTGGCCGCGCTCGTGGCCATCCTGCGCGTCCGCGGCGTGACCGGCCTGCGCTCGACCCGGGCCAGCGTGCAGGAAACCATCACCGTGCTCCGCGGCAGCGACAAGCAGCCGGAGATCGCCGCCCCCAGTCAGCAATGAACGGGCCGCGATGACCGGCACCGCCGACTCGCCGATCCACATCGACGGGCCGTGGACCCACCGATCGATCAGCGCCAACGGCACCCGGCTCCACGTCGCCGAAGCCGGCGACGGCCCGCTGGTGCTGCTGCTGCACGGCTTCCCCGAGTTCTGGTGGACCTGGCGCCAGCAGCTGGTGTCGCTGCCCGCCGCGGGGTTCCGGGCCGTCGCCGCTGACCTGCGCGGCTACGGCGGCAGCGACAAACCGCCCCGCGGCTACGACCTGGTCACCGCGGCCGCCGACGTGGCCGGCCTGGTCCGCGCCCTGGGCGAGGCCAACGCGGTGATCGTGGGTCACGACTGGGGCGGCCTGGTCGCCTGGACGGTCGGCGCCTACTTCCCCAAGACGGTGCGGCGGCTGGCGGTGGTCTCGGTCGCGCACCCGCTGCGGGCCCGCGGGGCGCTGTTCTCTGAGCCGCTCGGCCATCGCGGCCGCAACGGTCACCTGCTGACCTTCCAGCTGCCGATGGTGCCCGAGCATCAGCTGACCCGGGACGACGCCGAACTGGTGGGCCGGATGCTGGCCGAGTGGTCCGGCCCGGGCTGGCCCGACCCCGGCACCGAGCTGGTCTACCGCCGGGCCATGCGCATCCCGTCCGCGGCCCACTCGGCGCTGGAGTACTACCGCTGGTTCTTCCGCTCCACCCTGCGCCCGGACGGCCTGCGCTACATGCAGCGGATGCGGGTGCCGATCGCCGCGCCGACCCTGCAGGTCCACGGGGCCCTGGACACCCGGGTCACGCCGGGAATCGCCCGCGGCGCCGGCCGCCACGTCGAGGGCTCCTATCGCTGGCGCATGCTCGACGGCGCCGGCCACTTCCCGCACGAGGAACAGGTCACCCGCTTCGACGACGAGCTGGTCGGCTGGCTGCTGGACCCCGAGCCGGAGCGATGAGCCCGGCGGGTGCCCGCGACCGTGACGCGGCGGGGCGCCCTCGTAATGCGCGGCCGCGGGATGGGCTGGGGCGGCCGCTGCCACGGGATGCTGGGGCCGGGGAGCCGCGGGTTCCCGATGACCTGCTCCTGCCGCCCCTTGAGAGCTTGGCGCTGGCCCAGCAGATGATCGATGAGGGGCGGCCGTTCCACGCCCACGAGGTGCTGGAGGCTTCGTGGAAGGCGGCGCCGCCGGGGGAACGTGACTTCTGGCAGGGACTGGCCCAGCTGGCCGTGGGACTGACCCACGCCCGCCGCGGCAACGCCACCGGCGCGGTCACGTTGCTGCGCCGGGGCGCGGCCCGGATCAGTCCCTACGCGGGCACCGATCCGCACCGGGTCCCGGTGGCTCAGGTGGCGGCGACGGTGGGGACGCTGGCGGACGCTATCGAGCGCGACGGCCTGGGCACGGTGCCCGCCGGCGCCCTGAGCCTCGAACTCAGCCCGCGGAGCTGAGCTGGGCCAGGTCTCCGGCGGTGAGCTGGAGAGCGGCCGCGGCGACGTTCTGGTCCAGGTGCCCGGGATCGCCGGTGCCGGGGATGGCCAGAACGTGCGGGCCCTGGGCCAGGGTCCAGGCCAGGCGGACCTGGGCCGCGGTGGCGCCGTGCCGCCGGGCCACTTCTTCCAGGGCCGCGGAGGCGTCGCTGGACCCGCCCGAAGAACGGCGGTCGCCGGCGATGGCGAAGAACGAGACGAAGGCGAGGCCACGGTCGCCGCAGGCTCGCAGGACGTCGGCGTGACCAGGGTCGTCGAGGCTGAAGCGGTTCTGGACGCAGACGACGGGCGCGATGGCCTGGGCCTCGTCCAGGTGCTTGACGGTGACGTCGGAGACGCCCAGGTGGCGGATCAGGCCGGCCTGCTGGACCTCGGCCAGGGCGCCGAAGTGCTCGGCGATGGAGTCCTGCCTCATGCGGCGCAGGTTGACCACGTCGAGGTGGTCGCGGCCCAGCTGGCGGAGGTTCTCCTCGACCTGGCCCCGTAGCTGGTCCGGGGTGGCCGTGTACCACTGGCCGCACGGGTCCCGGCCGGGGCCGACCTTGGTCACGATGATCAGATCGTCGGGGTAGGGCGCGAGCGCGGTGTTGATGAGCTCGTTGGCCGAGCGGAGCGTGGAGAAGTAGAACGCGGCGGTGTCGATGTGGTTGACGCCGAGCTCGGCCGCCCGGCGCAACACGGCGATGGACTGGTCACGGGCTGGCGGCACGTCGGTGCCGCGAGGACGGTGGCCGGTCAGCCGCATGGCACCGAAGCCGAGCCGGTGGACGGTCAGGTCACCCAGCGTCCAGGACCCGGCCGCGG
>DATDIH010000189.1:0-10628 GCA_036521155.1 Streptosporangiaceae bacterium
GCTGCCCCGTCAGCCTCTACTTTCACACTGGCCTCAACCTCAACGCTGGCCTCGGCCCGCTCGCGCCGCTCCCGCAGGTGCCGGCGCACCCGCCAGCCGATCAGCGCGACCACCGCCACCGCCAGCACGATCAGCACGTACAGCGAATACCGCGTGATCTGCTCGTAGATCGTGGTGATGTGGTTCCCGGCCAGGTAGCCGACGCTGACCCAGAGGCCGACCCACAACGCGGCCCCGAGCGCGTTGAACGGAATGAACCGCTTCCAGTGCATGCCGGTGATCCCGGCCACGATGCCGTTGGCCTGCCGCAGTCCCTCGATGAACCGGGCCGCGACGATGATCTTGCCGCCGTGGTGCTCGAAGAAGTGCTCCGCCTTGTCCAGCCGCGCGCTGGTCAGAAACACGTACTTGCCGTACTTCAGGGCCAGCCGGCGGCCGCCGAAGTGCCCGATCAGGAAGCCGATGTTGTCGCCCAGTACCGCGCAGATCCAGGCGATGATGCCGACCGCGACCACGTTCAGCCGGCCCGCGCCCGCGTACAGCGAGGCGGCGATGAGGATGGTCTCGCCCGGCACCGGAATGCCGAAGTCCTCGACCAGCACCAAGCCGCCCACGGCGAAGTAGCCGTAGTTGTTGAGGATCGGCGCGAGCGTGCCGAAGATCCCCGGCAACGCCGGCGTGCTCATGGGGTATCAGCCGGCCGGGCGCCCTCGATCGCGGCGGAGATCGGCCCCGCGGTCAGCTCGACCTGCCACGGGCGGGCCCCGTACCCGCTCAGCGCGGCCTCGACGGCCAGCGGGTCCGGCGGATCGGGTGGCTCCCAGCTGATCCGCCGCACCGAGTCCGGCGGCAGCAGGTTCTCGGTGGGCATGGTGTGCTCGCCGGCGAGTTCGGTCACGGTGGCCCGCACCGCGCTCAGCCGGGCCGCGGCGGCCGGGTCCCGTTCCGCCCAGCGGTGGGTGGGCGGCGGTCCGCTGACCGCGGCCGGCCCGCCGGTATCCGGCAGCGAACTGTCCGGCAGGGCCCGGGCCGCCCGCACCGCACCGAGCCACTCCTGCAGGTGCCTGCGCGCCACCCGGTTGGTGAACCCGGGGATGCGGGTCAGCGTGCCGATGCTGGTCGGCAGCGACCGGGCCGCCTCCACGATCGCGGCGTCCGGCAGCACCCGGCCCGGGGAAAGGTTCAGTTCCTGGGCGATCTCGTCCCGCTGCTCGTACAGGGCCCGGACCACGGACAGGCTGCGGCGGCTGCGCACCCGGTGGATGCCGGAAGTCCGCCGCCACGGGTCCGGCCGGGGCGGCGGTGGCGGCGCCGAGAGCACCGCCGCGAACTCCTGGCGGGCCCAGTCCAGCTTGCCCTGCTCGGTCAGCATCTCGGCCAGCGCGTCCCGCAACTCGACCAGTACCTCGACGTCCAGCGCGGCGTACCGCAGCCAGTCCACCGGCAGTGGCCGGGTCGACCAGTCCGCGGCCGAGTACCCCTTCTCCAGGTGCAGGCCCAGCACGCTCTCGACCAGCGTGCCCAGCGCGACCCGGGGGAAGCCCAGCAGCCGCCCGGCCAGCTCGGTATCGAACAGCAGCCGTGGCCGGTAGTTCAGTTCGAGCAGGCAGGGCAGGTCCTGGGACGCGGCGTGCAGCACAGCCTCGGTGCCGGCCAGCACGGCGTCGATGCCGGACAGGTCCGGGCACAAGATCGGGTCGATCAGCATCGTGCCCGCGCCCGCCCGGCGCAGCTGCACCAGGTAGGCCCGGTGCCCGTACCGGTAGCCGGAGGCCCGCTCGGCGTCCACCGCTACCGGGCCGGTCCCGCCGGCCAGGGCCTGGGTCGCCCGCTCCAGCGCCGCGGCCGACTCGATTACCGGCGGCAGGCCGTCCCTGGGCTCGAGCAGCGGTATGACCTCGGCGGCCTCATCGGGCAGGTCTCCATCGTCCCGGGCCGGCTGGCTCTCCGCGGTCACCGGCGCCGCCGGGAACGAGCGTCGTCCGGCCGGGCGGACGGCAACGCGGCCGTGCCCGCGGCCAGCGGCGGCAGGCCGGCCGCGGCGGCCAGCGAATCACACCAGGCCATCACGTGGCCGGGCAGATCCAGGTCCGCCGGGTCGTCCGGGCTCCCGGCGGGCGCGGCGGCCGGGCTCACCGGCGACCAGGAAGCTCGCTGCTCGAAGCCGTACACCGGTGGCTCGCTGGCCTTGCCGCCGAAGCCTTCCGTGGTCACCCGGGTCACCGTACCGCTCGGGGTGGCGTAACCGGGCGTGCGGGCGTCCAGCGCCTCGATCAGCCAGTCCCAGCCGACCTGGCACAGCATCGGGTCGGCCGCGATCTCCTCGTCCACCTCGGCCCGGACGTAGCTGATCAGCCGGTAGCAGCCGGGCCAGCCGTCGTGCCCGACCGGGTCGTAGAGCAGGACCAAGCGGCCGAAGGCGATGTCGGCGCCATCCCGGGCCACACTGGCCGAGGTGGCCGCCGCGAACGGGGCCAGCTTCTTCGGCGCGGGCACATCCTCGAACGAAAACTCGGCCCGCAGGGCAGCCTGATCATCCAGGCCCTCCTGGAACGCGGCCCGCACCACACCGAACACGGCTGACGCCCGCTCATCATCGCCCGGCGGTGCCCCGCCGGGCCCCGGGTGCGGCCGCACGGGCCGGTCGGCCGATCTCATATAGAGAGCGTATGCCGCGCCCGCTGGTCCCTCATGCAGGTTTCGGCGCTAATGCAGTCGTTAACGGGCTTTATCCGGCGCGGGAAAAGCGTCATGCCGCCCGGCCGGAATGACGCGGCACGGCCGTGGACACCGGTGCTTCCCGCGGCTGGAAGCCCACGATCAGGGCGATTCCGCACTCACTGCAGGCCCATTCCGGGCAGTGCCCGTCCGGGGAGTCAGGGCAGCTTCCCAGCTCGTCGTGGAACTGCTCGAACAACTGCTCCCCAGCGCATTCGGGACAGTACCAAGGCATTTGGCTCATGTGCCGGTTCCCTCCTTCGGCGCAACTTCACGGGGGCTGGACTCGATATTGACACGGGCGTACGACAAGCCGCGGGACGTTGCCCGGCGTGTCCGGTAACTGCGCCAACCACCAAACCGGGTATGAGACGATCCTTGTGTGCCCGCCAAGGATTCGCCGTTCCTGCGTGCCTGCCGCCGGGAACCGGTGCCGTACACCCCGGTCTGGTACATGCGCCAGGCCGGCCGGTCGCTGCCGGAGTACAAGCGGGTCCGGGCGGGCGTGCCCATGCTGGAGTCGTGCACCCGGCCCGATCTGATCACCGAGATCACCCTGCAGCCGGTGCGCCGCTATCCAGTGGACGCGGCCATCTTGTTCAGCGACATCGTGGTCCCGCTCAAAGCGGTCGGGGTCGGCATCGACATCAAGCCCGGCATCGGCCCGGTGCTGGATCACCCGGTAAGCCGCGTCGAGGACCTGGCGGCGCTGCGCCCGCTGGAGCCCGGCGACGTGCCCTACGTCTCCGAGGCGGTGTCATCCCTGGTCGGAGACTTGAAGGACACCCCGCTGATCGGCTTCGCGGGCGCCCCGTTCACGCTCGCCTCCTACCTGGTCGAGGGGGGCCCGTCCCGGCACCACGACAAGACCCGGGCCCTGATGTACGGCGAGCCGGACCTGTGGCACGCCCTGATGTCGCGGCTGACCGCGATCACCACCTCGTTCCTGGAGATCCAGGTCGCCGCCGGGGTGTCCGCGGTGCAGCTGTTCGACTCCTGGGTCGGCGCGCTGGCTCCCGCCGACTACCGGGAGTTCGTGCTCCCGCACACCAGCCGGATCTTCGGCGCGCTGGCCGCCCACGACGTGCCTCGCATCCATTTCGGGGTCGGCACCGGTGAACTGCTCGGAGTCATGCGCGAAGCAGGCGCCGACGTGGTCGGGGTGGACTGGCGCGTCCCCCTGGACGAGGCCGCCACCCGGGTCCCGCCCGGCACTGCCCTGCAGGGCAACCTGGATCCCGCCACCCTGCTGGCGCCCTGGGACGTCGTGGCCGCCCGTGCCCGCGAGATCCTGCGCCGCGGCCAGAGCGCCGAAGGCCACATCTTCAACCTGGGCCACGGCGTCCTGCCCGGCACCGACCCCGCCCAGCTGGCCCGCCTCACCGACCTGATTCACGAAGAGAGCTCAGCGCCTCGGTAAACGTCTGGGTGGACTGGGCACCGGACACGCCAACGCGGCCGTCCAGCACGAAGAACGGGACGCCGCGGATGCCGATCTGCTGAGCCTGCTGCTCGTCGGCGCGAACCTGCTCGGTGTAGTCGTCGCTGCCGAGAACCTGCTTGACGTCCTCGGGATCAAGTCCGGCCGTGGCGGCGATGGTGCCCAGGACGTCAGGGTCGAAGATGTCGGCCGCATCGCCGAAGTAGGCCTGGTAGATGGCATCCAGCAGGCGGTGCTGGAAGCCCTGGTCGTGGGCCAGCTGCAGGACCCGGTGAACGTCGAAGGTGTTGCCGAGGGGGCGTTCGGGGTTGAAGGGCAGGCCCTCGGCCCGGGCTAGCCCCGCCACCTGACCTTCGGCCGCCTCGGCTTCGGCCGGGGACAGCTGGTACTTGGTGGCCAGCATCGCCAGGATCGGCATGGTCTGGCCGGGCGGCCAGGTCGGGTCGAGCTCGAACGGGTGGTAGGCCACCTCTACCTCGTCCCGGCCGTCGAAGCCCGCCAGCGCCTTCTCGAAGCGCGCCTTGCCCAGATAGCACCAGGGGCAGACCACGTCGCTCCAGATATCGACCCGCATATCCATAACCATAGGCTGGGACGGTGAGCAATCCGCATGTGGCCATCGTCGGGGGTGGCATCGCCGGGCTGGCCGCCGCGTATTTCCTGCGCGACGAGCCGGCCCGCGTCACCGTGCTGGAGGGGTCGCCGCGGCTGGGCGGCAAGCTGACCGCCTCCGAGGTGGCTGGCGTGCCGGTGGACGCGGGCGCGGAGGCGCTGCTGCGGCGCCGGCCCGAGGGCACCGAGCTGATCAGCGACGTGGGGCTGGACGGTGAGCTGGTGCTGCCCGGCACCACCGCATCCGGGATCTGGAGCCGGGGCGGCCTGCACCCGCTCCCGCCCCGGCAGTTCATGGGCGTGCCCGCCGACCTGGACGCGCTGGCCGGCAGCGGCGTGCTGTCGCCGGACGGGCTGTCCCGGGCCCGGCAGGACCTCGGCCTGCCCGCCACCGCGCGCGATGGTGACGTGGCGGTGGCCGCCTACGTCGGGGCCCGGTTCGGGCCCGAACTGGTCGAGCGGCTGGTCGACCCGCTGCTCGGTGGGGTGTACGCGGGCCGGTCGGAGCAGCTGTCGTTCGAGGCCACGCTGGGGCCGCTGGCCGCCGCGGCCAGATCGCACCGTGCCCTGTCCGAGGCCGCGGCGTCCCTGCTGCCGCCAGCCTCGCCGGCCGGGCCGGGACAGCCGCCAGCTCCCCGGCCCGCGGTGTTCACCACGCTGGCCAGCGGCCTGGGCACGCTGCCCGCGGCGGTGGCCGCGGCGTCCGGGGCCACCGTCCGCACCCGGGCCACAGTCCGGGAACTGGCCCGCACCGTCACCGGCTGGCGGCTGACCGTGGGGCCGGCCGCGGATCCGGAGTGGATCGAGGCCGACGCGGTGGTGCTGGCCCTGCCCGCGCGGCCCGCGTCCCGGCTGCTGAGCGGGGTGGCCGGCGCGTCGGCGGCCGCCGCCGGGCTGGCCGCGATCGAGTACGCCAGCATGGCCATTGTCACGCTGGCCTACCCGCGATCCCGGTTCCCGGCGGCCCAGGGGCCCACCGCCCAGGCCCGCAGCGGATACCTGATCCCCGCCGTCGAAGGCCGGGCGGTCAAGGCCGTGACCTTCTCCACCATCAAGTGGCCGCATCTCGCGCACGGCGACGACCCGATCGACATCGTCCGCTGCTCGATCGGCCGGATCGGCGAGGAGAGCGTGCTCCAGCGCGACGACGGCGACCTGATCGCGCTGGCCACGGCCGAACTGGCCGCGGAGACCGGGGCCCAGGGCATGCCGGTGGACAGCCGGGTCACCCGCTGGGGCGGCGGCCTGCCCCAGTACACGGTGGGGCACCTGGACCGGGTGGCCACGATCCGCGCCAGCGTGGCCGCCCAGCCGGGCCTGGCCGTGTGCGGGGCCGCCTACGACGGGATCGGCATCCCCGCCTGTATCGGTACCGGTCGCGAGGCGGCGGACGCGATCCGCGGTTATTTCAAGGAGATGGCATGACCGACAATGAAGCCATGACTTCCACCGACCCGGCGGCCCGGCCCAAGGCCCGGGATCTGAACGAGCAGATCCGGTACACGATGTGGTCGGTGTTCCGGGTCGCCAACTCGGGCGCGCTGGACGATCCGGCCGTCGGCGGCGGCCGCGAGAACCTGGCCCGCGAGGTCACCGACCTGCTCGACCAGGTCGCGGGCAAGGACACCGTCACCCGCGGCTGTTACGACGTGCAGGGCCTGCGCGCCGACGCCGACTACATGTTCTGGTGGCACGCGCCGGCCCCGGACGACCTGCAG
This sequence comes from Streptosporangiaceae bacterium, assembly GCA_036521155.1. Taxonomy (GTDB): domain Bacteria; phylum Actinomycetota; class Actinomycetes; order Streptosporangiales; family Streptosporangiaceae; genus Bog-532. The sequence goes on from DATDIH010000189.1 coordinate 6,490, forward strand.
GAGATCTACGCCAGGTTCCGCCGCACGCGGCTCGGCCGGGCCAGCGAGCCGGTCTGGTCGGCCATGGCGCTGCATCGCCCAGCCGAATTCAACAAGGGCCACGTTCCGGCCTTCCTGGCCGAGGAGGAGCCGCGTAACTACGTCAGTGTGTATCCGTTCGTGCGGTCCTACGAGTGGTACCTGATCGACCCAGCCGAACGCCGCCGCCTGCTGGCCCAGCACGGCATGATGGCCCGCGAATACCCCGACGTCCGGGCCAACACCGTGGCCAGCTTCTCGCTGAACGACTACGAGTGGATCCTGGCCTTCGAAGCCGACGAACTGCACCGCATCGTCGACCTCATGCGCCACCTGCGCGGCGCCGAGGCCCGCCGTCACACCCGGGTGGAGATCCCGTTCTTCACCGGCCGCCGCAAGCCGGTCCGGGAACTGATCGCCGCCCTGCCGTAGAGCCGTCGCCGTGCCCGACGATCTGAGAGTCAACAGCTGGCTGGTGATCCCGGCCGGTGAGCTGCGCGAGCGGTTCTCCCGCTCCTCCGGTCCCGGCGGGCAGGGTGTGAACACCGCCGATACCCGGGTCGAGCTGTCGTTCGACATCGGCCGCTCGTCCGCCTTGCCGGAGTACGCCCGGGTGCGGGCCCTGGACAACCTGCGCGGTCGTCTCAGCGAGGACGGCGTGCTGACCGTGGTGTCCTCCGAGCAGCGCAGCCAGCTGCTCAACCGGCGCGCGGCCCGGGGCCGGATGGCCAACCTGATCCGGGAGGCGATCGCGCCGCCGCCCGCGCCCCGGGTGCCGACCCGGCCCAGCCGCCGGGCCAAGGAGCGCCGGGTGGCCGACAAGCGGCGCCGCAGCGCGGTCAAAAGGAATCGCCGGGTCCAGCCCGGCGACGAATAACGGCGAGCCGGACCGCGAGCGCTCAGAGCGCCGGGACGTTGACCACGATCGCTTCCTGGGTGGAGCGGGCGATCACCACCACCGCCTCGGTGTCCGGCGAGGGGTTCTCCTCCCGGTGCGGCACGTGCGGCGGTACCCACACGTAGTCGCCGGGATTGGTCTCCAGCCGGGTGATCTCGCCGCTGCCCGGGTCGCGGAACACGAAGACGGGGTGCCCCGAGACCACGTAGATCCCGGTCTCGGACTCGCCGTGGTGGTGGTCTCCGGAGGACGCGCCGGGCCGGACCACGGTGCGGCCCATCCACAGCTCACGGGCCCCCACCAGGTCACCGGAGATGGCCGCCGACCGCTGCATGCCCGTGGTCTGGGCCGTGCCGCCCGACAGGTCCGGCTCCCGAATCAGCCGCAGTTCGCTCATGCCCCCAGCTTATTGAGTCGGAACTGTCCGGGCCTGGTGCGATACTCAGGGCATGCTGCCGGAGGCGACGTGGGACCAGCTGGTCGGGCGGGACGGCGAGTTCGCCCGCATGCTGACCTTGCTCAACGACGCCGCCTCCCGCCAGGCGGTGGTCGCGCTGATCGGCGGCGACGCCGGCGTGGGCAAGACCCGGCTGGTGACCGAGGTGACCCGGCGGGCCACCGCCGAGGGTTTCACGGTGCTGTCCGGGCACTGCGCCGAGCTGGGCGAGAGCGTCCCCTACCTGCCGCTGGCCGACGCGCTGCGCAACGCCACCCAGGCGCCGGGCACGGCGTCCCGGCTGCTGGACGCGCTGGCCAGCCGCCCGGTGCTGAACCGCCTGCTGCCCGAGGGGGAGACCCAGGCCACCGCCGAGGCGGAGTCCAGGGGCATGGCCCGGCAGCAGATGTTCGGCGCGGTGCTGGGCCTGCTCGGTGAGCTGGCCGCCGCCACCCCGGTGCTGCTGGTGTTCGAGGACCTGCACTGGGCCGACGCGTCAACCCGGGACCTGCTGACCTTCCTGTGCCGGGTGCTGCGCACCGAGCGGGTGGCCCTGGTCGGCACCTACCGCACCGACGACCTGCACCGGCGGCATCCGCTGCGGCCGCTGACCGCTGAGCTGCAGCGCCTGCCCAGCGTGACCCCGATCCGGCTCGGCCCGCTGACCCCGGGCGCGCTGGCCGAGCACCTCACCGCCCTGGCCGGCCTGCGCCACGACGACCTGGACGCCGTCGAGCTGAACAGCATCATCAGCCGCGCCGAGGGCAACGCCTACTACGCCGAGGAACTGCTGGCCGCGCTGGGCAGCGGCGGGACCCGCAGCTCCGGCGCGGCCGAAGTGCTGCCCGAGGACCTGGCCGCGCTGCTGCTCAGCCGGGTCGAGCGGCTGAGCGACGCGGCCCAGCGGGTGCTGCGGGCGGCGGCCGTGGCCGGCCGCCGCGCCGACGATGACCTGGTCCGGGCGGCCAGCGGGCTGCCGCTGCCCGAGTACGAGGACGCGATCCGCGAGGCCGTCACGCAGCAGCTACTGGTCCCGGACGGTGCCGACGGCTTTTCGTTCCGGCACGCGCTGCTGCGCGAGGCGGTCGAGGCCGACCTGCTGCCCGGCGAACGGACGCGGCTGCACGGTGTGCTGGCCGACCTGCTGGCGGGCCAGGAGCAGCGGGCGTCCCGGCCCGGTATCGCGGCCGAGCTCGCGCACCACTACCTGGCCAGCCACGACATCCCCGGCGCGTTCGCCGCCTCGGTCCGGGCCGGGGCCGAGGCCGAGCGGCTGGGCGCCCCGGCCGAGGCCCACCGCCACTACGACCAGGCCCTGGGCTTGTGGGAACGGATCCCGGACCCCGAGGAACGGGCGGGGATGTCGCGGGGGAAGCTGGCCCTGGAGTCCGCCCGGAGCGCCGCCGCCAGCGGCGACGTGTCCCGGGCTGTCCACCAGCTCCGGTCGCTGTGGTCGGTCGTCCGCACCGGGGATGACCCGAAGCTGGCCGTCCGGGCCGGTGAGCGGCTGGCCTACTACCTGTTCCAGGCCGACTCCTACGAGCAGGTCGACGAGGCGGCCCAGGTGGCCCGGGCCTCGATCGACCTGCTGCCCGAGGACCCGCCCACCTGGGAGCGGGCCCGGGCCATCGCCACCTACGCCAGCACGCTGATGGCCATCGGCTTCCGTGACGAAGAGGCCGCCGAGTGGGCCGAGCGGGGCCGGGCCGCCGCCCGCGCCGCGGACTCGCCCTGGGTGGAGGCCGACGCCCTGGTCACGCTGGGTTCGGTGGCCAAACGGGAAGGCCGCGACGACGAGGCCATCGAGCTGTTCACCGCCGCCCACGAGCAGGCCCGCAAGGCCAAGGTGCTGGGGGTCGAGCTGCGGGCGGCCACCATCTTGTCCCGCGCCCACCTGGAGCGCGGCGAACTGGCCGACTCGGCCCGGGTGGCTCACGAAGGGGTGCGCCGGTCCGACATGGCCGGGCTGAGCCTGGCCCCCTACGGCCTGGACGTGCAGCATCTGCACTTCCAGGCCCACTACGCCAAGGGCGACTGGGACCACGCCCAGCAGCTGGCCAACGGCTGGTCGATACGGGTGGCCACCCTGCCTGAGGCGATCTTGTCGGCCATGGCCCTGTTCGTCGACGTGGCCCGGGGCAACAGCGTCGCGGCCGAGCGCCGGGTCTGGCTGGAGCCGCTGTGGGACCGGGACAAGCTGTGCGGCTACATGGCCCGCGCCATGTACGCCGAGCAGGCCATGTGGCAGGGCGACACCGGCCTGGCCGTAACCGAAGCCGAGGCCACGATCGCCCTGGACTGGGAGGAACACTACGGCTTCGCGCCGTCGGTCATCCGGCCCGCCGCGGTCGGGGTCGGCGCGCACGCCGACCGGGCCGTCCAGGCCCGGGCGGCCGGCGAAACAGCCCGGGCCGAGGCCGAGGTCGAGGCGGCCCGGGTGATGCTGGCCCAGGCCCACGAGGGCGCGTCGGCTTCGTTCCGGCCGCGGGCCGTGCTCGGGCCCGAGGGCCAGGGCTGGCTGGCCCGGGCCGAGGCTGAGTACCGGCGCGCTCAGGGCGACAACAACCCGGACGCCTGGCGGGCGGTGCTGGACGCGTTCGGCTCGGCGTTCGTCTACGAGACGGCCCGGACCCAGTGGCGGCTGGCCGAGGCCCTGGCCGAAGCCGGTGACCGCACGGCCGCCCAGGAGCAGTGGGACCAGGCCGCGGCCGTCGCGGACCGGCTGCGGGCAGCGCCGCTGCGGGCCGCCCTGACCGGTCTGGCCCGCCGGGCCCGGCTCGCCGACCA
>DATDIH010000190.1:0-2356 GCA_036521155.1 Streptosporangiaceae bacterium
TCCTCGTCTTCGACGGCGACCTGGTCAGCGACTGGCAGATCTACATCGACGTGACCCCGGTCTACGCCTGAGCTGCCCATGATCACCCTCACCGACATCGCCTACGTCCGGTCCGGCGTCGCTGACCTCGGGACGGCCGTCCGGTTCGCGACCGACATCGTCGGCCTGGAGCTGGCCGCGCCCTCCGAGGCCGGCGTGGCGCACCTGCGCGCCGACCACCGGCACCACTGCCTCGCGCTGGTCCAGGGGCCCTCCGGCGTCATCTCCTCCGGCTTCGCCGTGGCCGGCCCGGACGAGCTCGCGGCGGCCGAGACGGAACTGGAGCGCACCGGGTTCCGGGTACGCCGGGGTGACCCGGCCGAGGCCCTGTCCCGGCGGGTCCGGGAGTTCATCGCGTTCGACGACCCGTTCGGGAACCGGCTGGAGCTCGTGAGCCAGCAGGAGACGATCAGCCGGCCGGTCGCATTCACCCGGCCGGCCGGGATCACCGAGTTCGGTCACCTGTGCCTGGACGCGCCGGACGTGCACGAGGCGTACCGGTTCTGGAGCACCCGTTTCAACGCGCGGGTCTCAGACTGGCTCGGCGACGCTGCCTGCCTGATCCGGATCGACCCCGTGCACCACAAACTGGCCGTGTTCCGCGGCGAGCGGCCCGGGCTGTGCCACATGAACTTCCAGGTCGCCACCATCGACGACGTGTTCCGGAACTGGCACTTCCTGGTCGAGCACGGGGTCGAGATCGAGATGGGCCCCGGGCGCCATCCCCAGTCCACCGCGATCTTCCTGTACTTCCTCGGCCCCGAGGGGTTTACCTACGAGTACTCCTTCGGCGTGCGCCGGATCGAGGATGACGCGGCCTGGCAGCCGCGGACCTTCGACCCGGCCGAGCCCGGCTCCATCGACATGTGGCTGGGGCCGGTGCGCCGTGTTTCCTCCCAGCTCCAGCTCGGCAGCCCCGAACCGGCGAGCCCGCAACCGGCCGCCACCGAACCCGTCACCACCGGAAGGCCCGCATGACCACGACGACACGGCCGGCCGGCCAGATCGACGTGGGGGGCGTGCCCACCGCGCTCATCGACACCGGCGAGCCGGCCGGGGTCCCGGCCGGCCAGCAGGCGCCGCCCGTGCTGCTGCTGCACGGATCGGGACCGGGCGTGACCGCCACCGCGAACTGGCGCCCGGTGATCCCCGCGCTGAGCCGGGAGCGCCGGGTGATCGCCCCCGACCAGCTCGGCTTCGGGGGCACCGCCACCGGCGAGCAGCGGACGTACGGCCGGGCGGCCTGGACTGGCCACGCCCTGGCGCTGCTGGACACGCTGGGCACCGGCCCGGTCGACATCATCGGCAACTCGATGGGCGGCGCCATCGCCCTGTCCCTGGCCGCCGCGCGCCCGTCCGCGGTGCGGCGCATCGTGCTGATGGGCTCGATGGGCGTGGCCATGGCGCTGCCGGCCGGCCTGAACACCGTGTGGGGCTACCGTCCCGGGGTGGCCCAGATGCGCGAGGTGATCGGCCTGTTCGCGCACGACCGCGGCCTGATCACCGACGAGCTGATCGAGCTGCGGTACCAGGCCAGCCTCAGCCCGGCGGTGCGTGACTCCTGGGCGGCCATGTTTCCCGAGCCACGGCAGCGCTGGGTGGACGACCTGGCCCTGTCCGGGGCCGAGCTGGAGGCCATCACCGCCCCGGTTTTGCTGGTGCACGGCCGCGACGACCGCGTCGTCCCCTGGCGGGTCTCCTCGGCCCAGCTGATCGACCTGCTGCCCGATTCACGGCTGCACGTGCTGGCCGGGTGCGGGCACTGGACCATGATCGAGAAGACGGCCGGCTTCCTGGCCGTGGTCGAGCCGTTCCTGGCTGGCTAGGACGCCACCCGGGCGGCCGGCCGCCCGGGGTCGATCAGCGCCACCGCGTGCGGCACCGCGACCGGCACGAACTCCGGCGCGCAGTCGGTGAGGACCCGCAGCGCGGTGCGCTCCAGGTGATGGGCCATCCCGGTGAGCGCCCCCCGCTCGTCGCCGGCCACCAGGGCCTCCAGGATCTGGGCGTGCTCCACGTCGCCTGCCGCCTGCCAGCTGCCCGGATCGGACAGCTGGTAGATGCGGATGTACCGGGTGGTCCGGTCGGCGAAGGCCCGCAACTGCCGCTGCAGGGCCTCCCCGGCAGCCGCGGTGACCAGCCGGTGGTAGTCGGCGTGCGCGGCGAACCAGGCGCCGAAGTCCCCGGCCCGGGCCGCCCGCCGCATCGCGGTCAGCAGCCGCTTGGCCTCCTTGCGGGACGCCGCGCCGAAGTGGCCGATGGTCATGGACAGGGCCAGCGTCTCGAGCAGGATCCGGCTGGCGTAGACGTCGTCGAG
>DATDIH010000191.1:0-39009 GCA_036521155.1 Streptosporangiaceae bacterium
GAAGACCAGGCGGTGATAGGCGACCGGGCCGAGCAGGAGGGCGGTGGCCACGGCGGCCAGGATCAGGCAGGCCAGGTACAGGTTACGGTCGGCCCCGTCGAGCTGCTTGAACTGGTTGGTGAACGGCAGCGAGAGCAGGAACCCGAACAGGACCTGGACGCCCAGGCCGGCTACCCGCAACTCCTGCAGGAGCTCGATCAGGTTGCGGTCGTCGCGCTCAGCGGGGGTTTCGTCCCGCGCGTCCTTCGGTGCACCCATGGCAGCCTCAGCCTAGGCGGACCAGGCTGGTCACGTCGTCGGTGGGCAGCGGGCCCTCGGTGACCGCAGTGATCTCGGTGGTCACCAGCTGGACGGCGCCGCCGTAGCTGGACAGGAACGCGGTGTCGGCCGCGTCCCGGCCGGTGGCGATGCGGACCAGGCTGGCCCGGGGGGCCAGCAGGGTGGCGTCGACCACCCGCCAAGCCCCATCGACCAGGGCTTCGGCCACCGCGTGGAAGTCCATCGGGCTTAGGCCCGGCGCGTACACGGCGGCCAGCCGGGCCGGTACGTCCAGAGCGCGCAGCAGGGCGATGACCAGGTGGGCGTAGTCGCGGCAGACGCCCTGCCGGCTGAGCAGGGTCTGCACCGCGCCGTCGGTCGGGCCGCTGCTGCCCGGAACGTAGCGGAGCTGGGTGCCGACCCACGACGACACCGCGGCCAGCAGATCACCGGCCGCGCCGATGCCGCTGAACTCGGCCTGGGCCACGGCCGCCAGCTGGTCGGACTCGGCGTACCGGCTGGGGCGCAGGTAGATGATCCGATCGGCTTCGGTCACCGCGGGCGAGGCGGCGTGGCCCTCGACGGTGGCCAGGTAGTCGACGGTGACCCGGCCGGGTGCGGCCCGCAGCAGATGGACCCGGCCCTCCCCCGGGATGGCGATCTCGGCCGGGGCCACCGGCTGGCCGTCGTGGGTCACGACCAGGTCTTCGGTCACGGTCACGCCGGCCGGGCCGGGCACCGCCACCTGCAGGACCAGTTCGGCGGGCTGGTACACGTCGACAACCAGGTGACAGCCGCCCCGGCGACGGAGAGTTTCGTCCACGGCGACCAGTATGGAGGGCCGGTTACCGGATCGTGGGCCGGGGCTCCGGGCCGCGGGCGGACTACAGTGGCCGGGTGGCCGATGCGGAGACCGGGCGGGTGGACAGCTGGATCTGGTCGGTGCGGCTGGCCAAGACCCGTTCGGCCGCGTCCAGTGCCTGCCGGGCCGGGCATGTCCGGGTGAACGGGACCCGGGTCAAGCCCGCGCACCCGGTCCGGCCCGGGGATGAGATCCGGGTCCGGCAGGAGGACTGGAACCGGGTCGTCGAGGTCGTCCGGGTCATCAGCAAGCGGGTCAGCGCCCCGGTCGCGGCCGAATGCTACGTGGACCACAGTCCGCCCCCGCCGCCCCGCGAGCGCCCGCTCCAGGTGGCCATCCGCGATCGCGGCGCGGGCCGGCCGACCAAGCGCGACCGTCGCACCCTGGAGAAGTGGACTCGCGGCCTGCACGGCTAGCCTTTGACCCATGACGGGGTACGACGACGGGCGGATCGCCTGCGACGACCAGGGGCTGCTGATCCGGCACTATTACCTGGTCGGGGCCAAGCACATCCGGTACGCGGAGATCCGCGGGGTCATGGAGTCGCCGCTGGGCGCGGCGGGCAAGTGGCGCATCCACGGCAGTGGCGACCTGCGGCACTGGTTCAACTTCGACCCGCGCCGCCCGCGCAAGAACACCGCGCTGGTCATCACGCTGGGCAGCTGGGTCAAGCCGGTCATCACCCCGGACGACCCGGCCCGGGTGGTGGCCGAGCTGACCGAACACGGCATCCACGTCACCCAGGGCCGCGAACCCGGCCTCTGGTAGCCGCGGCAGCCGGGCCCAGGACATAAGGGGTCAGGGGCCGGGAACGGCAGCCACGGCTTCGATCTCGACCAGCTGGTCGTCGTAGCCGAGCACGGTGACGCCCACCAGCGTGCTGGGCACGTCGTGATCACCGAAACTGTCCCGTACCACTCGCCAGGCCGTGACCAGGTCGGGTTGCCGGGTGGTGGCGACCAGCACCCGGGTGCTGATCACGTCGGTCAGGTCTGCTCCGGCCACAGCCAGGGCCGCGCGCAGGTTGGCCAACGCCTGAGCCGCCTGGCCTGCGTAGTCGCCCACGGCCGCGGTGGACCCGTCCGCGTTCAGCGGGCAGGCGCCGGCCAGGAAGATCAGCCGCGACCCGGCGGGGGCGGTGGCGGCGTAGGCGTATTCGGCCACGTCGGACAGGTTCGGGGCCCGGATCAGCTCGACAGCGCTCATGATCCGATCCTGCCAGCCCGGCCGGTCAGAAGGCGCCGAGGACGGCCTGGCCGAGGAGGAACAGGTTCAGCCCAGTGATGACCACCGTGGTCACCACCATCAAGGCGGTGGTCAGGCGCCGGTTGACCATGTCGGTCATGGTGAGCCGGTCCCGGGTGACGAGCAGCAGCGGCACCAGCGCGAACGGGATGCCGAACGACAGCACGATCTGGGACAGCACCAGCGCCTGGCTGGAGTTGACGGCCAGGCCCAGCACCAGCAGGGACGGGGCCATGGTCAGCAGCCGGCGGAGGGCCAGCGGGATCCGCCAGTTCATAAAACCGGCCATCACCACCTGCCCGGCGTAGGTGCCGACGCTGGAGGACGACAGCCCGGACGCCATCAGGGCCACCCCGAAGGCCAGCGCGGCCCCGCCGCCGACCAGCGAGCCGAGCCGGGTGTGGACCATGCCCAGGTCGACCACCCCCGATGTGCTGGCCCCGTGGAACAGGGCGGCGGCCACGCACAGCATGGCCAGGTTGACCAGCCCGGCCAGACCGAGGCCGGTGAAGCAGTCCCACCGGTTGGCCGTGAGCAGCGTCTGCCGTTCCCGGGGGCCGCGGGCCCTGACCCGGTTCTGCTGCAGGGCCGAGTGCAGGTAGACCACGTGCGGCATGACCGTGGCACCGATGATGCCGACGGCCAGGCCGAGCGCGCCGGCGCCGCCGAGCCGGGGCACCAGTCCCCCGGCCAGCTGCGAGTACTGCTGGCCGCCGGTGGCCAGCAGCAGGTACAGGAAGGCCGCCCCGACCAGGGCCAGCAGGGCGATGATGGCCAGCTCGAACCGGCGGTAGCCGCGCTGCTGCAAGCCCAGGATCACGAACGCCACCACCGCGGTCATGAGCCCGGCCACAAACAAGGGCACGCCGAAGACCAGGTTGATGCCGACCGACGCCCCCACGAACTCGGCCAGGTCGGTGGCCATGGCCACCACCTCGGCCTGCACCCACAGCACGACGTTGGCCCGGCGCCCGAACCGTTCCCGGCACAGTTCCGGCAGGCTGCGGCCGGTGGCCAGGGCCGCCTTGGACGTGAGGTACTGGACCAGCACGGCCATCAGGTTGGCCATGACGATGACCCAGGCCAGCTGGTAGCCGTGCAGCGCACCGGCGGTGAAGTTGGTGGCGAAGTTGCCGGGGTCGATGTAGGCGACCGCGGCCACGAACGCCGGGCCGAACAGGCCGAGCACGGACCGGACCCGGCCCCGGGCCCGCAGCTGGCCCAGCGTGATCTCGGGGGTGGCCGTCTGGACCGGCGAGGTGGCCTCGGCGGTCACTCCTTCACCACTCCGTGCACGAGTTGGGTGAGGGGGGATCCCAGAGCGCGGCGCTGGCCGCCGACCTCCACCCACAGCGGGCCGCCGAACGGCTCGCGCTCCAGCACCCGGAGCAGTACGCCGGGCCGCACTCCCAGCCCGGCCAGGTACTGCAGCGCGGCGCTGTCCTCGTCGCTGATCCGGTCCACCCAGAACGTCGCCCCGGCCGGAGCGCCGTCCAGCGCGGGCGACCACTCCTCGGCGTAGCCTTCGGCGGGCTGACCGGCGGCCGGCGGGATCGGGTCGCCGTGCGGGTCCCGCAGCGGGTGGCCGAGGGTGGCGTCGATCCGCTCGATCAGCCGGTCGCTGGCCGCGTCCTGCAGGGCTTCGGCCTCATCGTGGACCTCGTCCCAGCTCATCCCGGCCGCTTGGACCAGAAACGTCTCGATCAGCCGGTGGCGGCGGACCACCTCGCGGGCGTGTCGCTCGGCGTGCTCGCTGAGCACGATGCCGGCGGGCCCAGCCGCGGTGATCAGGCCCGCGGTGTCCAGGCGGCGCAGCATGGCCGACACCGACGGGGCCGCCACCCCGAGCCGGGCCGCCACCTCCGAGGTGGTGACGGACGGGCCCTTGAAGCTGAGCAGGTAGATGACCCGCAGGTACTTGCCCATGGTCGCGGACGCGGCGGCGGCGCAGCACGCTTCGCGACGGTCCGGATCTGCGGTCATCTCACCATCTAAACAGGTCAATGAGGCATTGTTAATCTCACAATTAGACGCATCTCATTCGGAGCGCGGGGGGTAGCGGATTGGTCGTGCGGCAGACTGGGCCGGTGACTGTGAACGCTGCGCTGGTGGATTCGGCCGCGGAACGGCTCGCGGGAGTGGTGGCGACCACACCGCTGGAGCGCAACGGCCGGCTGTCCGCCGTGCTGGGCTGCGACGTCTGGCTCAAGCGCGAGGACCTGCAAACCGTCCGCTCCTACAAGGCGCGCGGGGCCTACAACCTCATCGCCCAGCTGGACGAGCAGGCCCGGGCGGCCGGGGTGGTCGGGGCCAGCGCCGGCAACCACGCCCAGGGCCTGGCCTACGCCTGCTCGGCCCTGGGGGTCCGGGGCCGGGTCTACCTGCCGCGGATCACGCCGCGGCAGAAGCGTGACCGGATCGCCATGCTCGGCGGGGACATGGTGGAGATCATGCTGGGCGGCGACACCTACGACGAGGCGTCGGCCGCGGCCTCCCGCGACGCCGCAGCGTCCGGGGCGACGCTGGTGCCGGCGTTCGACGACCCGCGCACGATCGCCGGGCAGGGCACCGTGGCCCGGGAGATCGTGGCCCAGCTCGGCCAGGCCCCGGACGTGATCGTCATCCCGGTCGGCGGGGGCGGGCTGCTGGCCGGGTCGGTGGCCTGGCTGGGCGAGCGGCACCCGGCGGTCCGGGTCATCGGGGCCGAGCCGGCCGGAGCCGCCTGCGTGACCGCCGCGCTGGCCGCGGGCGGGCCGGTCACCCTGCCCGAGGTGGACACGTTCGTGGACGGGGCCGCGGTCCGCCGGGCCGGGGACCGCACCTACCCGCTGATCGCGGCGTCCGGGGCCCGGGTACTCACCGTCGACGAGGGACGGGTGTGCCGGGAGATGCTGGCCCTGTACCAGGCCGACGGGATCATCGCCGAGCCCGCCGGAGCCCTGGCCACCGGGCTGCTGAACGACCTGGCCAGCGAGGGCGTGGCCGGGGCGGCGGCGATCCCGCCCGGCGCCACCGTGGTGGCCGTGCTGTCCGGCGGCAACAACGACGTCAGCCGGTACGCCGAGGTCGTCGAGCGGGCCCTGATCCACGAGGGACGCAAGCACTACTTCCTGGTCGAGTTCCCGCAGGAGCCGGGGGCGCTGCGCCGGTTCCTGGACGAGATTCTGGGCCCGGACGATGACATCACGCTGTTCGAGTACATCAAGCGCAGCAACCGGGAGACCGGCCCGGCCCTGGTCGGCATCGAGCTGTCCCGGCCCGAGGACCTGCCCGCGCTGCTGGACCGGATGAAGGCGGCCCCGCCGTCGATCGAGAAGATCGACTCGTCCAGCCCGCTGTTCCGCTTCCTGCTCTGAGGAGGAGGGCGCTCAGCTGGCCACTGAATAAGTGACCAGGGTCTGGTCGGGGTGGTCGGCGACCTGCAGGACCACGTGGGCGTACTCGGTGGGGCCGAGGACCGGGTGACGGAGCTTTTTGGTGCCGCTGCCGACGTCGCGGACGTCGTGCCGGGGCCACCAGGCCCGGACGTGCTCGCTGACCCGCTGCAGCTCTTCGATCAGGGCGGTGAACGCGGGATCGCCGGGGTGGCGGGCGGCGGCGAGCCGGAATCGGGCCAGCATGGCCTGGGCCTCCGGCTCCCAGTCCAGATAGACCTCCCGGGCCTGCCGGGTGGTGAACATCCAGAGCACCAGGTTGCGCTGACCGGGCGGCAACGCCTCCCAGTCGGTGAACAGGGCCCGCGCGGCCGGGTTGGCGGCCAGCACGTCCCAGCAGCGGCCCTTCACGATCGTCGGGTGCGGCTCCAGCCGCTGGACCAGGGCCACCACCCCGGGATCGAGCTGCTCCCGCGGCTCGGCCGCGGTCACCGCGCTGGCGTCGGCGTCCTCGCCGTAAGCCAGCACGCGCAGGTAGCGGCGTTCGGTGGCGGACAGCCGGAGCGCGTCGGCCAGGGCATCCAGCACCGCCCCGGACGGCCGGACCGGGCGGCCCTGCTCCAGGAACGTGTAGTAGGTCGGCGACACGCTGGCCAGCAGGGCCACCTCCTCGCGGCGCAGCCCGGCCGTACGGCGGCGGCTCCCGGCGGGCAGGCCGACGTCGGCGGGGCTGAGCCGGCCGCGCCGGTCGCGCAGCAGCTGGCCGAGCGCGCGGGGGTCCGCGCCGGACTCGCGGGACGGGGCCATGCCCTCAGCCTAACAACGCCAGTACCAGTAACAGCGTGCTGTGGTTACCACGATCCGGTCCGGCCAGGCTGGGGTCATGACGACAACCACGGAACGGATTGAGCTTCCCGTCACGGACGGGACCACCCTGCCCGGCCACCTGGCCCGGCCGTCCGGAGGTCCGGCCCCGACCGCCGTCATCGTGGCCCACGAGCTGTTCGGGGTGAACCCGGACATCCGCGGGGTGGCCGGCCGGCTGGCCGCGGCGGGTCACCTGGCCCTGGCCCCGGAGTTCTACCACCGGGACGCCGCGCCGGGCCGGTGGCTGGAGCGCACGGACGCGGGCCGCCAGGAGGGGTTCGCCCTGCTGCACCGGCTGACCCGGGATCAGGCCCTGGCCGACGTGCAGGCCGCTCTGACCTGGCTAAGCGCGCAACCAGGGATCGAGCGGACGGCGATGATCGGCTTCAGCGCCGGTGGTCACCTGGCTTACCTGGCCGCCTGCCGGCTGCCAATCCCCCGCACCGCAGTGCTCTACGGTGGCTGGCTGCCCAGTACTGACATCCCCCTTGGCCAGCCCACCCCGACCCTCGACCTGACCCCCGGCATCACCGGCCGACTGCTGTATCTCGTCGGCGAGGACGACGCGCTGATCGACGCGGCCCAGCGCAAGGAGATCGGCGCCGGCCTGGACCGGGCCGGGATCGACCACGAACTGGTCGTCTACACCGGGGTAGCGCACGCCTTCTTCTGGCCGGGCACCCCCAGCTACAACGCAGCCGCCACCGAGGACGCCTGGCGGCGCGTACTGGGCCTGATCGGCTAAGAGCCGGGGGCGACCGCGCGGAGCGCGATGGCCACCCCCATGGCGATGACCGCGAACACCACGGCGGCCAGGACCGGGCCGGTCAGGGCCAGCGCGGCTGCGGCCACCGCGAACAGCACCAGCTCGGCGGCCAGCCGCAGCGGATCGGTGAGCCGGTGCCGGGCCCGCGGCGCCATCCACCGGCCCCAGATGACCATGGCCAGGACTGGCGCGGCCACGCCGATGACGATCCGGGCCGCGAGCGGCAAGCTGGCGAACACCCCGACCAGGGCGAGAACGACGATCAGCGCCAGTTCGGTCAGGAAACGCAGGGTGAGCAGGACGGACTGGCCAGGTCCGGCGCCGGCCAGACCGGGAGCAGGCCGGTCGTCTTTAGCGGTCACGCCGTCACGGTAACCGTCCCGGGACGAGGAACAGAAACAGATTAGAGCCCGAACTCGGCGCGGCGGTTCACGGGGACCAGGTCCAGGTACCCGGGGTGGCCGGCGATGAAGGCGCGGGCGAATGGGCAGAGCGGGATCACGGCCACGTCCTGCTGGCGGGCTTCGTCCAGGACGGCGGCGATCAGGTGGCTGCCGAGGCCGTGGCCGCGGAACCGCGGATCGGTCTCGGTGTGGATGAGGGTGAGCTCGCGGCCGGACCGCCGGTACTGGACGAAGCCACCCAGGTCACCGTCGGCCTCGATCTCGTAGCGGGACCGCTCAGGATGATCTTTGACCAGCTCAGCCATCAGTGTCTCCCGCTCGCTCCCGGCCCTCCCGGGGATCGGGAAGTTATCGTACCGTTATGGCGTGGGCCAGGGACAAACGGGCGGAATCGCCGCATGGATGCCGTAACTACTAACTCGTGCGCGTGATCCGCCGCAGGCTCGGCTGGCGGTGGGCAGTGGTGGCCGGGGGCCTGGCCGTGCTGTGCGCGCTGCCCGCGCTGGCCCAGGCGCAGCCGGTCCATGCGCCCGCGGTGACCGCGGCCCAGCTACGCAGCCGGATCTTGAACTCCGGGCGGATCTCCTACTCCGGGTACGCCGAGAGCAACGCCACCTTCGGGCTGCCCTCCTTGCCGGGGCTGAGCGACGTGACCTCGCTGCTGGACGGGGTGACCCGGATGCAGGTGTGGCAGGCCTCGCCGTCGCACTGGCGGGTCGACGTGCTGTCCGACACCAGCGAGCGGGACACCTACCAGCAGGCCCGGTCCTCGTACGTATGGGACTCCGGCAGCGAGCTGCTGACCCGGATCGTCGGCCACAGCACGGTCCGGCTGCCGCAGGCCGCCGACTTCCTGCCCCCGTCGCTGGCCAGCCGGCTGGTGCGCGAGGCCGGAGCCAGGGCCCGGCTGTCGGTGCTGGCGCCACGGCGAGTGGCGGGCCAGGCCACCAGCGGACTGCGCGTGGTGCCTGCCGACCCGGCCTCCACCGTGGGGCGTATCGACATCTGGGTCGCGGCCGGGAACGGCCTGCCGCTGGACGTGCAGGTCTACGCGAAGGGCGCCCGCCAGCCCGCCCTGGAAACACACTTCTTCCAGGTCAGCCGCTGGCGGCCGGATCAGGCGACCCTCACCCCACAGCGCGGGCCGGGCACCGGGTACACGACCGCGACCGCCAGCAGCCTGGCCGGCGAGCTGAGCCACCTGGCGCCGGTCCTGCTGCCGGTCAAGCTGGCCGGGCAGGACGTGCGGATCATCCCGGACCTGCTGCCGATCGGCATCTACGGCCAGGGGCTGAGCACGTTCGCGGTGCTGGCCATCAGCGGCAGCGCGGGCCAGCGGCTGCTCAGCGGGGCCCAGACCGCGGGCGGCACCCCGATCAGCGCGACCAACGGCACCGGCGTGGCGGTCAGCTCGCCGCTGGTCAGCGTGGTGCTGATGCACCGGGACAGGCCAGCCCGGCCCGACTTCGACGAGACATACCTGCTGGCCGGGCTGGCCACCCGGCAGACCCTGGAGCAGGCCGCCGCCACCCTCGTGTCCCGGCCGGGTGAGGCCTTCTGATCAGCACCCGGTCATTGACCAAGCGGTACGGCGCGGTCACCGCCGTGCGCTCGGTGGACCTCGACGTGCGGGCGGGCGACCGGTACGGCCTGCTCGGGCCGAACGGCTCGGGCAAGACCACGCTGGTCCGGATGCTGCTCGGGCTGGTCTACGCGACCAGCGGTGAGATCGAGGTGCTCGGGGCCCGGATGCCGCGGGAAGCCCGGCGGGTGCTGCGGGACGTCGGCGCGCTGGTGGAAGGCCCGGCCGCCTACCCCAACCTGTCCGGCCGGGCCAACCTGAAGCTGCTGGACGCGGCCGGGCCGCGCGGCGAGCGGCGGACCCGGCGGAAGCGGATCAGCACCGCGCTGGAGCAGGTCGGCCTGGCCAGCGTGGACCGGCGCCCGGTCAAGACGTACTCGCTGGGCATGCGCCAGCGGCTGGGGCTGGCCGCGGCGCTGGTCCGGCGGCCCCGGCTGCTGATCCTGGACGAGCCGGGCAACGGCCTGGACCCGCACGGCATCCGGGACACCCGCCAGTTGCTGCTCGACCTGAGCGCCGACGGCGTGACCATCTTCCTGTCCAGTCACCTGCTGGCCGAGGTGGAACAGCAGTGCACCCGGGTCGGCATCCTGGACCACGGCCGGCTCGTGCTGCAGGACGACCTGGACGCGCTGCGCGGGCCGACCGGCCGGGTCCTGGTCGAGAGCCCGGACGCGGGCCAGGTGGCCACGCTGCTGAACGGCCAGGTCGAGCACCGCGACGGCGCGCACCTGGTCGTCCGGCACGCGGACCCGGCCGCGCTGAACCAGCGGCTGGTCGGGGCCGGGATCAGGGTGGCCTCGATCACGCCACAGCACCAGACCCTGGAAGAGGTGGTGCTCAAGGTGACCGGCAGCGGAGACGACCAATGGTGACGGTCGAGCTGTACAAGCTGTTCACCCGGCCCCGGACCTGGATCAGCGTGCTGCTGATCTGCGCCCTGCCGCTGGTGGTGGCGGTGTTCGTGGCCGTCACCCACCTGACCCCGCCGCCCGGTCAGGGCAGCGCGTTCCTGTCGGCGGTACTGGAGAACGGCAAGCTGTACCCGGCGGCGGCGCTGGCCCTGGTGCTGCCGGTGTTCCTGCCGGTGTCGGTGGCGGTGGTGGCGGGCGACTCGGTGGCGGGCGAGGCGGCCAGCGGGACCCTGCGCTACCTGCTGATCCGGCCGGTGGGACGGACCCGGCTGCTGGTGGCCAAGCTGCTGGCGCTGACCACCTTCGTGCTGCTGGCGGTGGTCGCGGTGACCGTGACCTCGTACCTGATCGGGGTGTTCCTGCTCGGCCCGGGCGCGGCCAGCGCCCCGGCGGCGGTGGCCCAGTCCGGCGCGGGCGGGGCAGCCGGTGCGGCCGGCGGCCTGCCAACGGGCGGGATCCAGGCCGGGTCCGGGGTCACGTCGCTGTCGGGCGCGCCACTGTCGCTGCTGCAACTGGGCGAGCGGGTGGCCTGGGCGGTCGGGTTCATCACCGTGTCCATGCTGGGTGTGGCCGCGATCGCGCTGTTCCTGTCCACGCTGGCCGACTCGGCCCTGGGCGCGGCCATCGGGGCGCTGGCCGCGCTGGTGGCCAGCGAGGTGCTGGTCACCCTCAACGCCGCGTCGGCCATCCAGCCCTACCTGCCGACCAGGTACTGGCTGGCCTGGATCGACTTCTTCCGGCAGCCCATCTTCTGGCGGGATATCCAGCGCGGCTTCGCGATCCAGGCCGTCTACGTGGCGGTGTTCCTGGCCGCGGCCTGGGCCAACTTCGCCACCAAAGACATCACCGGGTAGAGGGCTGGTGGCAGGACAGCCGGGCTGGTTCGGCCACTGGACTCAGACCGGCTCCCAGCGCCAGCCGTCGTTGTCCTCACACTTGATGGCCTTGCCGTCGCCGGCCACCCCGGTGGTTCCGCGATCGTCGGTGCGGCAGAACTCGCCCGGCTCGTAGCAGTTGCCGGCGTTGGTCTTGGGATTGCAGCCGGCCGGGGCCGCGGGGGCAGCCTGGGTGGCCGGAGGCGGAGGTGGCGGTGCGGCCTGGGTGGGCGGTGGCGGTGCGGGCCGGGTGGCCGGGGTAGCCCGGGCGGGAGCGGCCGGCTGGGCCGAGGCGGGAACCGGGGGCGGCCGCCTCGGTGTCTTGGACCGCGTGGGCGGCGGCGCCGTCGGCGGGGCCGGGATGGCCGATTGTGTAGCCGCGGGCGCCAGGCTGGCCGTGGCGGTGGCCCGCGCGGTGTGCGCAGAATTCGCCGCGGACTTGGAACTCGAGCTGACCGTCACCACGCCGACGATGACCAGGATCGCAAATACCAAGCCGACAGCAATGTCGAAACGGCGGAATTGTTTATGCACGCGAATTAAGACTCCCGAAGAGGCCGCCTGGATTACCGCCGTTACCTTCTTGTTATTAAATATTATTGGTACTCACGTTGTCAGCGTGGGAAAAAGTAATTCCCCGCCACAAACGTGACGGGGAATCACTCAGCCGTTCAGGTTAGTACACGGGGTGCTTCGGCTTGCACGGGTGCTTGTGCGGCGTGTGCTTCTTGCACTTGGGCGGGCACGGCTTGGGCTTGGTCGGGCACGGCTTGGGCTTGCAGACCAGGACGTGCTTCGGGGTCTGCTGGTAACTGGTCAGGTGGCCGTACTTGTCCTTGTGCGGCTTGCACGGCTTGGACACCACCGGCTGGCACGGCTTGGGCGGGCACGGCTTGTGCGTCTTCGGAGGGCAGGGGTTCTTCGTCCGAGTGGGGCAGGGGCTCTTGGTCCTGGTGGGGTACGGGGTGGGCTTGCCACCGCCCTTGCCGCGGTTATCCCCGCCCTTGCCGTCCTGGCCGCCACTCTTGCCGTTCTGGTCGCCACTCTTGCCGTACTGTCCGCCGCCGGACGGGAAGGTCTTGGTGACGCTCGGCGCCGAACCGGGATCGGCGCTCACGGCGGCGCCGGCCGGGAGGGCGAAGCCGAGCAGGCCGACGGTGACGCCCGCGGTGGCCAGAAGCGCGGAGGATGCCTTGTTCATTACTCCCCTTTGGTCATGTGAATGAACGTTCTCCCATGGGGAGCGGAAAGTCGGAAACCCAGGCCGATCATTGCTTCCGAATTCAGCGGCCCCCCACAGGCACGTCACGAATATTAATGGCAGCCTTCGGCATTTCTGCAAGGAGAAATGTTTTGAATGTGCGAAGTAATCGGCCGGCTCAAACTGGGGATAACACAAAGACCTGCGGCAACCTGGTGCAGGTCAGGACATGATACACAGAACGGACGTGATGTAGATCACAGAGAAATGAGAAGCTTCCAGCACCAATGTTCGGCACCGTGCCGTATCCGCGTTTCGCGCCCTTATTTCGGCATATGCGGGGCGTAAATTACCGGCCCAGACGCTGGAGTGACTGGCACTGGCTGGCGTCCGGGCCGACCAGCGATGCGGCGCCGAGGGCGCGCAGTACGATCCCGGTCACCAGGGCGCTGGTGGGCAGCTGACCGTGGCCCACATTGATACCGGCACACACCGACTGCAGCGGGACGTTGATCGCGCCCGGGAGCCG
Source organism: Streptosporangiaceae bacterium (assembly GCA_036521155.1). Lineage (GTDB taxonomy): Bacteria > Actinomycetota > Actinomycetes > Streptosporangiales > Streptosporangiaceae > Bog-532. The sequence continues at coordinate 12,878 of DATDIH010000191.1, forward strand.
GGCCGAGTCCGGGGGCTGGACGATCTGGTCGCCGGTGGTCCACAGCGACAGCCACGGCGGACGCCGGACCGGGGCCTGCTGCAACGCGGCGAGCAGGCTGCTGCCGGGGGCCAGTTGCTGGCAGGCCACCGGGCACTCGCTGGGATCGAACGCGGTGCCCAGCGCGGCCAGGCTGGCCCCGTGCAGCGGCGAGCCCAGTGTGATGACCCGCCGGACCCGGGAGGTGCTGTGGTAGTCGACGTCCCACAGCCAGGTCACCACCCCGCCCGCCGAATAGCCGATGACCGTGACCGGGCCCGAGCCCGCATTCAGGGCCTGGTTCACGTACCGGTTCAGCACCTCGGCCTGGGCGCGCAGATCGCCGGTGCTGCCCCCGGGCAGGGCGACCACGGTGGCCCGCCGCCCGGTCCGCCGGATCCGGCCCGCCAGCTGGTCCAGCCCGCTGGCGCCGCCCCCGTACCCCGGCACCAGCAGCACGTCGCTGCGAACGGTCGCGGCCGTGGCCCGGGTCTGGTTGCCGCTGGTCAGGGCCAGCCGCACGCCGCCGGTGGCCGCGAGCGCGACCACGATGAGCGCCACCCCGGCGAAGAACGCGCGCCGTCGCGGGCTCAGCCCGGTCAGCCGCGCCACGGGGTGCAGGCGCATGCCTTCATCGTGCGCCGCACCCCGCGTCCGTGCCAACCGGGCTCAGGCAGCGAATCGCTGGCCGAGCCAGCTGGCCATGTAGTTGAAGATCTCGCTGACGGTGTCGCCGTAGCTGCTGGCCGCGTCCTTGCAGTTGGTGCATGGGGTCAGGCCGTGGGTGGCGCCGTCGACGTAGACCAGGGTCTTGTCGGTGGTGCCGGTGGCGTTCTCGTAGTACAGCTCCTGCTGGACCGGGTCGAGGTCCTGGCTAGCGGTCATGCCCATGATCAGCAGGGGCGTGGTGATGCCACGGACGTTGTCGGGGGTGGCGGTGTTGGTGGACGCCCAGTCGACGCCGGTGATCGAGTCCGCGCTGATGTGCAGGTTGGGCGCCTTGATGGCCGCGGTGGCCAGGTACGAGCTGGCGGTGTAGTCGCCCGCGCCCGAGGCCCAGGACACGTCGGCCGACTTGCTGGCCGAAATCGGGCGGATCGAGTCCACGACCTGCGGCGATCCGCCGTCCGGGTGCGCGGGCGAGATGACCGGATACTTGCCCTGGGTGTGGTACAGCACGCCCAGATCGGCCTCGGAGATCTCGGCCACGTCCCGGCCGACCACCAGCGGGGCATCATCGCTGAACTGGGCGGTCCCGCTGGCGACCTGCTTGCGGAGGTGCTCGGCCTCGGCCACGATGGTGGCCTCGCGCCGGCCCTGGGCCTTGGTGTAACGGTTGATGAACGCCTGGCTGTAGTCCGACGACCCGGAGGGGCTGTAGCCGTTGGCCGGGTTGTACATATCCAGGGCTTCGTTCCGGAGGTTCAGGTTGTTCTCGTTCACGATCGAGCCGTCGAGGTCGATCAGGCGGTCGAAGGCAATGCCGGGTACGCCGTCCAGGATGACCACGCCGTCGGCAGGCGGCATACCGGCCAGCTCACTGCCACAGGGGTCCAGCCGCGCAGCCGCCTGGCAGGCAGCGAGACCGTGCTCGGCCACGTTCTGGTAGTAGGACATGATCGCTCCGCCGCCGCTGTAGCCGACCAGGACCACCTTCCGCACCGAGGGCAGGCCGCGCAGGTAGGACACGCTGGCCGAGACGTCCATGGCCAGCTGGTCCCAAATGGCGTGGGCCTGGTCGTCGTACTGGCTCTTGACGCAGAGGACGGTGAAGCCCCGCTGGGCCAGCTGCACGCACGGGATGCTGCCGATGAAGTTGGAGTATTCGTGGGTGAGGAAGAGCGCGGTCGATTCGTTCGGGTTTGGCGCAACCGGCTGGTACAGAGCGCCGATGAGGTCCTGTGCACCGATCAGCACGGCCTTGGTGGTGTAGGGGACGCTGGTGGCCGCCGCCTGGGCGGCGTGGGCCGAGGTGACCGGCGATGAGGTTCCGGCCGTAACCTGGGCCGTTCCCGCCTGGGAGGAGGCGGTCAGGAGCGGCACCAGCAGCAGCGCCAGGGCCGCGGCCAGTCCGGCTAGCCAGCGGGGTCGACGAAGTCGTGCGCGAGCAAGATGACGATTCACCGTGTTCCTGCCTTCCGCAATGAAAACCAACGGAGATCTCGTCTGCGCGCACAGCGTTCTACTGATTATGACATTTGGTCATACCATTTTTCAACAGACCATTTCTGCTAAGTGGATACGGGGCGTCGGTGCCTGGGGTTTGCGGGCCGGACCATCGCCCAGGGCCGGAGCAGGGACGACATGGCCCGCGGCCTACTTCGCCAGCTTCGTAGGCCAGGGTTAGTGTGCGGCCAGGTCGACGGTGCTGCCGGTGCGGGCCTTGCGCACGTGGACCTGGGCGGGGATGCGCTGGCGGAGCTCGGCGACATGGCTGACGATGCCGACCAGGCGGCCGCCTTCGCGGAGGCCGTCGAGGACGGTCATGACCTCTTCCAGGGTGTCTTCGTCGAGGGTGCCGAAGCCTTCGTCGACGAACAGGGCCTCGATGGTGACACCGGCCGCCTCGGCGGTCACCACGTCGGCCAGCCCCAGGGCCAGGGCCAGGCTGGCCAGGAAGGTCTCGCCGCCGGACAGCGTGCTGGTGTCGCGTTCCAGGCCGGTCCAGGCGTCCAGGGCGACCAGGCCGAGGCCGGACTTGCCGCCGCCGCGGCGGGTGTCGGTGTGGGCCAGCCGGTAGCGGCCCGCGGTCATGGTCGCCAATCGGTGGCTGGCGGCCTCGGCCACCTCCTCCAGGCGCGCGGCCAGCACGAATGCCGAGAGCGTCATGCGCAGGGAGTTGGCCCCCAGGCCCGCGGCCAGGTCGGCCAGCTGGCGGGCTTCGGCGGCCCGGTCACGCAGCGGCTGCAGGGCGGCGGTCTGGCCGGCGAACTTCGGGGCCAGCTCGGCCAGGACCGCGGCCCGGTCGCTGGCCCGGCTGTGTGCGCCGACCGCCTGGTCGTGCTGGCCGGCCGCCTGCCGGACCTGCTCCTCGGCGGCGGCCAGGTCGGCGGGCGGTTCCAGCTCGACGTCCAGGGCCGGGTCGGCGAGCTGGGAGTCGATGGCGGCGGCTTCGGCTTCGTGGGTGCGCAGGGTTTCCTCCTGGCCGGTGCGCCAGGCGGGCGCGCGGAACGCGGCCTTGGCCGCGGCCACGTCCGGGAAGCCGGACGCGACTGCGCTGCTTTTGGCCTCGGCCTCGGCCGTCGCGGCGGCCGCGGCGGCGGCCGTCACCGCTTCGGCGGCCCGGGCGGCGGCGGCCAGGGCGTCGGCCAGCTGGGTGGCGGCGGCCAGCGCGGTGTCCAGGTCCGGGGCCCCGTCCAGCTGGCTGGCCAGGGACGCCCGGTGCGCGGCGGCCCGGCCGCGGGCGGCCTCGGCCTCGGCGGTGGCGGCGTTGCGCTGCTCGGTCAGCGCGCTCAGCCGGTTCTCGGTCTGGGTGACGGCCGCGCGCAGGGCGGCCAGCTCGGTTTCGAGCCGCCCGAGCTGATCGCCGCGGACGGCCAGCTCGGTGGCCAGGCCCTCCCGGGTGTCGGCAGCCACGGTCAGATCGGCGGCCAGCTCACACAGCCGGTCCACCGTGCCCACGGCCGGGATCCCAGCCAACGTGTACCGCAGCGGCGGCGGGGGCGCCTCGAACAAGGTGGGCTGCAGCAGGTCACCGGGCTCGTCCAGGTCGCCGGACACGGTCATGGCGTCGATCAGGGCGGCGTCCTCGCGCAGCACCGGCTCGCTCACGTCGGCGGTGATGAGCCGGGCCGTCATGTCCCCCATCCGGGCCACCACGATGGCCAGCTCGCTGTCCAGCTTGGCCACGGCGTCCTTGGCCGCCTCGGCTTCGGCGAAGGCCTGCTCTTCCTCCTGGTGGGTGATCCGGCGGCCCTGCAGCTCGGACGGGTCGGGGTGATCCAGGGAGCCGCAGACCGGGCAGGGGCTGTCATCGGTGAGCCGGGCGGCCAGCTCGCCGATCATGCCGTCGATCCGCTCCCCGCGCAGCCGCAGCGCGTACTCCCGCAGGTCGCTGGCGTGCTCGCGGGTCGTGGTGCGCTGTTCGCGCAGGTCGCGGACGCCCGCACAGTCGTCGGCCAGCTGAGCGGCGTCGGCGGCCGCGACCCGCAGCCGCTCGGCCTCGGCCCGGGTCGCCGGGAGCTGGGTGGCCGCCCGCTGGGCCGCGTTCCGCTGCTGTTCCAGCGCGGTCAGGTCGGTGCGCTGCCCGGCCAGGACCTGCCGGGCCTGCTCGAGGTCGCGGGCCCGGTCGGCGGCGCGCACGCTGGCCTGGACGGCGGCCGCGTCCTCGGTGGCGGCCTGCTGGTCCACCGCGGACAGGGCCTTCAGGCGGCCGGAGTGCTGACGGCGCTCGGCCTCGGCGGCCGTGAAGTCGGCCGTCCCGGCCTGCTCCGGCAGCCCGGCCGGGGCCGCCGCGGACCGGGCATGGATGGCCACCTCGGTGGCGCTGATCAGGGCCGCTCGCGATCCTTCGACAAAAGTGACCACGGATGCGACTACGGCGGCGCGCTCGGCGGCGGCGAGTTCCTGGCGCAGCGCGGCCCGCTGCGGTGCGGCGGCCCGCAGGTCATTACGGCGGGTCAGCAGGGCGGCGCGGCGCTGCTGACGGCCGGCCTGCTCGCGAACCGCGGCCTCGGCGGCGCGGGCCCGGTCCAGGGCCGCGCGGGCGGTGGTGACGGCTCCGGCGCCGGCCGTGGCCTCGGCGGCGGCCGCCGTAGCCAGGTCGCTGGCCCAGGTGGCGGGCAGTTCGGGAGCGCCGTCTTCGTCGGTCTGGGGCTCATCCTGAGGTACGCCGGCCACCTGGGCGATCCGGGCCGCCAGCGTGGCCAGGGCCTGGTCGGCCTCGGCCACCCGCTCGCGGGTGGTGCGCCGCCGGTCGGCCAGCCAGTCCTCGACGGAGCGGTACCGGTCGGTGCGGAACAGCTTCTGCAGCAGTGCGGCCCGGTCACCGGCGTCGGCGTGCAGGAACCGGGCGAACTCCCCCTGCGGCAGCAGCACGACCTGGTAGAACTGCTCGGCCGACATACCCATGGCGTCGGCGATCTCGCGGTCGGCCTCGTTGGCCCGGGTCGACACCGCCTGCCAGCGGCCGCCGGTCTCCTCCTCGACCAGGATCCGGGCGGGTTCGGTGGTGACCCCGTGCCCGTGTTTCTTGGGCCGGGTCTGCTGGGGGTTGCGGGTGATGCGCAGATGCCGGGGGCCGATCGTGGTCTCGAACACCACCTGGGTCCGCACGTCGGCGGGCGCGTGATCGGACCGCAGGCGCCGGGTCTTGTTGCGCTCCCCCGCCACCCGGCCGTACAGGGCGAAGCCGATCGCGTCCAGCAGCGTGGTCTTGCCCGCGCCGGTCTCGCCGTGCAGCAGGAACAACCCGGAGTCGGCCAGCGCGTCGAAGTCGACCTCGGCGGTGCCGCCGAACGCGCCGAACGCGGTGACCTCGAGCCGGTGCGGGCGCATCAGTCCTCGCCTTCGGCCCGGCGGGCGGCGTCGAAGGCGGCGACCAGGAGGTCCCGCTCGCCATCGGTGACCGCGCTGCTGCGTACGTGGCGGACGAACTCGGCGGCGACCGCCAGGTCATCACGGCCCTTGACCCGGGACCGGTAGGTGCCGCCATCGCCTTCGGTTCCATCCGGTTCGAAGGTCAGCACCAGGACATGCGGGAACCGCCGGCGCAGTTGCTCCATCGCGCCCTCCGGGCGGCCGGTGTCGGTCAGCACCACGGACACGAAGTCGTCCTCGTGCTCGGCGTGGGCCGGGGAGGTGAGCAGGTCGGACAGGGTGCCACGGAGCACGGCCAGGCGGCGGAACCCCGGCGCGGGGACCCGGTCCACCTGCACGTTGCCGTCGCCGTCGAGGTCGACCAGCCAGGAGCCCTTGGCCTGGCGGGCTTCGGAGAACGAGTACGGCAGCGGGGAGCCGCTGTAGCGGAGCCGCTCGCCCAGCGTCTGCGGGCCGTGCAGGTGCCCGAGGGCGGTGTAGGCGAACCCGTCGAACAGGCTGGCCGACACCCGGCCGACCCCGCCGACCGAGATGTCCCGTTCGGACTCGCTGGCCTCGCCGCCCGTCACCCAGGCGTGGGCCATCACCACCGAACGGGCGCCGCCGCGGGTGGCCAGGTCGGCGCGGATGCAGTCGGTGGCCCGGGTCAGGACGCCCTGGTGCCCGCGGGGCACGTCGGCGGGTTCGCCGGGGCTGGGGGGCAGGTCGTGGCGGACGGCGTCGGGCTCCAGGAAGGGGACGCCGTAGATCGCGACCGGGCCGTGCTGATCCGCCAGCAGCACGGGCTGAGCGAGCGAGCCGGCCCGGGTGCGCAAGTACACCCCGGCCTGGTCGACCAGGGCGCTGGCGAACCCGAGCCGGCGGGCCGAATCGTGGTTGCCGCTGATCACGACGACCCGGGCGCCCGCGTCGCGCAGCCGGGCCAGGCCGTCCTCGCACAACGCCACCGCGTCCACCGGCGGGATGGCCCGGTCGTAGACGTCGCCGGACACCAGCACGGCGTCGATCCGCTCGGATCGGACCGTCTCGACCAGGTGGTCCAGGTACGCGGCCTGGGCCTCGCGCAGGTCGGCCCGGTGCAGCGTGCGGCCGAGGTGCCAGTCGGACGTGTGCAGCATCCGCATGTCTGGGAACGCTAGCGGCCGGGTCCGACAACCGCAGCGCGACACACCCAACGCGCAGGGTGATTTGTCCGGTTCCGCTCCGGGCGTGCTTTCCGCCGCCCAATAACCACGGGAATTTCGAGGGCGCGAAGCTTATTGTTAGCAAGCGTAACCATGAGACTTGCAAACATTCTGCGACGCTCAGGCCGAGGTGGGCGCTTGGCGCGGGTGGCTGAAGCAGATCAGACCCGGGGGCCCGAAACACCAGAAGACCGATGGCTGCAACGCCTGACCGGTTACTGCTGGCACTACCGCCGTAACTTTCTGCTGGCGCTGACCGGCGCGGTGATGGCCACCGTGTTCGCCGCGGTCATTCCGTTGCTGCAGCGGAACATCATCGACAACGTGATCGTGACCCACAAGAGCTCGATCTGGCCGCTGGCCATCGCGCTGCTGGCGGTGGCGGTCGCGCAGTTCGCGTTCACGTTCATGCGCCGCTGGGCGGGCGGCCGCCTGTCCCTGGACGTGCAGCACGACCTGCGGACCGACATGCTCGGATCGCTGACCCGGCTGGACGGGGCGCGGCAGGACGAGATCCACACCGGGCAGCTGGTCAGCCGGTCGATCTCCGACATCAACATGATCCAGTCGCTGCTGTCGTTCCTGCCCATCACCCTGGGCAGCGCGCTGCTGCTGGTGGTGTCGGTCGTCATCATGTTCTTCCTGTCGCCGGTGCTGGCCCTGATCGCGCTGGCGGTGGGGCCGGCCCTGTGGTTCATCGCGCTGCGGTCCCGGCGCAAGCTGTTCCCGGCCAGCTGGCACGCGCAGCAGCAGGCCGGCGAGGTGGCCGCGATCGTGGACGAGACGGTCGGCGGGGTCCGGGTGGTCAAGGGCTTCGGGCAGGAGGAGCAGGAACTCGAGCGGATGGAAGGCGCCAGCTCGGCGCTGTACGCCTCGCGCGTGCGCCTGGCCCGGCTGATGGCCCGGTTCAACCCGGCGCTGCAGGCCGTGCCCACGCTCGGGCAGGTCGGGATCCTGGCCCTGGGCGGCTGGCTGGCCATCCGCGGCAACATCACCCTCGGCACCTTCCTGGCCTTCTCCAGCTACCTGGCCCAGATGGCCGGGCCGGTCCGGATGCTGACCGCGCTGGTCACCATCGGGCAGGAGTCCCGGGCCGGCGTGATCCGGGTGCTGGAGGTCATCGACTCCGAGCCGGTCATCACCGACCGGCCCGACGCCACGCCGCTGCCGGCCGACGCCAACGGCATCGAGTTCGACGATGCGCGGTTCGGCTACGTGCCGTCCCAGCCGGTGCTGCAGGGCCTGTCGCTGCGGGTGGCACCGGGCGAGACCATGGCCGTCGTGGGCGCCTCGGGGTCCGGCAAGTCCACGCTGTCGCTGCTGCTGCCCCGGTTCTACGACGTGAGCGGCGGCTCGGTCCGGGTCGGCGGGCACGACGTCCGCGACGTGACCCGCGACTCGCTGCGGGGCTCGATCGGCCTGGTCCTGGAGGAGAGCTTCCTGTTCTCCGACACCGTACGGGCCAACATCGCCTACGGGCGCCCGGACGCCTCCGACGAGCAGGTGCGCGCGGCCGCGCGGGCGGCCGAGGCCGAGGAATTCATCACCGAGCTGCCCGACGGCTACGACACCGTGATCGGCGAGCAGGGCCTCACCCTGTCCGGCGGTCAGCGGCAGCGGGTGGCGCTGGCCCGGGCGCTGATCACCGACCCCCGGCTGCTGCTGCTGGACGACGCGACCTCGGCCATCGACCCCCGGCTCGAGGCCGAAATCCACGCCACCCTGCACCGGGTCATGCAGGGCCGGACCACGCTGCTGATCGCGCACCGGCGGTCCACGCTGAACCTGGCCGACCGGATCGCCGTGATGGACGGCGGGCGCGTAGCCGACGTGGGCACGCACGAGGAGCTGACCGAGCGGTCGCCGCTGTACCGGCTGCTGCTGTCCGGGCCCGGCGACGACGTCGAGGGTATCGGTGCCGGCGCTGGCCTCGACGAGGACGAGCTGGCCTACTACGAGGACGCGGCCGGGATCACCCCCGAACTGTGGGACAAGTCGAAGGCCCCGGCCGGGGTGCTGCGGGCCGACCGCGGGACCGGTGGCGGCGGGCACGGGTACACCGGGGCCATCGCCAGCGCCCCGCCCTCCCCCGAGTTGCTCGCTCAGGTCGAGGCGCTGCCGCCGGCCCGCGACGTGCCCGAGGTGAACCAGGCCACGGCCCGGGCCGGGGACCGCAACTTCACCCTGCGCCGGTTGCTCAAGCCGGTGGCCGCGGCCCTGCTCATCGGGCTCGTGCTGGACGGCCTGGACGCGGTGGCCCAGCTGGCGCTGCCCGCCCTGACCCGCAACGGCATCGACAACGGGGTGGAAACCAAGGCGCTGGGCGCGGTGCTGGTGGTGTCGCTGATCGGCTTGGCCGTGGCCGGGGCCGACTGGCTGGTCAACATCGGCGAGACCCTGGTCGTGGGGCGCAACGGTGAGCGGCTGCTCTACACCCTGCGGGTGAAGATCTTCGCCCAGTTGCAGCGGCTCGGCCTGGACTTCTACGAGCGGGAGCTGGCCGGGCGGATCATGACCCGGATGACCACCGACGTGGACGCCCTGTCCTCGTTCTTCCAGACCGGCCTGGTCACCATGGTCAGCTCGCTGCTGACGTTCTTTGGCGTGCTGGTCGCGATGCTGATCATCAACGTCAAGCTGGGCCTGATCGTGCTGGCCATCATGCCGATCCTGATCGTGCTGACCGTAATGTTCCGTTCCCGGGCTTCGCGGGCGTATCAGGATTCGCGGGAAAAGGTCAGCGTGGTCAACGCGAACTTCGCGGAGAACGTGGCCGGGCTCCGGGTGACCCAGGCCTACCGGCGGGAGAGCCGCAACCACGACCGGTTCGCCGAGCTGAGCGGCTCCTACCGGGACGCGCGGATGCGGGCCCAGCGGCTGATCGCGCTGTACTTCCCGTTCGTGCAGACGCTGTCGACGATCGCGGGCGCCATCGTGCTGATCGTGGCCACCGGCGAGGTGCGCAGCGGCGCGCTGACGGCGGGCGCGCTCATCGCCTACCTGCTCTACATCGACATGGTGTTCGCGCCGGTGCAGGAGCTGTCGCAGGTGTTCGACGGATACCAGCAGGCCGTGGTCGGGCTGCGGCGGATCAAGGACCTGCTGCGGCTGCCCACGTCCACGCCGGAGGCGCCGTCGCCCCGGTTCGTGACGCGGCTGGACGGGCGGATCGAGCTGCGCGACGTGCACTTCGGGTACGAGAACTCCAACCGGGACGCGATCGGCGGGGTCTCGCTGATGATCGAGCCGGGTGAGACCGTGGCCATGGTCGGCCAGACCGGCGCGGGCAAGTCCACCCTGGTCAAGCTCATCGCCCGGTTCTACGACGTGACCGGCGGCGGGGTCTTCGTGGACGGCATGGACGTCCGGTCCCTGGACCTGGCGTCGTACCGGCACCGGCTGGGCGTGGTCCCGCAGGAGGCGTACCTGTTCGCGGGCACCGTGCGCGACGCCATCGCCTACGGGCGGCCGTCGGCTTCCGATGCTGAGGTGGAAGCGGCGGCCTGGGCCGTGGGGGCGCACGAGATGATCTCCCGGCTGTCGGGCGGCTACTACCACGAGATCACCGAGCGCGGCCGGAACCTGTCGGCCGGGCAGCGGCAGCTGCTGGCCCTGGCCCGGGCCCAGCTGGTTGACCCGGACATCCTGCTGCTGGACGAGGCCACGGCCGCGCTCGACCTGGCCTCGGAGGCCGCGGTCAACCGGGCCACCGAGGAGCTGGCCGCGCGCCGGACGACCATCGTGGTCGCGCACCGCCTGACCACGGCGGCTTCGGCGGATCGGATCGTGGTCATGGATGGCGGCCGCATCGCCGAGATCGGGTCCCACGATGAGCTGGTCCGGGCCGGGGGCGTCTACGCCGGCCTGTGGCAAGCCTTCACCGGCGACTCCGAGCTGGTGGCCTGAGGCGCTCTAGGGGTCTCCGGCTGGCGGCTGGCTCCGGCGCGCCGGCGGTGCGCGTTTAGTGGCGATGGTGCCATCGCCCATACAAGAGGACTAGTAAAGCGCCATCGATCATGAGCCGACCCATAAGCTGCAGGGCTTCTGAGGCTGATGGGGCTCGTGGGGCCGGGCCGAGTGACGGCTTGACGGGAAAAGCTAATTAGATTAGCTTTATGGCTACTTAGATTAGCTTTCGGGAGGACGAGATGACCGAGTTTCTTGACATCGAGGGTGGGCGGATCGCTTATGACGTGGCCGGGGAGGGACCGCTGATCGTGCTGGCGCACGGCATCGGGGACCGCCGGCAGGCCTTCCGGTTCATGGTGCCGGAGCTGGTGCGGGCCGGATTCCGGGTCGCGGCGCCGGACATGCGCGGACACGGCGAGTCGAGCATGGGCGACTGGAAGTCGATCTCCCGCACGGACGTGGCCGGTGACCTGGTCGCGCTGATCAGGCACCTGGGCGGCCCGGCCGTCATCGTCGGGCACTCGCTGGCGGGCGGGGCGGCCACCATCGCGGCCGCGACAGCTCCCGACCTGGTCAGCGGTGTCGTCGAGGTGGGCCCGTTCACCCGGAAGGTGCAGTACAACCTGGGCGGGCTGCTGCGGATCCGGCGCTACCGCCGCGGCACCCTGCTTTTGGGCGGGGTGCTGATGCTGCGCAGCATGAAGGACTGGTTCCGGTACCTGGACCTGGCCTACCCGGAGAAGCCGGCCGACTACGACGCCTACATGGCGGCGCTGCGGGCCAAGCTGTCCGAGCCGGGCCGGATGGCCGAGTTCCTCAAGACGCTGAAGACGTCCCCGGCCGATGCGGGCGACGCGCTGCCGCGCATCTCGTGCCCGGCCCTGATCATCATGGGCGACGAGGACCCCGACTGGGCCGACCCCCGGGCCGAGGCCGAGGGGATCGCGGCCGAGATGCCCGCCGGGCTCGGTGCCATCGCGATGCTCAAGGGGGCCGGGCACTATCCTCACGCCCAGCGCCCGGATGAGGTCACCGGGCTCATCAGGCCTTTCATCCGGGATCGCGTCCGCGCCTGAGTGGCGCCGGGGGCCAGGAAAGCAGGAGGGGAGCGAGCGTGCCGAGAGCCGGGCTGAGCCGCCGCGACGTGATCGCCGCGGCGGCCGAGCTGGCCGACGAGGTCGGTTTCCAGCAGCTGACCATGGGGCTGCTGGCTCAGCGGCTGGGCATCCGCACTCCCTCGCTCTACAAACACGTCACCGACCTGGCCGACCTCAAGCACGGCGTCGCCACCCAGGCCATGATCGAAGTGGGCGAAGAGGTCCGCGACGCCGTGGCGGGCCGGTCCGGCCGGGACGCGCTCACCGCCCTGCTGGGCACCATACGGTCCTACGCCATGACGCACCCGGGCCAGTACGCCGCCGCCAACAGCACCCGGCTGACCGGCCCCGACGATCCGCTGCTGGCCGCGAGCAACCGCGTCATCGGCTCGATCTCCGCCGCCCTGCGCGGCTACGGCATCGCCGACGCCGACATGGTGCACGCCATCCGCACCATCCGCAGCACCATCCACGGGTTCGCCCTGCTCCAGGAGACGGACGGCTTCCAGTGGAGCGCGGACCCGGCTGACACCTTCGACTGGATGACCCAGTTCATCGACCGCGGCCTCAAGGCCGACCGCTGAGGTTGCGGGCCGGGCTACAGCTCGAGCACGAGGCCGTCGTGGGCCAGGTCGAAAGCCAGCTCGCCGGCGTGGCTGAGCAGGTCGGCGGAGGGGTGGGTGAGGACGATCCGGCGACAGGTCAGCTCGGCCCGGTGCGCCACCAGGTCGGCGTGCCGCAGGTGGAACGGCACCGGCTTGCCGAAGTAGTACGCCTCGGCGATGAGCAGGTCGGCCCCGGCGGCCGCGGCCGCGAGCACCGGGGTCCACGCCGTGTCGCCGGTATAGGCGACGACCTTCCCGCCCACGGCCAGCCGTAGGGCCAGGGCCGGGGCACCGCTGGGATGGTCCGCCTCGAACGCGGCGACCTCGGCCCCCGCCACCTCCGTGGTGCTGCCCGGCGCCAGCTCCAGGACGTTGACAGCGAAGCGGCGCCGGACATCAGCCGAGCCGGGGAAGCACACCTCCATCGCCTCGTGCAGCCGGCGGGCGGTGCCGGGCGGGCCAGCCACGGTCAGCGGCTGGGTGCGGCGGCTGAACTGGCCGTCCAGGATCAGGAACGGCAGGCCGCCGAAGTGGTCGGCGTGCAGGTGGGAGACGACGACCGCGCTGACCTCGGCCGGGTCCAGGCCGACCGTTTTGAGGGCGCTGAGCGAGGTCGCGCCGCAGTCAAGCAGCAGCGGCGGGCCGCCCGCGGGCCGGAGGTGAAGACAGGCCTGGAAGCGGCCGCCGCTGCCGAAGGCGTCGCCCGAGCCCGCGAACGTGATCGTCAGGTGTGCCGCAGCCGCAGAACCCATGGATGAGATTGTGGACCCGTCGGCGGGCTGAGGCGCTGATCAGTAGCTGCTAAAGCGCTGGCCACGGCGGCGACGCGGGCGGCGGCCAGGTCGAGGAAGCCGGTGGCGCGCTGGAACACCTCGGCGATGACGTGGCCGGCCAGCCAGGCCTGGTAGGCCTGGTACCGATCCTGCTCCCAGGACCGGATGTCGTCCGGCAGCTGGCTGAGGGCGGGTTCGGGGATCCGGTTCCAGCGCCAGGCCGCGGTGACGCCGGAGCCGTGCCGGTTGGACCCGGCGGGCGGGCTGATGAAGTTGGTGCTGAAGGCCTCGTTGCTGGACTGGTTGCGCACGAACCGCAGGCCGGTCAGCGTGCCCTCGATCATCGGGCGCTGGGGCGCGGTGTGCGCGTCCAGCACCGCGTCGTAGATGTCCATGTACTGCCGGATCAGCCGGGCGTCGATGATCGTGACCCACCAGACGGCCTCGGCCACGGCCGAGAAAGCCACCGCCGCGTCCTCGGGGCGGCACGCCGCCAGCCGCTCGGTGATGTCACGCATGCCGGCCAGGGACCATTCGAGCGCGCGCTCTTCGGCGACCGAGTCGGTGAGGTGGTCGCGGTTCCACCGGATCCGGCACTCCCCGGAACAGAACCGCGCGTGCTCCCGGCGCGGTGTGAACACCGTCCCGCACTGGGCACAGCTCCGGCTCCCCGTCATTGGCTTAGAGTACGCACCCCATATGCACCCCGACCTGTCGCGATAGTGAACGTTGCGTGGCCGATTGTGAAAAGAACCGGCCACCCGGCGTGGCCGCGGACGGGCGATAAGGTCACTAGTCGTGATGGGGCGGATGTACGGGCTGGCGTACCGGACAGTGCTGCGGCGTCTTCCGGCCGAGGGCGCCCACCGGGCCGGATTCGGCCTGATCCGGCTGGCCGGAGCGATCCCCGGCGGCCCGTGGCTGCTGCGGCGGTGGTTCGCGCCACGGGACCCGGCGCTCCGGGTGCGGGCGCTGGGGCTGGACCTGCCCGGGCCGCTGGGGCTGGCGGCCGGGTTCGACAAGGACGCCCGGGGCGCGGACGCGCTGGGCGCCCTCGGGTTCGCGTTCGTCGAAGTCGGCACGGTGACCGCCCAGCCGCAGCCGGGCAATCCCCGGCCGCGGATGTTCCGGCTCCCGGCCGACCGGGCGCTGGTCAACCGGATGGGGTTCAACAACCAGGGGGCCGCGCTGGCGGCCAGCCGGCTGCGGCACCGGCGGGGCAGGTCAGGCGAGCGGGTCGCGGTCGGGGTGAACATTGGCAAGACCAAGGTGGTGCCGCCCGAGCAGGCCGTGGCCGACTACGTGGCCAGCGCCCGGCTGGTGGCTCCGGTGGCCGGGTACGTGGTGGTCAACGTGAGCTCACCGAACACGCCGGGGTTGCGGGATCTGCAGGCGGTGTCGACCTTGCGGCCGCTGTTGTCCGCGGTGCGCGGTGCACTCGATGAGGCCACTGGGAGTGATGGGGCTGGGGCGGCGGGTGTGGGGCGGCGGGTGCCGTTGCTGGTGAAGATCGCGCCGGACCTGGCCGACGGGGACGTGGACGCGATCGCGGACCTGTCCCTGGAACTGAGGCTGGACGGGATCATCGCCACCAACACGACGATTGCCCGGGCGGGGCTGGCTAGCGACCCGGCCCTGATCGAGGCGGCCGGAGCGGGCGGGCTGTCCGGGGCGCCGCTGCGGGCCCGGTCGCTGGAGGTGCTGCGCCGGCTGCACGCCCGGACCGGGGACCGGCTGGTGCTGATCGCGGCGGGCGGTATCGAGACCGCCGACGACGCCTGGGAGCGCATCACGGCCGGGGCCACGCTGATCCAGGCCTATACCGGGTTCATCTACGGCGGGCCGGGCTGGCCCCGCCAGGTCCAGGACGGACTGGCCCGCAAGGTCCGGGAGGCCGGGCTGACCTCGATCGCCGAGGCCCGCGGGACGGCCGCACCCGACCAGCACCGCTGACTGGCAGGTCAGCTGAGCAGCGAGCCGGCCTCGGTGAGGTAATCCTGGACCGGGCCGGCGGTGAGCAGGCCACTGGCCGCGCCCGCGATCTCGCCGGCGGCGGGCCGTAGCGCGGCACAGGCGGTACGGGCGGTAGCCGCGTCACCCAGGACCACGGCGGCGCGGGCGACCAGGCACCAGAGAGCTTCGGCGAGCAGGCCGGGCGGCGGGCCGGGGCAGCGGCGCAGGGCGGTGGCGGCCGCGGGGTGGTCACCGCGGCCGAGGGCCAGCCAGGGCTCGGCCCAGGGCCGGTACGGGCCCCACTCCCCTGGTAGTGCGGGGTCGATGGGGATGGCGTGCCAGACGTGCAGCGTGAGCAGGGCCAGGGGCAGGAGGCCCTGCTCGACGCCGGGCATGCCGGCGCCGTCGAGCAGCTGGGCCGCCTTCCGGTAACGAGATCCGGCGTCGCCGGCGCCGTTGACCGCGGCGCGCAGGGCCCGGTACCAGGTGGTGAACACCGCGACCAGGGGGCGTTCGTGCCGCTCCCCCAGGTCGTCGAGGGCGGCGGCGTGGCCGTCGGCGGCGGTGAAGTCACCCAGGCCGCTCCGGGCCTGGAGACGGATCAGGTGACCCATGACCTCGAAGTTGACGAGCCCGTGCGGCCCGGCCAGCCCGAGGATCTCGGTCCCGATCGCGTCCCGGGCGGCGGCCAGGCCGGGGCGGTAGCAGGTCTGCATGAACTCGCCGGCCAGCGCGAAGGCCAGCAGCCGCGGGTCGCCCAGCCGCCGGGCGATGGTCACCGCCTCGGCCGCGGCCTGGCGGGGGCGGCAGTCGCGGCTGCCCCGGGATTCCAGGGCGACGGTGGCCAGCACCCGGGCCCGCAGCGCATCACCGGTGCCGGCCGGGAGGGCGGCCAGCGTCCGTTCGGCCGCGGCCACGATGCGGGCGGCCAGCACCGGGTCGTCGGAGACGGGCCAGATCCCGGGCACGTCGAAGTTGCCGATGACCCGGGCGGTCAGGGCCGGGTCCCCCAGCGGCTCGGCCGCCTCGATCGCGGCCAGCCGCTGGCTCATGGCGTCGGTCAGCCGCGGGCCGCCGGCCAGGGCCAGGCTGCCGGCCAGGGTGGCCGCGGACTCCAGCCGGGTCCGGGTCAGGGCGGGCGCGGCCTGCTGGTAGGCGGCAGCGGTGTCGGCCCAGACGTCGCCACCGGGTCCGTCCAGGACCGGGTCGTGGCGCAGCAGGCTCGTCTCCAGGGCAGCCAGCCGCGGGCCGGGGTCCAGGCCGAGTTCGTCGCCAAGCCGGGTCCGGGCCTGGCGGACCACGGCCAGCGCGTCGGCCTGGCGGCCGCTCCGGTACAGGGCCAGGGCCAGCAACCGCCAGGCGTCCTCGCGCCACGGGTGGTCGGCGGTGTGGGCCTGCAGGCCGGGCACGGCCTGGGCGGCCTGGCCCAGCGCGAGCTGGGCTTCGGCCTGACGTTCGGCCAGGCCCAGCCGGGTCTCGGTGAGCCGGGCAGACTCGGCGGCGGCCCACGGCTCGCCGGTGAACCCGGCGTAGGCCGGGCCACGCCAGCAGGCCAGGCCCTCGGCGGCCAGGTCCAGGGCCCGGCCCGGGGCGGCCGAGGCCGCAGCCGCGGCCAGCCGCTCGAACCGCCAGGCGTCGACGTCGTCCGGGCCGGCCGCGAGCGCGTAGCCCGGGCCCCGGGTGAGCAGGATCTGGGACGGCGACCGCGGCGGCCGGTCCGGTTCCAGGGCCCGGCGCAGCGCGCCCACGAACGTGTGGATCGCGCCCGCGGCGTTGGCGGGCGGCACCGGCCACAGGTCGTCGATGAGCACGCCGAGCGGGACGACCCGGCCCCGGGCCACGATCAGCCGGGCCAGCACCGCCCGATGGCGAGGGCCCTTGAGGCCGGCCGGGCGGCCGTGGTCATCCCAGGCGGTGACCGGGCCCAGCACGCCGAACCTCATGGTGCTGACCAGATGCTGACCGGGGTGCTGAACAGTGGACTCATCTCAGAAGGAGCGTATCCATGACCCTCAGCATCGACGGTTTCCGCTACCAGCGGGTCCCGGTGGCCGACGGGGTGGCCCTGCACACCGCGGTGGGCGGGACCGGCACCCCGGTCGTGCTGCTGCACGGCTTCCCGCAGACCCACCTGATGTGGCGGCACGTGGCCACCGCGCTGGCCGCCGAGCACACCGTGATCTGCCCGGACCTGCGCGGCTACGGCGACAGTGACAAGCCTGCCCCAGACAACAGCACAGCCGGGTCCGGCACCTACGCCAAGCGCACCATGGCCGCGGACGTGGTGGCGCTGGCCTCGGCGCTCGGGCACGACCGGTTCGCGCTGGCCGGGCATGACCGCGGTGCGCTGGTGGCCATCCGGGCCGGGCTCGACCACCCCGATCACGTCACCCACCTCGGCGTGCTCGACGTGCTGACCACCGTCGACATGTGGGACATCCTGCACGGGGCCAGCGCGGCGGTGGCCTGGCACCTGTACCTCATGGCCCAGCCGCCCGGGCTGCCGGAGCGGATGATCTCGGCCAGCGCGGACGAGTTCTTCGGCTATTTCCTGGACGTGTGGGCGCGGAACCCGCGGGCCATCCCGGCCGAGGTCCGGGCCGAGTACCTGCGGGCCAGCCGGGACGCGGTGCCGTCGATCGTGGCCGACTACCGGGCCTCGGCCGGCATCGACCTCGAGCACGACCGGGCCGACCGCGCGGCCGGGCGCACCCTGGCCATGCCGGTGAGCGTGGTCCAGCAGGACTGGGGGGCCGCCCTCGGCTACGACGCGGCCGGGCTGTGGCGGGCGTGGGCGCCGGACCTGGTGCACCAGACCCTGGACGCCGGGCATTTCATGGCCGAGGAAGCCCCGGAGCAGATCGCCGAGGTGCTGAGGCAGTTGCTCAAGCGGTGACTCAAGTGGCTCGTGGGGTCGCTGAGACTGATGGGGTTGGTGAGGCTGGTGTGGCGGCGGGTACTGGCGGGGCTGACGGTGCTGGTGTGGCGGGTGCGGTGGGCGCTGGTGGGGTGGGAGCGGGCAGGGTGGCCTGCAGGAGGTCAGCCGCGGCCGGCCAGGTGATGCTGGCCAGCAGGCCGGGCACGTCGGGGCCGCAGGCGGCCAGCTTGGCGGCCAGGTCGGCCGGTGACGGCGGGCGGTCCGGCGAGCCGGGCGGCAGGGCCAGCTCGGTGTGCAGCTCGCGGCCGGAGGCGAGCCGGACCGAGATGTCCACGGTGCCGTCCAGCAGCCCGGCCGACCCGGGGTCGCCGGGCCCGTAGTCGGTCCGCACCGCGGCCATCAGGGCCTGGGCCGGCTCGCGGTTGACGGCCTGGTCGGAGAAGCTGCCGAAGCCGGGATACTCGTCCAGGATCGCGGTCGCGATGGCATAGGGCATGCTGAACTTGCCCTCCAGCCCGGTGTGGGGCTGGTCGTGGATGAGCGGCTGCACGGTGGCCTTGGGCGTGGCCACCACGACCTGTTCGATGTCCGCACCCAACTGGTCGCCCAGTTGGTCACGCAGCTCGCGGACGGCGGCGATCGGGCGCTGCATCGCGTAGCAGCAGGGATAGAGCTTGATGGCCAGGCCGCCGGGCACCGCCGGGGCGGCGTCGACCGGGCCGGGCTGCCCGCCGACCAGCCCGAACCACTCGTCCAGGGCGCGCGGGTCGGCGCCGGCCCCGACCCGGGCCAGGGCGGCGGCCCGCACCCCGGCCTGGGTGGCGAACCCGACCTGGAGCGACTTGGCCTGGGTGCCGAACGCGGCCTGCACCCCGCCGGCCGCGGGCACGGCCAGGGCCATGGCCACGGTCAGCTGCTCCGGGGACAGGCCCCAGACCGTCCCGGCCGCCACCGCCGCGGCCGGGGCGCCCGCGGTGCAGGTGGCGTGCCAGCCGGCCGAGTAGTGCGGCCAGCCCAGCCGGGAGCCCAGGCGGGCCATCACGCCGGCCCCGGCCAGGTAGGCGCGGGCCGCGGCGTCGTGGTCGCCGGGCCCGGCGGCCAGCACGGCGGGCACGATCACCGCGCTGATGTGGGTGGTCGAGGGGACGTGCAGGTCGTCGAAGTCCAGCACGTGAGCCAGGACTGACCAGCGGGCGGCGTCGGGCAGGGTGTCGGCCACCGGCCGGATCGGGTGCTCGCGGGCGGCCAGGGTGACCGCGAGCGTGTCCAGCAGGCTGCGCTGGGCCAGCGCCAGGTCGTCCTCGTCCGGGCGGTAGGCGGTGGCCCAGTCGACCAGCGTCGCGGCCAGGTTCACATGTTCTCCCATGGGGCCTGTTCAGGCGGACAGCGCGGAGTCCTCGCCGCCGTCCGCGGCCACGGCCAGGTGACCGAGGCTGATCCCGACCGCTTCGGCCAGCGCGACCACGGTGAAGAAGGCGGGGGTGGGGATGCGGCCAGTTTCGATCTTGCGGAGCGTCTCCACGGGTACTCCGGCCCCGGCGGCTACTTCGACCATGCTGCGCTCGCCACGAGCCTGGCGCAGGGCGGCACCGAGGCGCTGACCTCGGGCGCGTTCGGCGGGGGTGAGCATCGGGCGGACCATGGGTGTCATAATAATACCGGGATAGAAATACCGGTAGAAGCGGGTGGTGCGGGATGGAAACACCGCCGGCTGTTGCTGGTGTGGGAGAGAAATACCGCGGGCCCGTTGGTCGTGCGGGAGAGAAGCACCGCGCGCCGTTGGTTGTGCGGGAGAGAAACACCGCGCGCCGGTGGTGGTGCGGGACAGAAGTATCAGCGGGAGTTGCTTGTGATCGAACTGAAGACGCCGGCCGAGATCGAGGCCATGCAGGCGGCGGGGGTGGTGGTGGCCGACATCCTGGCCGCGACCCGGGCCGAGGCCAAGGTCGGGGTGGCCCTGACCGAACTGGACCAGATCGCCCGCCAGGTGCTGGCCGACGCGGGCGCGTCCTCGCCGTTCCTCGGCTACCAGCCGGGGTTCGCGCAACTCCCGTTCCCGGCGGTGATCTGCACCTCGGTCAATGACGCGGTGCTGCACGGTATCCCCAACGGCTACCGGCTCCGGGACGGGGACCTGCTCAGCGTGGACTGTGGCGCGGTGCTGGACGGCTGGGCCGGCGACGCCGCGATCTCGCTGATCGTGGGACAGCCACGCCGGGCTGATGAGAAGTTCATCGCCACCGCCGAGGCCGCGCTGGAGGCGGGCATCGCCGCGGCCCGGCCGGGCAACAAGATCGGCGACATCTCGGCCGCCATCGGGGCCGTGGGCCGGGCCGGCGGCTACGGGATCAACACCGACTTCGGCGGGCACGGGGTCGGGCACAGCATGCACGAGTCGCCCTCGGTGCCGAACGAGGGGCGGGCCGGGCGCGGCGTCCGCCTGCAGCCGGGCCTGGTCATCGCGATCGAGCCCTGGTTCCTGGCCGGCGGTCACGACGAGTACCGGGTGGACAAGGACGGCTGGACCCTGCGCAGCCGGGACGGCTCCCGGGGCGTGCACGTCGAGCACACCGTGGCCATCACCCCCGACGGCCCGCGCATCCTCACGGTGTCAACCCGCTCGCCTTCGCGGCGCTAGAAGGCGGCTCGCCCGAATCCGGAAGGCGTAAGAACCGATCACCGTTGGGGTGTGTCTACCCTGGGGTGATGAGCACGACCTCGGCCACCTCGCGATACCGGACCTCGATCGCGCCGGACGAGCTGACGCTGACCCAGGAACTGGCCAACACGATCCCGGTCCCGGCCGCCGCCCACGGCCAGGACCTGCTGGCCGAGACGGCCACGGCCCAGGTGTGGCTGGACGCCCAGGTCGCGGCCTGGGCGAAACGCCACGGGGCCACGACGCCGCGGATCGAGCTGACCGGCCGGTCGCTGCGGCAGCTGCGGCTGCTGCGGGACCAGGTACGGGCCCTGCTGGGCGGCGCGGACGCGGCTGGCCCCATCACCACCACCCTGGACGTGGCGATCACGGCCGGTGGCAGCACGCTGGCCCCGCGCGGTGACGGCCTGGCCTGGCTGACCGGTGCGGTGGCCGTCGAGCTGCACCTGGCCGGGCTGACGGGCCAGCGGCGGCGGCTCAAGCTGTGCCGCAACGAAGAGTGCGGCGTGGCCTTCCACGATCAGTCCAAGAACAACAGCCGCACCTGGCACGACGTCAGCACCTGCGGCAACCTGGCCAACGTGCGGGCCTACCGCGAGCGTCAACGGCACGTATTCAACCCGCGCTGACCAGTCAGCCCGGGGCTGAAACCCGGCGGGCGACCGGACCTGGCCGCGGTGGCGAGCCGGATTCCGAAATTTTCGATATCAAAAAAAGCCTCCTCCGACCCGCTACGTCAGCGTTCTGTCCACGCTTACCGCTGACGGCTCACCCGTTGACCGGGCAAAGTTTGCGCCGATACACTGCGGGGAAATTCTCGCAACCTTTCGGGCTTCGGCGGCTCAGCGGGAGGCTCCAATGGCGGACGCACTCAGAGAACCAGGACCGGGCGGCGCAGGCGGGAGGGGTCACCGCGGCGTGATCGCCGCCACCCTGATCGGGCTGATCATGGTGCTGGCCGCGTGCGGCTCGGCCGCAGGCAGCGGCAAGAACAGCACCGCTGGCTCGGGCGGGTCCGGGGCCAAGGGTGGCACCACGGTCACCGCCTGGCTGGTCACCACCGGGCCGAGCCCGGCCAACAACGCGGTCAATGCGGCCGCGAAAAAGTTCGAAGCCAGCCACCCCGGTGACCACATCACCATCGACTACGTCGAGAACCAGTCGTTCAAGCAGAAGATCCAGCTGGCCATGGGGGCCGGGAACCCGCCCACGCTGTTCTGGACCTGGGGTGGCGGCATCCTGCAGCAGTACATCAAGGCCGGCGACGTGCAGTCGCTGGGCAACCCGAGCTGGGCGTCGGGGTTCCTGCCTTCGTCGCTGGGCGCGGTGACGTACAACAACCAGCTGTACGGAGTCCCGGTGGAAGGCACCCAGCCGGTGTACTTCTTCTACAACAAGCAGGTCTTTCAGCAGGCCGGCCTGAGCTTCCCCACCACCTGGAGCGGCCTGCTCAGCGCGGTGCACACGCTCAAGACCAAGGGGATCGCGCCGATCTCGCTGGCCAACGGCGACCAGTGGCCCGGGCTGATGTTCCTGGAGTACCTCACCGACCGGATCGGCGGGCCGAGCGTGTTCAAGGCCATCGAGTCCGGACAGTCCGGCGCCTGGTCCAACCCGGCCATGATCCAGGCCCTGACCGACATCCAGCAGCTGGTCCGGGCGGGCGCGTTCCAGAAGGGCTACGACTCGCTGCACTTCAGCGGGGGCGGCTCGGACGCCCTGGTCTACAGCGGCAAGGCGGCCATGCAGCTGATGGGCGACTGGGACATCTCCAGCATCCTCGGCTCCAATAAGGCCTTCGTGACCGGCGGCAAGCTCGGCCTGGCCCCGTTCCCCGCGGTCGCGGGCGGTAAGGGCAACCCGGCCGACCTGGCCGGCAACACCGCCAGCTACCTGGCCGTGGCCAGCAAGGCGACGGCGGCGCAGAAGAAGGTCGCGGTGGCCTTCCTGCAGAGCGTGATGCCGGCCGCCAGCTACGCCAAGGCCGAGGTGGCGGCGGGCGAGGTGCCGGTCACCAAGGGGGCGTCCCCGCTGTTCAGCGGCCAGCAGCTGGCCAGCTTCGACCAGACGATCTACTCGTCAGTGGGCAAGGCGCCCAGCTTCCAGTACTCCTGGGACCAGTCGCTCGGGCCGGACGCGGCCCAGGCCATGCTGACCAACCTGGCTCAGGTGTTCGAGCTGACCCAGACCCCGCAGAAGTTCGCGACGATCATGAACAAGCAGCAGAAGGGCTGAGCGTGGCGGCGAGCGTCACGGCCGGGCGGCGGAGGCCGGGGCAGGGCGGGCCTGGGCAGCGTGGGCCGGGACTGGCCGACCTGTTCGGGCTGTCCCCGGCGGCCGCCCTGTTCGGGCTGTTCATCATCGTGCCCATGCTGGGCGCGGTGGTGCTCAGCTTCTTCCGCTGGAACGGCCTGGGCACCCCGCACTGGGCGGGCTGGTCGAACTGGGTGCAGTTCTTCCACGACCCGGTGGCCGGGCAGTCCCTGGTGGTCACGGCCAAGGTGATCGGGCTCAGCTGGGTGGTGCAGACCCCGATCTCGATGGCGCTGGGCCTGTTCATCGCGGGGCGGCAGCGGTACCGAACGGTGTACGCCACCATCTACGTGCTGCCCCTGCTGCTGTCCACGGCGGGCATCGCGCTGGTGTGGGAGGGCATGCTCGACCCGAACTTCGGCGCGGTCACCGCGCTGTCGAAGTCGCTGCACCTGGGCTTCCTGCAGCAGAACTGGCTGGGCAGCGCCAACCTCACCCTGTACGTGGTGGTGGCCATCATCGCCTGGCAGTTCATCCCGTTCCACACGCTGCTGTACCAGGTGGGCCGGCGGCAGATCCCCGGTGTGCTGTACGAGGCCGCGACCCTGGACGGGGCCAGCGGGTTCGCGCTGTTCTGGCGGGTGACGCTGCCGCAACTGCGGTACACGATCGTCACCTCGAGCACGCTGATGATCGTGGGCGCGCTGACCTACTTCGACATCATCTACATCCTGACCGACGGGGGCCCCGGCTACACGTCCCGGGTGCTGTCGCTGGACATGTACCACGAGGCGTTCCTGCAGAACCAGTTCGGCTACGCCAGCGTGCTCGCGGTGGTGCTGGGGGTGACCGGGCTGGCCATCGCGCTCGGCCTGGCCCGGGCCAGCGGGTTCACCTCCATGAGCAGCCAGCAGGAGGGCGCCACGTGAGCGAGACTCGGGTGGCTACCGGGGTGCAGCGGGCTGAAAAGTCTGGTGTTGTTTCTGGGGCTCGTGGGTCGCATCGGGCAGGTGGGTTGCGGCGCGGGCGGGCGATCCGGGTTCGGATACGGCCGGGGCGGGTGATCGCGTTTCTGCTGGCCACGGCGTGGCTGGTGATCGCGGCGGCGCCGGTGTACTACATGGTGCTGGCCAGCCTGCGCAGCCAGGGCACCTACCTGACCGCGAACCCGTGGCTGCCCACCGGCGGGCTGAGCCTGGCCGAGTTCGGCACCGTGTTCGGCGCGGGCCTGGGCCGGTACCTGCTGAACAGCGTGCTCATCACGGCGGGCGGCCTGATCGTGACGCTGGCCGTATCGCTGGGCGCGGCCTTCCGCATCATCCGGCGGCAGTCGCGGGCGGCGGGCGCGCTGTTCCGGCTGCTGCTGTTCGGCCTGGCCATCTCGATCCAGGCCATCATGGTGCCGCTCTACCTGCTCATCTACAAGCTGCACCTGTACGACACGCTGGCCGCGCTGATCCTGACCATGAGCGCGGCCGCCATTCCGGTGTCGGTGCTGATCATGGTGAACTTCCTGCGCGACATCCCCCGCGAGCTGATCGGGGCCGTGATGATCGACGGCGGCAGCGAGTGGACGGTGTTCCGGCGGCTGATCGTCCCGCTGTCCCGGCCGGTGCTGGCCACGCTGAGCATCTACAACGGCCTGCAAATATGGAACAACTTCCTGCTGCCGCTGATCTTGACCCAGAGCAACAGCGTGGCCGTGCTGCCGCTGGGCCTGTACAAGTTCGAGGGCCAGTACGCGGTCAACGTCCCGGCGGTGATGGCCGCGGTGCTGCTGTCGGTGCTGCCACTGCTGGTGCTGTTCGTGGCCATGAGGCGGCAGGTCATGCGCAGCCTGGGCGCGGTCGTGGTGCGCTGAGGTCAGCTCCACCAGGCGGGCGCGCAGGCGACGGCGGCCTCCACCAGGTCCGCTTTGGTCACCGAGTCGTCGCTGAGCCAGCCCTTGATGGCTCCGGCGAATCCGTGCGCGAAGAACTGCGCGATGACCTGATGGCTGGCGTGCGGGAGGTCCGGGTGGGTGGACCGGCCAACGACCGCCTGGCTGCGGTCGGTGAAATAGCGCACCAGCGTCTCGTAGACTCCCCCGCCGGCTGGATCGTGCAGGGCGTGCCGGTAGACGGCCATGAACCGTTCGACATGATCGGCGACGTCGCTGACGGTAAGGCGCAGTATCTGCTCGGCCGTGTACCGGCCGCCGGCCCGCCGCGTCTCCTTCAGCCGCAGGCCGCGTTCCAGGTCAGCGTGGAGCACCTGGATGAGCAGTTCCAGGGGGCTGCTGAAGCGGTTGTAGAACGTCGCCCGAGTCACCCCGGCGCGATCGGCCAGATCGGCCACGGTGATCTGTGAGACGGGCCGCTGGGCGGCGAGTTCCACAATCGCCTGCTCGAAGGCGAGAGCCGTCCGCACGATGCGCGGGTCGGTGCGGTCAGCCGTCACATCGCGCTCCCATGACTTGCGCCGTGCCGCGGCGTTCTGATCTTATACATGTGTCAAATAGTTTCACGGAAGGAGTGGCCATGGCAGCCCACACGGCGATCTCGCCCCAGGAAGCCGCCGACCGGCTGGCCATCCGCGAGCTGGTCGACGCCTACGCCCACTGCGCGGACCGGCGCGACGCCAAGGGCCAGATGGCGCTGTTCACCGAAGACACCCGCTTCCTGGTGTTCATGGACCCGGCTTCGGCGGAACCGGCTCAGGAACTGCACGGGCGCGACTCGCTGGCCCCGGTGTTCGGCAACCTCAGCATCTACGCCGCCACCATGCACTTCAACGGGCAGAGCACCGTCTCCCTCGATGGGAACCGCGGCACCGGCGAGAGCTACTGCCTGGCCCATCACCTGTCGGTCGGCGAGGACGGGCAGCGCACGATGATGATCGCGTCCATCCGCTATCTCGACGAATTCGTCAAGCAGGGCGGCGAGTGGCTGTTCGCCGAGCGCCGGCTGATGGTCAACTGGACCGAAACGCGGCCGTCCACGCCCGGATGACGGACCCGGGCCGGCCCGCTCGAACTGTTCTATGACCTGGCCGGGCGGCCGGACGTGACGTTCACGGTGCTGGACGACGACAACCACCTGTTTTTCACCGGGGCCGGGCCCTCCTCCCCCGCCGAGTACGAGCCGCCCCAGCACGTCGACCCGGCCGTCATCGACACCATCGCCGGCTGGGTGGCTGCGACCGGCGATCGGGCCTGACCGCGCTGCCCGGCCTACTCGGTGCGGAGGATCTGGCCGGCCCGCAGGCGGATGGCACGCCACTGCGG
>DATDIH010000192.1:0-28547 GCA_036521155.1 Streptosporangiaceae bacterium
GATGGCGGTCTCGAAGAGGGTCCGCATCGCGGACGTGGCGATGCGGGCCGGCGTCGGCGTCGGCACCGTCTCGCGCGTCCTCAACGGCAGCCCGCACGTACGGGAGGCCACCCGCCAGCGGGTTCTCGACGCCATCGATCAGACCAGCTACCGGCCGAGCCGCCTGGCGGCCGGCCTGTCCCGGGGCACGCCCACCAGCGTGGCCATTGTCGTGCCGTTCCTCACCCGGCCGTCGGTGGTGGCCCGGCTGGCCGGCGTGATCGAGGTCCTCGACGGCGAGGGTTACGACACGATCGTCTGCAACGTGGAAACACCCGCCCAGCTGGACCGCCAGGTCCGCATGCTGGCCGAAGGCCACCGGGCGGCTGGCGCCGTGGTGATCTCCCTGCGCCTGTC
Source organism: Streptosporangiaceae bacterium (assembly GCA_036521155.1). Classification (GTDB taxonomy): domain Bacteria; phylum Actinomycetota; class Actinomycetes; order Streptosporangiales; family Streptosporangiaceae; genus Bog-532. Next base: position 397 of record DATDIH010000192.1, read on the forward strand.
GGCCCCGCAGTTGGCGGAGCTCACCAGCGCGGGGGTGCCGGTCGTGCTGATCGACGTCCCGGCCAAAGGCGTGCCGCATACGGTGGTGGACGACGTGCAGGGCGGAATGATGGCCACCACGTACCTCATCGGCCTCGGTCACCGCCGGATCGGCTTCATCGGCGACGCCGCCGGCAGCGGCTTCGGCTTCTCCTCCACCGCGGGCCGCCTGCGCGGCTACCGCCAGGCGCTGACCCAGGCCGGGCTCCCGGCCGATCCGCAGCTGGCCCGGCGCGTGCGGCACGAGCCAGCCGCCGCCGCCACGACGGCCCTGCGCCTGCTCCGCCTGCCGGAACCGCCGACCGCGATCTTCGCCGCCTCGGACACCCACGCGATGGGGGTGCTGTCGGCCGCCGACGCGGCCGGGCTCCCAGTGCCGCGGCGCCTATCGGTGATCGGCTTCGACGACATCGAGATGTCGGCCCAGCTCGGCCTGTCCACCGTCCGCCAGCCGCTGCGGGACAGCGGCGCTCGCGGGGCGGCGCGCCTGGCGCAGTTGCTTCGCGGGATGACGGTGAGCCCGCTCCGCGAGGTCCTGCCGCTCGAGGTGGTGGCCCGGCGGACCACGGCCGCCCCAGAGCTTAGGGGAACCGGCGTCACATCGGGACGCCGGGGACTGAAAGCGCCCACACCCCTAGCGCGCGCTACGTGACGGATGCAAGTGACTACGTACCGGAACGTACGCGCTATCACACAGAATGCCGAAACGAGAGGAAGGGGCACCATGCACATCGTGCCTAGCGGCAGGCGCGGGCGGCCAAAACTCGCGCTATTCACCACGCTCGGCGTCGCCTCGGTGCTGACGCTGGCCGCCTGCAGCAGCAGCGGCAGCGGCAGCCCGTCCAGCAGCAGCTCATCGAGCAGCGGCGGATCGGCCAAGGCGAGCGGGTCCGCCACCAGCGGCAACATCACCTGGTGGGCGAGCCCGATCACCACGACCAGCCCGGACCCGCGCACCGTGCTGATCAAGGCGTTCGAGAAGGCCTACCCGAAGATCCACGTCAGCCTGCAGTCCGCGCCGACCGACACCGACACCAACCGGGCCAGCCTGATCACGACGATCTCGGGCGGGGCGAAGACCCCGGACGTCTACATGGGCGACGTGATCTGGCCCGCTCAGTTCGGTAAGGCCGGGCTGGCGGTGCCGCTCAGCAAGTACCTGCCCAAGAGCTACTGGAACACCTTCGCATCCGGCCTGGTCAGCGGGGCCACCTACAACGGGCAGGTCTACGGCGCGCCGTTCTACGAGGACCAGGGCTTCCTGTACTACCGCAAGGACCTGCTGGCCAAGGAACACCTGGCCGTCCCCAAGACCTGGGAGCAGCTGAAGAGCGAGGCCGCCGAGCTCAAGAACAAGGGCCTGGTCAAGTACGGCTATGTCTGGCAGGGCGCCTCGTACGAGGGTCTGACCTGCAACTTCATGGAGTATCTGGGCTCGGCCGGCGGGACCGCGCTCAACTCGGGCAACACCAAGGCCACCCTCGATTCCGCGGCCGGCAACCAGGCGGCCACCTTCATGCGCTCGCTGATCACTTCCGGTGCCTCGCCCAGCGCGGTCACCACCTTCCAGGAGGCGCAGGCGATGTCGGCGTTCGCCACCGGCCAGGCGGCCTTCCTGCGGAACTGGGACTACGGCTGGAGCTACGCTCAGACGGCGTCCTCCCCGTCCTCGGTCGTCGGCAAGGTGGGTGTGTCCCCGCTGCCTTCGTTCTCGGGTCAGCCCTCGCCGGGAACGTCCAACATCGGCGGCTGGAACCTGTACATCAACCCGCACAGCAAGAACGTCGCGGCGGACCTCACCTTCATCAAGTGGATGACCGGCACGGCGGCGCAGACCACGCTGGCCACCCAGTTCTCCGAGATCCCCACCGTGCAGTCGGTGCGGACATCGCCCTCGGTGGTGTCGAAGAACCCGGTTCTGGCCACCGTGCCGAAGACCAGGCTCATCCCGCGCCCGGCCGGGACGCCGCAGTACGCGAAGGTGAGCCAGGCCATCTACACCAACATCAACTCGATGCTGAGCGGGTCGTCTTCGCCCAGTTCCGCGCTGAAGACCGCGGCCAGCCAGATCAACTCGTCCGTCTCGAGCAACGGCCTGTAACGGGCCTCGGGACCTGACGGTGGTCCTGGCCGGGCTCTCCGTCCGGCCCGGACCACCTGGTCCAGGGAGCGAAGTATGAGCACACCTCCTGTCGCCCCGAGCCCGGGCACCGCCGTGACCGTACCGGCACGGCCCGCGCCGTCGCGCGGCCGCCAAGATGACGTGTTCCGGCGGCAGTTCGCCCGGCTCGGCTGGGGACTGTCGGCGCCAGCGCTCATCCTGATCGCCGCCGTCACGATCTTCCCGATCGGGTACGCGATCGCGATGAGCGTGACCAACGTCAGCGCCACCGGGTCCGGTTTCAGCCTGTCCGGTTTCACCGGGCACAACTACTCGGTCATGTTCGGCGCCGCCCAGTGGCGGTACGCGCTGTTCTTCACGGTCCTCTACACGGTGATCACCGTCGCCGTCGAGGTGGCGCTCGGCACCCTCATCGCGCTGGTGCTGGAGCGGCTCACCGCGGGCCGGGGCTGGATGATGGCGCTGCTGCTGATCCCGTGGTCGATGATCACGGTCATCAACGCCCAGCTGTGGGGGTACATCTACAACCCCACCTACGGCATCCTCGACACGATCTTCTCCCACATCGGCCTGGGTACCCCGGTCATCCTGGGCACCCGGGTGCCGGCGATCGCCGCGCTGATGGTGGCCGACATCTGGAAGACCACCCCGTTCGTGGCCATCATCGTGCTGGCCGGCCTGGTCATGCTGCCGCAAGACCTGTACGACGCGGCCGAGGTGGACGGCGCCAACGGGTGGACGACGTTCTGGCGCATCACGTTCCCGCAGTTGCGGCCCACGATCGCGCTGGCCGTGCTGTTCCGGGTACTGCAGGCCTTCGGCCTGTTCGATCTGCCGTTCGTGCTCACCACCGGCGGTCCTGGCTACAGCACGCAACCGCTGGCCATGCTGGCCTACAACACCATGTTCCGCGACCTCGACTTCGGGCCCGGGGCGGCGGTGGCCACCAGCACGGCGGCGCTCGTGGTGATCGGCTGCCTGGCCTTCCTCCGAGTGTTCCGCGCGCAGGTTGGGGATGAAGCGTAATGCGTCACCGGTCTCGCCAGGGCTGGCGCCGGGTGGTCAACGGCGTCAACATCGCCGCCCTGCTCGTTTTCCTGTTCATCATCTTGCCGCTGTACTGGATGATCGCCAGCGCGTTCAAGACGCCGACTCACGTCGGGTCGTCGCCGCCGCAGTTGTTCCCGCACCCGCTCAGTGTGCAGAACTTCAACGTGGCGTTCAGCCAGAACACCTTCGGCCGGTACATCGTGAACTCGATCATCGTGGCCGTGGTGGCGACCGCGCTGGTGCTGATCCTGGGCACGCTGGCCGGGTACGCCATGGGGCGGCTGCCGATGCGCGGCAAGTTCTCCGTGCTGACGATCCTGCTGATGATCTCGGTGTTCCCGGAGATCGCGGTGGTGGTGCCGCTGTACGCGCTGCTGCGCGACATCGGCTGGCTGAACAGCTACCAGGCGCTGATCATCCCGTACACCGCCTTCTTCCTGCCGTTCGCCATCTGGATCCTGCGCAACTACTTCCTCGGCATTCCGCACGAGATGGAAGAAAGCGCCCGCATCGATGGCGCCGGGGCGCTGCGCACGATCTGGACGATCATCCTGCCGCAGGCGTGGCCCGGGGTGTTCACGGCCGGGATCTTCACGTTCACCGCCTGCTGGACCGAGTTCCTGATGGCGCTGTCGTTCAACGTGTCCAACGGCTACCGCACGATCCCGGTCGGGGTCGCACTGTTCGGGTCGCAGTTCACAGTCCCGTACGGCACGATCTTCGCCGCCAGCGTGGTCGCCGTGGTCCCGATCGGGATCCTGGTGTTCATCTTCCGCCGCAGCGTGGTGTCCGGGCTCACGGCCGGCGCGGTCAAGGGCTGAGCGGTCGCGGGCTCGCCGCCTGTCCCGGGTGGCGAGCCCGCAGGCCGTCGATGAGCACCCCGAGGCCGTGCTCGAAGCGCAGATCGGGCGAACTCAGCTCGCGGGCAGCGGCCCGCAGCAACGGGTAGGGGCCGTCCGGCCCGGCTGCGGCGGTGGAGTCGCCGTCGGCGACCGGTTCGGTGGCCGGTTCGGTGGCCGGGCGAGGCTGGCCCTCCTCGGCCTGCTGGTCGAGGACGTCGCCGATCACGTAGGCGTTCAGCGTGAGCAGGGCCAGCAGCCCGTCGCGGGGTGCGAACCCAGCATCGGCCAGGGCCCACAGCTGCCGCTCGATTCCCGGCAGGCTGGACTCGGTGGGCCGGTTACCCGACACCACCAGGGCGCTGTCGCGGTGCGCCAGCAGCGCGGTGCGCATGATCCGGGCCCGGGCCGCCAGCCATTCCCACCACGGCTGCCCCGGCTGTGGTTCCCGCCAGCCGGCCAGCGCCTCCTCCAGGATCGCTCCCGCCAGCAGGTCGAGCAGTTCGCGCTTGTCCCGCACGTGCCAGTACAGCGTGGGGGCGCGGATGCCCAGGCGCTCGGCCAGCCGCCGCAGGGCGAGCCCGTCCAGTCCCGCCTCGTCGAGCAGCTCCAGCGCGACGGCGACGATACGTTCCCGGGTGACCGGCATGGCCGGAAGTCTATTGCGCCTCTAACGATGTTCGGGAAGGCTGGGTGACACCGGTCCCAACGGCGTTGGAGAAGACGAGGTGGAAGCGATGAACGACGCCGACGTCCTGATCGCGGGGGGCGGACCTGTGGGCCTGATGCTCGCCTGCGAGCTATCCCTGGCCGGGACGCGCCCGCGGGACACCCGTGACGGCGAAGCGGATCTGCGCGACGGCGAGGCCGGCCCGCGAGGTATCCCGGCGGACACCGACGACGCCTCGGCCGGCCCCCGAGATGCCCTGCACCACTGGTTCGGCGAGCCGGTTTCCTCCCCTGCGGCCGGCCCGCCCGGGCCGGCCCCTGTGCCCAAGCAATCGATTTCCTAAGCTGGGCCCATGGACTATCGCACGCTAGGACGCAGTGGATGTGCCGTGTCGAACGTCTGCCTGGGGACGATGACGTTCGGGGTGGAGACCGACGAGGCCGGATCCCATGAGCAGCTGGACCGGTTCGTGGCCGCGGGTGGCACGCTGGTGGACACCGCCGACGTGTACGGCGCGGGCCGGTCGGAAGAGATCATCGGGCGCTGGTTCGCCAGCCGGCCCGCCGACGTCACCGAGCCGGTGGTGCTGGCCACCAAGGGCCGGTTCGCCACCGACAGCTTCCCGAACGGCGCCGGGCTGTCCGCGCGCCACCTGACCCGGGCGCTGGACAATTCCCTGCGCCGGCTGGGCCGGGACAGCGTGGACCTGTACCAGGTGCACGCCTGGGACCCGCTGACCCCGCTGGACGAGACCGTGACCACGCTGGACGGCTTCGTCCGGGCGGGCAAGATCCGCTACTGGGGGCTGTCCAACTTCACCGGCTGGCAGCTCACCAAGGTGGTGTACGTGGCCCGGGAGCTGAACGCGACCGGCCCGGTCACTTTGCAGCCGCAGTACAGCCTGCTGGCCCGGGAGATCGAGTGGGAGATCGTGCCCGCCGCGATCGACGCCGGGCTGGGCCTGCTGCCGTGGAGCCCGCTCGGCGGCGGCTGGCTGTCCGGCAAGTACCGGCGTGACCAGCGGCCGGCCGGCGCGACCCGGCTGGGCGAGGACCCGAACCGGGGCATGGAGGCCTACGACCGGAAGAACACCGACCGCACCTGGCGGGTCATTGACGCGGTGCAGAAGGTGTCCGAGGACCGGGGCGTGTCCATGGCCGAGGTCGCCCTGGCCTGGGTCACCGACCAGCCCGGGGTCAGCTCGACCATCCTCGGCGCCCGCACCACCCAGCAGCTGGAGGCCAACCTGCGCGCGGCCGGGCTGCACCTCACCGAGACCGAGACGGCGGCGCTGAACGAGGCCAGCGATCCCCACCCGGTGGACTACCCGTACGGCGAACTGGGTGTCGACCAGCGCAACCGCACCCTGGCCGGCTGAGCCGGAGGACAACAACCCCGCGCGGTCCGGAAGCCGCCCCCTAGTCGCCAGTGTCCGGACCGCGCGGGAGCTTACACAAGCTGATCACGGAACGTGATCAGCGGGGAAAGGGATTATGACACGTCCGCCGTGACAGCGGAAGAGCCGGGCCCCGGCATTGTCCATTATAGGAACCTTTGTTCGTTATTTCCACTTGAAGTGGACGAACAATCGGCCGAAGTTCTTGGAGTCCTTCTCCACCCGGTGGTACTTGGCCTTGATCTCCTTCTGGTCCAGGAACCGCAGCACGTGCTTCTTCAGCTGACCGGAGCCCTTGCCGGGAATGATCTCGATGAGCGGGGCCTTCTTGGCTTCGGCCTCGGCCATGATGTCGCGCAGCGCCCGGTCGATGTCGCCACCCCGGTTGTAGATGTCGTGCAGGTCCAGCTTCAGCTTCATGCCCTGACCGTACGACAGTGAGCAGAAAGGCAACGCATGCTGTTTGGAGACGAGCACGTCAAGCGCTACGAGGAGACCGACGGCGCGGAAGGCCACGAGTGGCAGGGCACCACCGCGCTGATCCTCACCACCACCGGGCGCAAGTCGGCCCAGCAGCGCAAGAGCGCGCTGATCTACCAGAAGTTCGGCGACGACTACCTGATCGTGGCGTCCAGGGGCGGCGCCGACGAGCCGCCGCTCTGGTACCTCAACCTGGAGGCTCAGCCCGAGGTTCGGGTCCAGGTCAAGGGGGACAAGTTCAAGGCCCGGGCGCGGACCGCGACCGCGGCCGAGAAGCCCGCCATGTGGGACGTCATGGCCAAGGCCTGGCCTTCGTACAACGACTACCAGAAGAAGACCGGCCGGGAGATCCCGGTGGTGGTGCTCGAACGCGAGTCCTGAGCGTTATCGCGGCGGCCCGCCCGCCGGCCACAGCCGGGTGACGATCTGAGTCACCGTGTCCGCGGGCGAGCCGTCCGGGGTGATCACCACCACCTGCGGCTCGTCCTGCGGCACCTCCTGCGCGGCGAGCTGGCTGGCCAGCAGGTCCTGGGGGAAGAAGTGCCCGCGCCGCCCGGCCAGGTGCCGGGCCAGGGTGTCCTGGTTCGCAAGCAGGTAGACCAGGGTGACCGCGGGCCGGCCGCCCAGCAGCGTGTCGCGGTACTCGCGGCGCAGCGCGGAACAGGTCACCACCGCGGATTCGCCCGCCGCGATCCGTTCGTCCATCCAGGCCCCGATGGCGTGCAGCCACGGCCAGCGGTCGGCGTCGGTCAGCGGCTCGCCGCGGTGCATCTTGGCGATGGCGGCCGCGGAATGGAAGGTATCCGCGTCTGCGAACGTCCAGCCCAGCCGGCCGGCCAGGCCGGTCCCGATCGTCGTCTTACCGCTGCCGGACGGCCCGGCGATTATCACGATCACGGTGCCGGACTCTACCGGCGGCCCCAATGGAGTGCACCGCGGCCGCCGCCGCCCAGGCCACCGTGGCCGCGACGGCTGGCCAGGATGTGCTGCCACCAGGCCAGCCAGGCGGCCATCGCGGAGCTGAGCGGGCGGGCCGTTGCCTGCGGAGCCGCGGCCCGGGTAACCGGGGCGCGCTGGGCGTTCTCGGCCGTGCCCGGGTAGGTGGCCTCGCGGGCCGGGGACGTCTTCACCGGGGCCGGGGTCCGGGCCGGAGCCGGGGACGCGGGCGGCGATGGGCTGGGCGGCGGCGACGTGGGCGCGGCCGGCGCGGACGCCTGGGCGCTGGATCGGGCGTCCGGAGACGGGCCGAGCGCCGTGGGCCGGGCCGGGGCCGGCGCCTGGGCCATCAGCAGGCCCACCCCGGCGATGACCGCTGCCACCGCGACCACACCGGTCACCACGGTGATGGCGGTGCGGAAGCTGATCTCTTCCATGTGCGCGTACAGCGAGCTACGGAAGGCCGCGAACCGGGTCAGCACGACTGGACAATACACGGCCCGGTACGAATGTCACGAATTGCCTGACGTGCCGGAATCGCCGGGCCGGGGTGCCGGGTCAGTGGATCAGGGCGTCGACGGCCAGGGCCGCGAACAGCAGCGTGAGGTAGATGTTCGACTCGTGGAACAGCCGCATGGTCTGGACCTTGCCGCCGCGGATCGCCCGCCAGTGCATCCGGTGCACCTCGGCCAGGAACAGGGCGCCGAACACGATCGCGCTGACCCCGTAGACCGGGCCGGTGGCCAGCGGCCAGACCGCGACCGAGGCGATCACCGTCAGCCAGGTGTCGACCAGGCTCTCGGTCATGACCCGGCGCAGCGAGGCCACCACCGGGAGCATGGGGATGTCCACGCTCCGGTAGTCGTCCTTGAACTTGACCGCCAGCGCCCAGAAATGCGTTGGCTGCCAGAAGAACACCACCAGGAACAGCAGGAACGCGGGCCAGGACAGCGAGTCCCGCGCGGTGGCCCAGGCGATCAGCACCGGCGCCGCCCCGCAGATGCCGCCCCACAACGTGCTCTGCGACGTCCGCCGCTTGAGCAGCATGGTGTAGACGACGACGTAGTACAAGATCGCGCCCAGGGTCAGCGCGGCCGCCAGCAGGTTGGCCAGCGCCGCGAACAGCCCCACCGACACCAGGCCGATCACGGTCCCGAAGATCAGGGCCGCCCGCGGGGAGACCGTGTGCCGGGCCAGCGGCCGCCCCCGGGTCCTGCGCATGACCTGATCGATGTCGCGGTCGATGTAGCAGTTCAGGGCGTTGGCGCTGCCGGCCGCGAGCGCTCCGCCCAGGACCACCACGGCCGCGTCCAGCAGCGATGGCAGCCCGCGGTCGGCCAGGAACAGCACCGGCACGGCGGTGATCAGCAGCAGCTCGATGATCCGCGGCTTGCACAGGGCCACGTAGGCCTGCACGACCTGACGGGCCGTAGGCGCCTCGGACTCGCGTCCACTGGTCTCGTGGCCCGCGCCGAGCGAACTTCGCCGGGTGTCGACGGCACTCAACGAAAACCGACCACCTTCCGGCTGACGGGGAGAACAGCGCGGCACGGCTGCGCCGCAGCGTACGTGGGGGGCCCGGGCGCGCGTACGCGCGGTGGGCGAAACGAGCAGGGAGACCCGCCAGCCACGATGAAGCCTACATGGCGTCGTAATTGCCCCGACGGGAGTCCGGCGGTTCTGCCGCTGGCCGGCGGCCGACGGCTGTGAAATTCTGGGCCGGATGACACCTGACGAAGCGGTTGACCGGGCTTTTCTCGACGGCATACGCGCGCTCAGCGCGCAGCCGCCGCGGGACCCGGCCGGCCCCCTGAGCCCCGGGTCCCCGCTGACCGGTACCCGGTGCCTGGAGGTCTTCGGGTCCCAGCTGGCCAGCCGTCACCTCGACCTGGCCGCCCGGGTGCTGCGCCGCCAGGGCCATGGCTACTACACGATCGGCTCGGCCGGGCACGAGGCCAACGCCTTTGTCGCGGGCGCCCTGCGGCCGACCGACCCGGCCCTGCTGCACTACCGGGCCGGTGGCTTCTACGCCGAGCGGGCCCGCCAGGTCCCCGGCCAGGACCCGGTCCGGGACGCCCTGCTGGGCATGGTCGTGGCGGCCGAGGACCCGATTGCCGGCGGCCGTCACAAGGTGTTCGGCAGCGAGCCGCTGGCGGTCATCCCGCAGACGTCGACGATCGCGTCCCACCTGCCCCGGGCGGTGGGGATCGCGTTCGCGCTGGACCGGGCGGCCCGGCTCGGGGTCACCAGCCGCTGGCCGGAGGACGCGGTGGTGGTGTGCAGCTTCGGCGACGCCTCGGCCAACCACTCCACCGCGGCCGGCGCGATCAACACCGCCTGCCACTGCGCCTACCAGCGCCTGCCCCTGCCTCTGCTGCTGGTCTGCGAGGACAACGGGATCGGGATCAGCGTGCGCACCCCGGCCGGCTGGATCGAGGCCGCCTACGGGCATCGGCCGGGGCTGCGGTACTTCACCGCCGACGGGACCGATCCGGCCGCGGTGTACGCCACCGCCACCGAGGCCGCGGACTGGGTCCGGCGGCACCGCCGGCCCGCGTTCCTGCACCTGCGCGTGGTCCGGCTGATGGGGCACGCGGGCTCGGACGCCGAGGCGGCCTACCGCGGGCCCCGGGAGATCGCCGCCGGCCTGGGCCGGGACCCGCTGCTGGCCACCGGGCGGCTGCTGGTCGAGCGGGGAGTGGCCGGCCCGGGCGAGATCATCGGCCTGTACGAGTCCATGCGGCGGCACGTGCTCGGGGTGGCGCAGGATGCGATCCGGCGGCCGCCGCTGCGCAGCGCGGTGGAGATCACCGCGCCGCTGGCCCCGTCCCGGCCCGCGGCCATCGCCGAACTGGCCGGCGCCGGCGATGACGATATCCGGCGCGAGCTTTTTGACCGGAAACTGCCGGAGGACGAGGGCCCGCTCACGCTCGCGCAGTCGATCAACCGGACCCTGGCCGACCTGCTGGCCAGTCATCCCGGCCTGATGGTGTTCGGCGAGGACGTGGCGGTCAAGGGCGGCGTTTACGGCGTGACCCGCGGCCTGCTGAAGAAGGCCGGCGCGGCCCGGGTGTTCGACACCGTGCTGGACGAGCAGTCGATCCTCGGCCTGGCCCTCGGCGCGGGGGTGACGGGGCTGCTGCCGGTCCCGGAGATCCAGTACCTGGCCTACCTGCACAACGCCGAGGACCAGATCCGCGGTGAGGCCGCCACCTTGCAGTTCTTCTCCCGTGGCCAGTTCCGCAACCCGGCCGTCATCCGGGTGGCCAGCTACGCCTACCAGGAGGGCTTCGGCGGCCATTTTCACAACGACAACGCGGTCGGCGCCCTCCGCGACGTGCCCGGGCTGGTCGTCGCCTCCCCGGCCCGGCCCGACGACGCCGCGGCCATGCTGCGCACCTGCACCGCCGCGGCCGCGGCCGACGGCCGGGTGTGCGTGTTCCTGGAGCCCATCGCGCTGTACCACACCCGGGACCTGCACACCGACGGTGACGACGGCTGGCTGGCCCGCTACGCGCCCCCCAGCGCCTGGCCAGCCACGCACGTGCCGCTGGGCCGGGCCCGGGTCCACGGCGACGGCCAGGACCTGGTGCTGGTCACCTTCGGCAACGGTGTGCGGATGAGCCTGCGGGTGGCCCGGCGGCTGGCCGCGGCCGGGATCGCGGCCCGGGTCCTCGACCTGAGGTGGCTGGCGCCGCTGCCCACGACCGATCTGCTGCGCGAGGCGTCAGCCACCGGCCGGGTCCTGGTCGTGGACGAGACCCGCCGGACCGGCGGCGTGTCCGAGGGGATCCTGGCCGCCCTGACCGACCACGGCTTCCGTGGCCCGGCCGGCCGGGTGACCAGCGAGGACAGCTTCGTGCCGCTCGGCGACGCCGCCCGCCACGTCCTGGTCTCCGAGGCCGAGATCGAGAAGGCCGCCACCGCCCTGGCCCGCCGGCCCCGGGCCGGCGCGGTGGCCCCGGGCGGCCGTCAGGAACTGGACGAGCAGGCGTAGAGGGTGCCGGTGCTGGTGGACGAGCCGGTGTAGTCCTTGGCCGGAACCGGCTGGCAGTTGCTCTGCACCCAGGACTCGATCGTGGCGGCGGTCGTGCCCCGGCCGCCCCCGGGGCCGCCCGCGCCGAAACCGCCACCCGAGCCGTTGAGCAGGAAGAACTTAAGCTGGCCGGTTTTGACCAGTTGCTTGACCCGGGTCAGGGTCGGCTCCGGCACCGAGCCGCTGAAGCCGCCCATCGGCATGACCTCCTGGCCGGTGGCTTCGATGTAGGGCGACGCCTCGGTCCAGGACGACACCGCCAGCAGGTAGGAGGCGCCGCCGCGGTGGGCGCTGACGTAGTTGTAGATCTGCTGCTCGCTGCTGCTCAGCGCGGTGGTGGCGCCCATCATGCCGCCGATGCCGCCGCCCGCGCGGCCACCCGGTGCCCCGGCGCCGCCGAACGGCCGGGAGCCGGTCCTGGCTCCGGCCCCGTTCTGCTCGGCGAAGTCCCGGAACGCGTCCTCGGCCGACGCATTCCCGCCGGCCGGGCCGCCGCCGCCGAAGCCCATGCTGCTGACGGGCCCGGCACCGGCGTTGAACGAGCTGCCCGCGTACCTGGCGTCCAGCACGGAACCGGCCCAGGCGGCCGGGGCCACCAGCATCGCACCAACCCCGGCGGTGAGCCCGACGGTCAGCAGCCGGGCCCGGACTCGCCGGGTCAGCCGGACCGCCACCATGATCACGATCCCGATCACCGCGGCCACCACCGCCACGATGCGCACCCAGGACAGGAAGCCGCCGTAGTCACGCCAGAGGAACAGGGCCCAGGCCACCTCGGCCGCCACCGCCACCGGCAGCAGCCAGCCGCGGGCGTCACCGGACCGGAAGTAGCGCCAGAACATCACGATGCCGGCCGCGGACAACGCGGCCAGGGGCGGGGCCAGCGAGGCCACGTAGGCGGTGTGCGGGATGCTGCTCATCTCGCTGAAGATCAGGCCGAACGTGAGCAGCCAGATGCCCCACATCACGAACCCGGCCCGGACCTGATCGGTGCGCCGCGCCCGCCACGTCCAGAGCAGGCCGAAGATCAGGGCCAGGACGGCCAGCGGGTAGAGCCAGCCCACCTGGGTGCCGAACTCGCTGCCCAGCAGCTTGGTCCAGCCCTGACCGAAGCGGCTGGCCCCGGCCTGGCCGCCGCCGGGCGCCGCGAACCCGGGATTGCCGCCGCGCGTCCCGGTGCCTCCTGGGGCCCCACCCGGCGCCGTGCCGCCCCCTGGCCCCGTACCGCCAGCGGGCGAGGTGCGGGGACCGCTGCCGCGGGCTCCGGCACCTCCGCTCACGCCGGGGCCGCTGGTGACCGAGCCGGGCACGCTGATGCCGAACCGCTCCAGGCCGTTGTAGCCGAAGACCATGGAGATGGCGCTGTTGTTGGTGGATCCGTCCACGTACGGGCGGTCCTGGGCCGGGGTGAACGTGTAGAGCGCGATCCAGGACAGGGACACCGCCAGCATGACCACCCCGGCCACCCCGACCTGGCCGAGGCGGCGCCGCAGCGGCGCCGGGGCGAAGAGCAGGTAACCGATGACCAGCGCGGGCAGCACCATCCAGGCCTGCAGCATCTTGGCCTGAAAGCCCACCCCCACCCAGACCCCGGACCAGATCAGGGAGCGCAGGCGCGCCTCCATCACCGCCCGCTGGTAGGCGTCGGCCGCCAGCACCAGGCACATGGTCAGCAGGCCGTCTTCCATGCTGTGCCCGAACATCGACGCCGCGATCGGGGTGAGCGCGAAGATCCCGGCCGCCAGCAGGCCCGGCACCGGGCCCGCCCAGCGGCGGACGACCCGGTACATGGCCAGGGTGGCGATGACGCCTTCGATGACCTGGGGCAACGCCAGCGACCAGGGGTGGTAGCCGAAGATCCGGGCCGACAGCGCCTGCGGCGCGAACGAGCCGGCCAGCTTGTCGATGGTGATCGTGGCCTTGGGGTCGAAGGCGCCGTAGAAGAACGCCTTCCAGCTCACCGACATGCTTTTCACGGCGACCGAGTAGAACGGGGCCAGCCCGGCCTGGGTGATGTTCCACGCGAACAGCAAGGCGGCCAGGGCCGCGATGCCCAGCAACACCGGCCGGGCCCAGCGCGGCTGGTCGGCCGGCGAGCGCCAGGCCTGCCAGCGTGGCCGCTCGGCCCCGTCACCGGGCCTGCCGTCGTAGACCGACGGGCTCAGCGGCGAATCCACCACAGTCGTGGCCAAGCGGGACCTCCAGGCTGCGGTGAATCGGGCCGGCCGCCGGGAGGGCGGCACGCGGACACGAGACGGTCCGCGAGAGACATTGGCCGACCGGACTGAGTACCAGCTCAGTCCTGCCTGAGAAGGCGCAGCAAGGAACGGCGTTCCCTATGAAAACCCTCTGGAACGCCGTCGCTCAAAGCTTCAACGATCTTAGCGCGGCCGGATATGACGCGGGGAGGCACCCGCCGCCTGGACGGATGCCTCCCCGGGTCTTGCCGCTTGCCGTTAGCGCCGGTTGCCTTTAACTCGAACGTCCGCGCCGGGACAGCGCGTCCACGCTGACCGCGGCCAGCAGGACCAGCGAGGTGACGATGTAGGTCGCCGCCGCGCTCGTCCCGAGCAGGGCCAGGCCGTTGGCGATCGCCGCCACGACCAGGCCACCGATCAGGGCGTTCAGCATCTTGCCGTGCCCGCCGAACAGGTGGGTACCGCCGATGACCGCCGCCGCCACCGCGAACAGCACCAGCTGGCCGCCGTTGGTGTCGGTGGAGATCGACCCCAGCCGGGAGGCCAGGATGATGCCCGCGATCGCCCCGGTCAGGCCGGTCAGCACGAAGGCCAGCGTCCTGATCCGGTTGAGGCTGACGCCGGCCCGCCGGGCCGCCTCGGCGTTGCCGCCGATGGCGTAGATGTACCGGCCGTACCGGGTCCGTCCCAGCAGGAACGTCCAGACGGCCAGCACCCCGAGGATGATGGGTGCCACCCACGGCACCCCGCTCAGGGCCTGCAGGGCCGTGCCCCGGTCGGCGTTGCCGATCAGCACGACGACCACCCCGGCCACGGCCATGACCCCGATCTTCAACGCGGTCACGCTGATCGGCGGGGTGACCAGGCCGGCCGCCCGGCGCTGCCGGTCACTCAGCAGCAACATGACCGCGGCCAGCGCCACGATCACGATCATCACGATCCAGCCGGCCACCGGACTGAGGTTGCCCTCGGTCAGGTCACCGATGATCTTGTTGCTGATCGGGATGGAACCACCGGGCCCGTGGCCGCTCCGGGCGACCAGGACGATCATCAGGCCTTCCAGCCCCAGCAGGCCGGCCAGGGTCACCACGAACGACGGCAACCCCAGCCTGGTTATCAGCAGGCCGAAGATCAGGCCGATGAACGCCCCGGTGGCCAGACCGAGGATGATGGCGATCCACCACGGCAGGCTGAACACCGTCCACGCGGTGATGACCGCGGCCACGGCGCCGGTGTACCCGACGGCCAGGTCGATCTCGCCCAGCAGCAGGACGAACACTTCGGCCATGCCCAGGATGATGTAGGGCGCGCCCTGGATCAGCAGGTTGACCAGGTTTCCCGGGGACAGGAACAGCGAGTTCCTGACCTGGAAGTAGATCACGATCGCGACCAGGCCGATGACGACCGGGAGCGCGCCGCTCTCGCCGCTGCGGATCCGGCGGAACTGAATCCGCCCGTACTCGCCCAGCGAGTTGGCCATCACCTCGGGCGCGGCCGTGGCTACCTGGGCGGCCTCACCGTTCTCAGCCGTCTCGGGTGTCTCGGGTGTCTCGGGCGACGGCTGGTGAGTTTCGGTGCTCACGAGGCCTCCCCTGCGTGCTGCCCGGCCTGGACCTGGCCGGCCGCGGCTCGGGGGTGGGTCCGGCCCGAGCGGCCGGTGGTCATGAGCTCCACGATGGACGCGGTGTTCAGCTGTTCCACCGGTTCGACCGCGGCCATCCGGCCCAGGTAGAGCACCGCGATCCGGTCCGCGCTGTTCATGACGTCGGTCAGGTTGTGCGAGATGACCAGGACCGCGATGCCGCGGCCGGACAGCGTCTCGATGAGGTCGAGCACGACCTTGGTCTGGGTCACGCCCAGGGCCGCGGTCGGCTCGTCCATGATCACCAGCTGGGCGTTCTGCATGACGGCCTTGGCCACCGCCACGGCCTGGCGCTGGCCACCGGAAAGCGAGCCGACCGGCTGGCGGATCGAGCGGACCGTCACCACCGACAGGTCGGCCAGGGTCTGCTTGGCCGCCAGCTCCATGCCGATCTCGTTGAGCTGCCAGTGCTTCACTTCCTCGCGGCCGAGGAACATGTTCTGCACGATGTCCAGGTTGTCGCACAGGGCGAGGTCCTGGTACACGGTGGCGATCCCGAGGTCGGTGGCGGCCTTGGGGCTGTGCAGGTGGACCGGCCGGCCCTTCCAGAGGATCTGGCCGTCGTCCGGCTGCCAGATGCCCGAGATCGTCTTGATCAGGGTCGACTTCCCGGCGCCGTTGTCGCCGACGAGCGCGGTGACCTTACCCGCGGGGACCGTGAGGTTGATGTCGCTGAGGGCCCGGACGGGACCGAAGTTCTTGCCGATGCCGCGCAGTTCGAGCAGGGGCGTGTCGCCGTCGGAGCGCTCAGCCGGGTTGGTGGGAGCCGCAGGGGACGGCGCCCGGCCGCCATTGGCAGGCCGGGCGCCGTCAGCGGCGCTTGGTGTGGTCACCAAACACGTCCGATCTGGTGCCGATGATGGGTCAGCATCATGGCGTGATGCTGTTGGCCTTGCAGTCCGAAGCGTAGCTACCTGCGCAAAGCTGCTTGGCCGGCACGAACTGGTCGGCGATCACGGTGCTGTTCATGTTGGACGGGGTGACCCACTCCGGCGTCAGCAGCACGGACGGGACGGCCGTCTTGGTCTGCGTGTCGGTGGTGGTGCCGTTGGCCAGCGACGCCGGCGGCTTGTCGCCCGCGCGCAGGTACATGGCCAGGGCCGCGGCGGCCTGAGCCTCCAGGTAGATCGGCTTGTAGGCGGTGCCGCACTGGTAACCAGCCAGGATGTTCTGCAGGCCGACCAGGGTCGCGTCCTGCCCGGTGACCGGGAAGGTCTTGGGCTTGACGTTCAGCGACTGCAGGTAGTGGATGATCGGCGCGGCGTTCTCGTCGTTCGGCACCAGCACCGAGTTGATGGTCTTGTGCGCGGTGTACTGCTGCTGGAACTCGGTCTCCGCCGTGGGCGGGTCCCAGGTGCCAGCGGCCGAGCCAACCGACTTCCAGCCGCCACCACTGGCGAACTTGGACGCCAGCACGCCGTTGTAACCCTGCGCGAACAGGGTGGCGTTGTTGTCGGTCGGGTCGCCCTTCATGACCAGCACCTGCGGGCTCTTCACGCCCCAGGCGGTCACGCAGCTCTCCAGGCCCTGGCCGATGAGCTTGCCGACCTGGACGTTGTTGAAGCTGACGTAGTAGGCGCGGCTGCCACCGAGGCTGATCCGGTCGTAGTCGATCACCGAGACGCCGTGCTGCTTGGCGTAGGACTCGATCTTGGCCCCGGTCCCGGAGGTCAGGGGGTCCATGATCAGGACGGTGGCGCCCTTGGTGATGTCTTCCTGGGCGTCGGTGAACTCGGTCGAGTCGCTGCCCTGCGCGTTCTGCACGGAGAACTGCGACGACGACAGGCCGGCCGACTGCAGGGCCTTGGTCAGGTACGGCGCGTCGAACTCGGTGTACCGGGCCGAGGTCACGGTGTCGGGCAGAATGACGCCGACGCTGCCCTTGCCCTTGGCCACCAGAGGCTTCAGCTTGGCCATGGCCGAGAAGTCCCGGGTGAAGTCCGACGTGGAAATGCTCGGCGTGCTGCCGGACGAGCCGCCACTGGCGGAGGCGCTCGACGACGGCGACGAGCTACCGCCACCACTGCTGCTGCAGGCAGCGAGGGCGACACCGGCGGTTACCGCCAGCGCCGACGTCCAGCTAATTTTGCTCATCAGATTCAAAAGATCACCTCAAGAGTAGGCAAGACCACGGCCGGATGCGCCGGCAACATTGACCAGGCATCCGTCCACGCGGGAGCCACCGCGGTCTCAGCTTTTGACCGAAACCATAAGGCTGGCGGAATTAACGGGGCCTTAACATCGCCGTCGCGTCATAAAAATAGTGTGAACAAGACAGTCCGCTAACCCGTCCGGCTGAGGCTACTCCGGGGCGAAACGGTAGCCCGCACGGGGCTGGGTCAGGATCAACGGCTCGCCCCCCTCGGTCTCCAGTTTGGCCCGCAGCCGCCGGACGTAGACCCGGACATACTCGGTCTCGGTCTCGTACCCCAGACCCCAGACCCGGCGCAGCAGGTGGGAGTGGGTCAGCAGCTTGCCGCGGTTGGTGGCCAGCTCGCGGAGCAGGGCGAACTCGGTGGGCGTCAGGTGCACGGGCTGGCCCAGGCGGGTGACCTGCTGGCGGGCCAGGTCGATGGTGATGTCACCGGCCGAGATGACCGGTGTCTGCGGCTCCGGCAGCACCGCCGGGCGGGTCCGGCGCAGCGTGGCGGTGATCCGGGCCAGCAGTTCCTCGATGCTGAACGGCTTGGTCAGGTAGTCATCGGCGCCCATGTTGAGCGCGGTGACCTTGTCCCGTTCGCCCCCGCGGGCCGACACCACGATGATGGCGACCAGAGACCGCTCCCGGATCTGCCGGCACAGCTCGAACCCGTCGGCCTCGGGCAGCATCAGGTCCAGCAGCACGATGTCCGGGTCCTCGGTCTCCAGCAGCTTGAGGACCCTCATGCCGTCCTGGGACACCACGGTGTCGAACCCGCGCACGGCCAGATTGGACCGGATCAGGTCGACGATGTTGGGGTCGTCCTCCACCACCAGGACGCGGGTGTTGGCGGTGGTGTCAGGCATCATGCTCCTCTCCGGCCGGGGTGCCCCCGGGAACCAGTACCAGCGCCCCGGAGCCGGCCTCGCCCGCGTCCCCGGGCACGTCGGCGGGCAGGCACAGCCGGAACCGGGTCCCCCGGGGCAGCCGCTCCAGCTCGATCCGGCCCTGGTGGGCCTCGGCGATGCCCTGGGCGATGGACAGGCCGAGCCCGGCTCCGCCGGTGCGGGTCCGGCGCCGGCGGCCCGATTCGAACGGCGCGGCCGCCACCTCATCGGGAATGCCGGTTCCGTTGTCGGTCACGCTGATCACGACCTCGGCTTCGGCCACCTCGGCGGTGACCCAGACCTGGGTCCC
This sequence comes from Streptosporangiaceae bacterium, assembly GCA_036521155.1. Lineage (GTDB taxonomy): Bacteria > Actinomycetota > Actinomycetes > Streptosporangiales > Streptosporangiaceae > Bog-532. Next base: position 19,142 of record DATDIH010000192.1, read on the forward strand.
GGGCGGATTGTGGCCGACCGCGTTGTTGATGAGGTTGACGAATACCTGTTCCAGCCGGTCGTGGTCGGCCCAGATCACCGGCAGATTCGGGTCACACTGGACCGAGACCGCAGTCGCGGCGGCCGGCGGCAGGCAGGCCACCGCGGCCTGGACCACCAGCGGCAGGTCGCACCAGTCGGGGGCCAGGCGCATCAGGCCCGATTCGATGGTGGAGAAGTCGAGCAGGTCGTCCACCAGCCGGCCGAGCCGGGCCGACTCGGCCGCGATGCGGTCCAGGAACCGGTCCTGTGAGCTGCGGTCCCAGGTCACGTCGGTCTGCATGAGGCTGGAGGCGTAGCCCCGGATCGCGGTCAGCGGCGTGCGCAGCTCGTGGCTGAGCCGGGACAGGAAGTCCCGTTGCAGCTCACCGGACCGGCGCAGGGCGGTGGCTTCCTGGTGGGCCAGCCCGGCCTCCTCGCGGTCCAGCGCCAGCCGCAGGGAGTGCGCGGCGTCCTCCATCAGCGCGATCTCCTCCTGGGCGGCCTTGGCGCTGGGCTGATTCCAGCTGGCCACCAGCACGGCCGGGCCGTTGGCGGCGGTGAACGGGACCAGCCGGACCCGGCGTCCCTGGCCGCTGGTGAGCTGGCGGGGTGTCCCGTCCGGGTGGACCTCGGCCAGCGTGTGATCCGCGGCCTCGCGCAGCGCGGGTGAGGCTTCCGCCGGGTCCCAGGCCGTGTCGGTGCCCTGGGGCCCGGCGTAGGCCCGCCACCGCGGGTCTTCCCCGTCCGGCCGGGTCAGCAGCGCGACCTCGTCCGCCTGCAGGCCGTGCCGCAGCGCCTGGGCCGCGATGATCAGGCCCTCGGTCACCTGCGCCGGGCCGGCCAGGTTCTCCAGCATCTCCCGGATCGTCTCCAGCACCCGGTTGCGCGCGGTGGCCTGCTCCAGCAGGCGGTCCCGCTCGATGGCACTGGCCGCGTAGCCGGCGTACAGCGTGACCAGCTGCAGCTCGTGCCGGTGCGGCATGCCCGCCTCGGGCCGGAACACGGTGATGATGCCGCTCAGGCCGCCCGGGCCCGCCACCGGGACCGACCACGAACTGCCCACCTCGGCCATACTGGTGATGCCGCTGAACCGCGACCAGGCCGCACTGGAATGGACATCGGCCTCGATGACCGGCCGCTGGGTAGCGGCGGCCAGGCCGACCGGGCCGCCGCCCGGGCCGAACGGCAGCTGCGTCCACGGGCTCAGCTCGCCGGGCGCGAAGCCGAGCGTGGCCGCGCAGACCAGCGACTGGTCCGGGCCGGCTTCGGACCCCGGATCGGAGACCAGGTGGATGCAGAGCCGCTCGGCGTTCAGCGCCGCGCCGAGCGCCGACATGATCAGCGACAAGCTGGACGAGGCGTCGGCTGACACCAGCCGGTCGGCCAGGCCGTGCAGCCGGGTGAGCTGGCGGCGGGCGGTGGAGTCCACCGGCTGGCCGGAGATCAGCGCCACCACGTCGTCCGGGTGGGTGCTGACCGGGTCCAGGTCAGCGACGACCCGGCCCTGGCGCAGCACCACGATGCGGTCGGCCAGCCGGAACATCTGATCGATGTCGTGGCAGGCCAGCAGGATCGTGGTGCCCTTCTCGCGCAACCCGGCGATGAGCTCCTCGACCTGAGCCGACTCCATCACCCCGAGCGAGGCGGTGGGCTCGTCCAGGGCCAGCAGCCGGGGTTTGCTGCCCATGGCCCGGGCCACGGCCACCAGCTGGCGCTGGCCGCCGGACAGCGCACCGACCCGGCGGGTGGTGTCACGCAACGGGATGCCCAGGCTGTCGAGCAGGTCGGCCGCCGTCCGGTGGAAGCGGCTGTCGGAGAACATCATCCGGCGCGACTCGCGGCCGAGCAGCACGTTGGCCGCGATGTCCAGGTTCTCGCACAGGGCCAGGTCCTGCCAGACCACGGCCACGCCCTGCCGGGCCGCGGCGGCCGGGTCCGGGGCGACCCGGCGGCCGGAGATGTAGATCTCACCCTGGCTGGGGGCGATGTCCCCGGCGATGCAGCGCACCAGGGTGGTCTTGCCGGCGCCGTTCTCACCGGCCAGCGCGATCAGCTCGCCCGGGCGGACGGTCAGGCTCACGCCGTCCAGGGCCTGGACCGCACCGAACCGGGCGGACAGACCGGACACCGACAGCAGCGGTGTCACCGCTGGCTGGGCCAACTCGGGGGCTGCGACCATTCACTCATTGTGTGGCCTGTCCGGCCAGCTCGCCAATTGCGGCGCTATCGTTCGGTGCAATGGACAACTCCGGGCCCGCCGGGGCCGCCCGCGACGAGCCCGGCGGCGTACTGTTTCCCGGCGGCGGTGAGATGGCGCGCCGGATGCGCGCGTACCCGTGGGCGGAGTCCCCCCTGGGCGATCCGCACGACTGGCCGCCCAGCCTGCGGACCGCCTGCCGGATCTGCCTCACCTCACGGTTTCCGATGATCGTGTGGTGGGGACCGGACCTCACCTTCTTCTACAACGACGCCTACCTGCCGCTGCTGGGCAGTAAGCACCCGGCCCTGGGCAAGCCGGGCGAGAACGTGTGGGCGGAGATCTGGGACATCATCGGCCCCATGCTGGCGTCGGTGATGACCAGCGGGGACGCGACCTGGTCCGAGGACCTGCTGCTGCCGATGGACCGGCACGGCTACTGGGAAGAGACCTACTGGACCTACTCCTACAGCCCGCTGCATGACGACGAGGGTGTGGTGCGCGGGGTGTTCACCGCGGTCAGCGACACCACCGAACGGGTCATCGGCGAGCGGCGGCTGGCGGCCCTGCAGGACCTGGGGTCACTGGCGGGCCGGGCCCGCAGCGCGGCCGAGGCCGCCCAGCTGGTCGGCCGGGCGCTGGCCGGGGCGGCCGACGTCCCGTTCGCCGCCGTCTACCTGCGCCGGCCGGACACCGGCGAGCCGGTCCTGACCGCCACCAACGCGTCCGGGCCGGCCCCGGCCCCGCTCGCCTCCGGGCCCGGCGACTGGCCCGTGGCCGACGTGCTGCGCACCGGCCAGCCGGTCACCGTGACCGACGTGGCCACCCGGTTCGAGGGCCTGCCGTCCGGTGGCTGGGAGACCTCGCCGGCCGAGGCCATGGTGCTGCCGCTGCCGGGCGAGCTCGGCGCCCCGCCGGTGGGGGCGATGGTGCTGGCGGCCCGGGCCGCGCGGGCCCTGGATGATGCCTACCGGTCGTTCCTGGGCCTGGTCGCCCAGCAGACCAGCGCGCTGGTCAACGGGGCCGTGGCCTACCAGGTCCAGCAGCGGCGGGCCGAAGACCTGGCCGACCTGGACCGGGCCAAGACCATCTTCTTTTCCAATATCAGCCACGAGTTCCGTACCCCGCTCACCCTGATCATGGGCCCGCTGGAGGAACTCCGCACCCGGCTGCCGGACGCCGATGAGGCCACCCGGCAGGAACTGGACATCATCCACCGCAATGGCCTGCGGCTGGGCAAGCTGGTCAACACGCTGCTGGACTTCTCCCGGATCGAGGCCGGGCGGATGCAGGCCCGGTACGAGCCGGTCGACCTGGCCGCCTTCACCGCCGACCTGGCCAGCGTGTTCCGGTCCGCGGCGGAGCGGGCCGGGCTGGCTTACCGGGTGGACTGCCCGGCCTTGCCCCACCCGGTCTACGCCGACCAGGAGATGTGGGAGAAGGTCGTTTTCAACCTGCTCAGCAACGCGCTCAAGTTCACCTTCGAAGGCAGCATCAGCGTCTCGCTGCGGCCGGATGGCGACCAGGCCGTGCTGCGCATCGCCGACACCGGCGTCGGGGTGGCCGCCGACGAGATGCCCCGCCTGTTCGAGCGCTTCCATCGCATCCCCAACGCGCGGTCGCGGTCGAACGAGGGCAGCGGCATCGGGCTGGCGCTGGTGCGGGAACTGGTTGGCCTGCACGGCGGCACGATCACCGCGGCGAGCACCGAGGGATCCGGGACCGAGTTCACCATCCGGCTGCCGTTCGGCCGCGACCACCTGCCCACCAGTCATGTAGCCGACGCGGCCGCACCCAGCATGGTGTCCGCGGTGGCCGACCCGTTCCTGGAAGAAGCACTGCGCTGGCTGCCGGAGAGCGTTCCCGCCGTCGGCGCCCTGCCCCCGGCCACGCCCGCGCCGGCCGCGGCCTGGCCGGGTACCGACGGCCCGGCCCGGGTCCTGGTGGCCGACGACAACGCCGACATGCGCGAGTACCTGAAGCGGCTGCTGCAGGTCAGGTACGAGGTCACCAGCGTGGCGGACGGCCTCACCGCGCTGGACACGATCCGGGCCGACGCCCCCGAGCTGGTGATCAGCGACGTGATGATGCCGGGCCTGGACGGCCTGGCCCTGGTGGCCGCGCTGCGCTCCGACCCGCGCACCGCCGACGTGCCGGTCCTGCTGCTGTCGGCCCGGGCCGGCCAGGAGGCGGCGATCGAAGGGCTGGAGGCCGGCGCCGACGACTACCTGGTCAAGCCGTTCTCGGCCGCGGAGCTGCTGGCCCGGGTCCGGGCCAGCGTCGAGCTGGCCCAGCTGCGCACCCACCACAACCGGTGGCGGGCGGCTCTGATCGACTCGCTGCACGAGGGGTTCTTCCTGTGTGACGAGACCGGCACCGTGACCGAGATCAACGCGGCCTTCACCGACATCCTCGGGTACGGTCCGGACGGCCTTCCGTACCCGGCGGCGCACCCCTGGTGGCCGCGGGCGGACGCCGACCCGGAGGGCTACCGGCAGGTCAGCGCGGCCTTCGAGCAGCTCATGGACCAGAGCCGGGGCAGTTTCGTGGCCCCGGTGACGCACAAGGACGGGCACCGGCTGTGGGTGGCGGCCAGCTTCAACGAGGTGCACGACCCCGACACCGGGCGGCGCGTGGTGGTGGGCACGCTGCGGGACATCACCGCCGAGCACTACGCCGGCCAGCGCGAGCAGGCGCTGGCCGCCATGGGCCTGCTGCTGTCCCGGGCCACCAGCGTGCCCCAGGCCCTCGAGGGCGCCCTGCACGAGCTGCAGCGGCTCTGGCGCGCGCCCCGCGCCCTGGCCGTGACCTGGACTGACGGCGATGAGCCGGCGCTGCTGGCCACCGGCCCGGAGAGCGACTGGGACGCGCTGCCGGCTCCGCTGCAGGAGGAGATCGGCGCCTTGCGGCAGCGGCCGCCACTGGCTCCCACCGACGGTGCGGGCCCCTCGGTCGGGGTCACCGTCGAGCATCCGCGCGGCCTGCTGGCGGTGTGGATCGAGCTGGGCGTGGGCCGCCCGTTCAGCGCCGAGGACCGGGCCCTGCTCGCCCTGCTGTGCGGTTACCTGGGCCAGGCGCTGCACCGGGTCTACCAGAGCGATCAGCAGCGGGAGACCGCCCTGGTGCTGCAGCGGGCCATCCTCGGCCCGGCCCGGCTGCCCGCCGGTTTCGCGGCCCGGTACGAGCCCGCCAGCCGTCCGCTCGAGGTCGGCGGGGACTGGTTCGACATCGTCGAGCTGCCCGACGGCCGGACCGGCATCGTGGTCGGCGACTGCGTCGGGCACGGGCTCGACGCCGCCACCGTGATGGGCCAGCTGCGCAGCGCCTGCCGGGCCCTGCTGCTGCAGGACGCCAGCGCGGCCCAGACCCTGACCGCCATGGACCGGTTCGCGGCCCTGATTCCCGGCGCGATCTGCAGCACGGTGTTCTGCGGCATCCTCGACCCGGACGCGAGCCGGCTGACCTACAGCAGCGCGGGCCACCCGCCCGGCATCCTGGCCTGGCCGGACGGCCGCATCGAGCTGCTCGACGGCGGCCGCTCGTTTCCGCTCGCGGTCCGGCCCGGCATCGTGCGCACCGAGGCCAGCTGCGCCTTGCCGGCCCGGGCCACCCTGCTGCTGTACACCGACGGGCTGGTCGAGCGCCGCCGCCGGTCGGTCAACGCCGGCATCGCCCAGGCCGGGACGGTCCTGCTCGCGGGCGGCGAGGCCGGGGTGGAGGAACTGGCCACCGAGCTGATGACCACGATGGCGCCGGATGGTGGCTACGAGGACGACGTCGCCTTCGTCATGTACCGGCACCCGGCCCCGCTGAACCTGGTCTTCCCGGCCGAATCGGCCCAGCTGGCGCCGGTCCGCGCCGCGCTGCGGGCCTGGCTGAACCGGTGCGCGCTCACCCACCGGGCCGCCCAGGACGTGCTGGTCGCGGCGGGCGAGGCCTGCGCCAATGCGATCGAGCACGGCCACCGCCACGCCCCGGGCCAGCAGGTCCGGCTGCACGCGGCCGCTACCGTTTCGCAACTGCGGCTCACCGTGACCGATACCGGCCAGTGGAAGGATTCCCAGCCGGGCGGCAACCCGCACCGCGGGCACGGCATCCCGCTGATGCGGGCGCTCATGCACCACGTCACCATCGAGCCGGGCTCGGCCGGCACCATCGTCGACATGCAGCTCAGGATCTCGTCATGACCACTCCGCTCACGCTTACCACCGACCAGCGGCCGGACGGTACCGCGGTGCTGACCGCCGTCGGCGAGATCGACATGAGCAACGCCAGCCAGCTACGGGACGCACTCGATCAAGCCGGGGGCGGCCCGCTGGTCATCGACCTCACCTCGTGCGAATACCTGGACAGCGCGGGCCTGACCGTCCTGTTCACCCACGCCGGCCACATCGAGCTGGTGGCCGCCCCGCTGCTGGTCCCGGTACTCAAGATCTCCGGCCTGTCCGAGATCGCCGCGGTACGCCAGGCCCGGTGACAGGGCCCGGTATTGGGCTCAGTGGGACTCGCGCTTCACCTCGTCGCCGCTGGCCCCGCGCAGAAAGTCCAGGTCGGCGCCGTTCTCGGCGCCCTGCACGCTGTTGACGTAGAGCAGTTCCCAGCCCCGGCGCGGCTTGGCCACCGCATCCGTCATGGCCTGCGCGACCGGCCGCCCGGCCAGTTCGTCCTCGCTCAGCTCGACATCGACCCGGCGCCCGGGCACGTCGAGCACGATCCAGTCGCCGGTCCGGATCCGGCTCAGCGGGCCGCCCGCCGCGCCCTCGGGCGAGACGTGCAGGACCACGGTCCCGTAGGCGGTGCCGCTCATCCGCCCGTCACAGATGCGCACCATGTCGCGGACGCCCGCACGCAGCAGCTTGGCCGGCATCGGCATGTTCGACACCTCGGGCATGCCCGGGTAGCCCTTCGGGCCGCAGCCCCGCAGCACCAGCACCGAGTCGGCGTCCACGTCCAGGTCCTCGTCGTCCAGCCGGCCGTGCAGGTCCTCGATCGAGTCGAACACCACCGCCCGGCCGCGGTGCTGCAGCAGATGCGGAGACGCGGCCGCCGGCTTGATGACCGCCCCGTTCGGGGCCAGGTTGCCGCGCAGCACGGCGATGCCGGCCGCGTTTTGAACCGGCTCGTTCCGTACCGCGATCACCTCGCGGTCCCAGATCTGGGCGTCGCCCAGGTAATCGGTCAGCGGCTTGCCGGTCATGGTCAGCGCGGACGGGTCCAGCAGGTCCCTGACCTCGCGCAGCACCGCCAGCAGGCCGCCGGCCCGGTGGAAGTCCTCCATCAGGAACTGCCCGGCCGGCTGCAGGTTGACCAGCAGTGGCACCTCGGAGCCGATCCGGTCGAAGTCGTCCAGGGTGAGCTGGATCCCCAGCCGGCCGGCGATGGCCAGCAGATGCACCACCGCGTTGGTCGAGCCGCCCAGCGCGGCCAGGGCGACGATCGCGTTGTGGAACGACGCCTCCGACAGCACCTGGCTGGGCCGCCGCTCGGCCCGCACCATCTCCACGGCCAGCACCCCGGTCCCGTGGGCCTGGGCCAGCAGGCGGCTGTCCGGCGCGGGCAGCCCGGCCGTGCCGGGCAGGGTTGTGCCCAGTACCTCGGCCAGCAGCCCCATCGTCGAGGCCGTGCCCATCGTGTTGCAGTGACCGCGGCTGCGGATCATCGACGACTCGGCGGACAGGAAGTCGGCCTGGGACAGCTTGCCCGCCCGCACGTCCTCACTCAGCCGCCACACGTCGGTGCCACAGCCCAGCGGCTGGCCGCGGAAGGTGCCGTTCAGCATGGGCCCCCCGGGCACCACCACGGCGGGCAGGTCCACCGAGGCCGCCCCCATCAGCAGGGCGGGAATGGTCTTGTCGCAGCCACCGAGCAGCACCACCCCGTCGATCGGGTTGGCCCGGATCATCTCCTCGATGGCCATGGCGGCCATGTTGCGCCACAGCATCGCGGTCGGCCGGACGTTGGTCTCGCCCAGCGACACCACCGGCATCTCCAGCGGGACGCCGCCCGCTTCCCAGATCCCGGCCGCCACATGCTGACCGACCTCGCTCAGGTGCCGGTTGCAGGGCACCAGGTCCGAGGCGGTGTTGGCGATCGCGATCTGCGGGCGCCCGGTGAAGGCGGAATCGGGCAGGCCGCGGCGCATCCAGGCCCGGTGGAGAAAGCCGTCCCGGTCACTGCCCCCGTACCAATGGTTGCTGCGCAGATCGGTCATCGTTTTCCTGCTCCCGGCATGTCGCTCTAATATGCGGAACGCCATGGACGTTACCCCTGCTTGCGCAGCACGGAACAAGTAGCCCGGCGTGCGCGCGTTCGTCATCACCGGACCCGGACGGGCCGAGGTCCGCGACATCGAGCCACCCGAGCCCGGCCCGGGTCAGGTGGTGGTGGACGTGGAGCGGGCCGGGGTCTGCGGCACCGACGTCGAGTTCTACACCGGTCACATGGTGTACCTGCGCACCGGTGAGGCCCGCTACCCGGTCCGCATCGGGCACGAGTGGTGCGGCCGGGTGATCCGGGCCGGCGACGAGGACAGCGCGTCCTGGGTCGGCCAGCGGGTCACCGGGGACACCATGCTCGGCTGCGGGCACTGCCATCGCTGCCGCAGCGGCCGCCAGCATCTGTGCGCCGACCGGTTCGAGATCGGGATCCGGGGCGGCTGGCCCGGCGCCCTGGCCGAGCAGTTGCTGGTCCCGGCCTCGGCCCTGCTGCCGTTGCCGGAGGGCATCGGCCCCACCGCGGGCGCCCTGGTCGAGCCGGGCGGCAACGCGCTGCGCGTGGTCCGGGCCACCCAGGACCGTACTAGCCAGGACTGGGCTAGCCAGGACTGGGCCGGGCAGCGGCTGCTGGTCATCGGGCCGGGCACGATCGGGCTGCTGGCGGCGCTGATCGCCCGCGCCCGGGGCGCCGACGTGCACCTGCTCGGCCAGGAGGAGCGCTCGCTGCGGTTCGCCCGGTCGCTCGGCTTCGGCCAGGTGTGGGTGCGGGACACGTTGCCGGCGGGGTTGTTCGACGCGATCATCGACGCCTCCACCGGCGTGGGGATGCCGTCGCTGGCCACCGAGCTGGTCGAGCCGGGCGGGCGGATCGGCTACATCGGCCTGTCGGCCGAGCCCAGCCTGATCGACACCCGCACGCTGGTCCTCAAGGATGTCACCGCCAGCGGCGTGCTCAGCGCGTCCGGTGGCCTGGC